>JARBTQ010000032.1 GCA_029240075.1 Chlamydiales bacterium
GTATCGAAACGGATTATAAAGCACATATCGAGTCTTTAATGGCTTTAAATTTCCAGAAATTTGAAAAAACGGTCAATTAAACCGCGCTGAGTATAATTAAATTAGAATGATCTCAACAAATTCAACACCAGTTACGGACTTAAATTCCTATGAAGCTATTCCATGTAGTACCGAGCCAAAAGGTGAAGCAGCATCAATAAGCTCTATTAGTTGGGAAAAAGTCAAAGAAATAGCAACCTCTTTATTCCCATTAACTTCTCCTTATACTGATAAAGATGGTTATACGATTCAGCTCTGGACCTGCCATTCCTATCCTCTATTTGCTTCAGTTCAAAAGCAAACAAAACTATTGCAAATTCTTAATGGCAGTCAGATTTATAACGCGCTACAGCCCGCCGAGTCAAACCATCAACTTTTAAATAGGCTCAAAACCATTGGGATTAAACAATGGCAACTTGCTTATATTGAAAAAAATCAAGAGATTGTTGTTTGGCCCTTATTGACGGCTGCTGGTAAAGGTGATGCCTCTTCAGGACCTAATCAGCCTCCTAAAAATTTTGCATCGAACATCACCAAAGACTGGAAGGTAGGAAAGCAGATTCAAGAACATGCCTATGATAAACATGTAGTTGAGCAAAAAGAATTTAAAGGACTTATAAAAAGTAAAGGGCAATTTAGGGAAGTTGCACGTTGGTTATTACGTCATCATACCTCTTATAAGCACTCTAACGGAGGCCGTACTGCCTATTGGCATAAAGCTACAGGACTGTTTACTGTTCGTAATTCAAGGGTGCCAGGTAGCAGTACTGCGTTTAAGCCTACTAGTGGCAAAGACTATTATGATAAAAAAGTTTTTGGCGAATCAAAGTCTAATCCCAAGGCTGTAGAAAAGAATCTTAAGGAAATCCTAAAGAGTTACCCTTGGATCAAGAGCTTTCCCAAAGGATCAGGTTCTTCTCCTGACGGAAAAGGTGGTGGAGGGCCAGGGGGAGGCTTTGTAAAATTTATTATAGCTACATTTAGAGAGCGCCTCCAGCAGAATAAACTCACTGACAGTTATAATTCCTCAAATTCTAGCAATAAAATGCCTGCTCATAATTCATCTGGTGGGTCGATTGGTGGGGTAGGTCATGATGTAGGGATTATTAATGGTTTGTTTGATAGTTATCAAAGCAGCTTAGAGTATGAGCATCTTTTCTATATGCCCTCAGCAGATGGGAAAATGCCTTTTACTAATGGGGAGCTACAGCAGATCCTACGCGAGCTAACGATTGGGCTTTATGTGCATGACACGGTCCCTTTCTTCAGTTTGCACTTCAATGCAGATACGAATATGTACCCCGTGATCCACCCTGCTTACGAAAACACACTTGTCGGGCATGTGATCAGTATGCTTGATTACTATATGAAAGGGTTCCTGAATGGGGGATTTTTCAAGGAGCAATTTGTGCTCGATTGGCAAAGCTCTAAGACGCACGATCCTGCATTTCTTAAAACTCATTTAACGGATATTCATGAATATTGCGTAGAGCATTTAGGGCCAGATGTCCATTATCAGTCTGTCCGTGAGATGATAGACCAGTTTATTGCACAAGAGTCACAAGAATCACAAGAATCCAATAGAAGTTCATCTCAAGAGCCCTCTCTCTTTGCTGACTATTCAGGGTTTCGCTCTTCCTTCCGTATCATTGCTAAACAGAATAGTATCAAAAAAACAGAGAACTTGTTCTTACTAGATGGTGACTTTGACGTTTTTTATACTATTGAGCCTGACGCCACTTATAAAGCAGAGCTGCAACGGTTCCGACAACTTTATGGAAGAGATCCTTTAGGATATCAGAGGTTAGAGAAGGCGTACAAACGAATGAGTCGGCAAATCAAAGAACTTATGCCGCGCTTACCTATCTTTCGAGAGCTCTTTGAGATGTTGAAGTTGATCAACTTTGTGTGCTACTATCTCAAGACTCTTAAGAAGGAAAATAAAATTCCTCTTTTAGAGACTAAAGGGATTGTATCTGCTAAAGGATGTCCACCCTTGTTTCCTCACCTCCCTATTCGCAAAGTGGGTAAAAAGAAAGTTACTTTAAACTTTTCTAAGGCTTTCCAGAGGCTTAGTCAACAAGATCAAACTGAGCTACAAAACCTTTTATTAGACGCTAGAAATAACCCATCTCTCCCTGCACGTTTCCAAGAGGCACTTATTAAAAACTTAATAGCTTCTTTGGAAGAACAAACAGAATATTCCCTTGCCCCTTACTACCGTAAACATTCATTTTATATCCCATTAATAGAGAAAAGTTGGGAATCTGGATTAAACTCTGCAAAGAAGCAATTAGATGAATTGGATGATCTTTTGATTCGAGGAGAAGCTAATCAAAAAATATGGCAAGAGCAGCTTACAGAGAAGCAGAAATTACTTGCAGAGAAAAAAGAAGCTTTAAAAAGAAAAAAGTTAGAATCACACCAACATGCAGAGACCTTAGAAAAGATTAAAAAAGAGAGGGCTAGTGTTGAGTCTTTACAAGGGTTTTTTAATGCTAAGACGTGTCAAGAGTTCTTAAGTAAGTTGGACGAGGGATTATTAAATACACAAAACCTCTGGGAAGCTAGCCAAAAAGAGCTTATATTAATTCTAGGTGAGCTCGATTCTTTAAACAAAGATATCGCAAAATTAGAGATTAAATTAGAACAACTTAAATGGTTGAGTAAGGAATCTTTAACACTTACAGAACGGAATATCACAATCCTTAAAAATCAGTTAAGTGATCAAGCTGTATTTAGTACTTGGTATTGTACTCAATTAAGTGCTGATCAAGCTATAAAGAACTTAAACGGCTTTTTTGCAGAGTCATTTTTAAATAGAACTGTTAAAACTGTTAGTCAGGTAAATGGAATTATTCCATTTCATAAAATTACGACTGCTAGGGGGGAATTATCTGTAAGAAGCGAAAAGACAAAAATGGCGCTTATTGAACAAGAGGAGCTATTAAAGTACATTCAAGATTATCCAAATACGGTGAAACAAGAAAAAGAAGCGCTTATCAAAGAATTGCTGCATAGATTTCTTCCTAAAGAATTTGATGTTAATACGGTCTCTTTACAACTGTTAACAGAGCAAGATAGGGAGGAAGCTGTACAAAATAGAAAAATTGTTGGAGGGTGTGGAATTGACCTCAGCAATCAACCTGTTACTGTAGAGATTTCAGGGGAACATATTTTAGATAAACACTATTCTCGCCTGCTTCATGAGCAGGAAGAAACGTTGCAGAAGGTTGCTGGGGGAGGAGGGCCTAAAGCTTATCAAGGTTTTTGCTTTAAACTCAGTTGTATTGACTACTATGCCCTTAATAGTGGGGATTATAGTTGGATGCAAGAATTGTTGGTTGGAGATAGGGGAGGCTTGAATTCTGAAACACAAGAGGTTTTTAATGCTCTTGCCAACAGTGACGAAAAAGGGGTGTTAGAAGCAAGTCAAAAACCTGAGATTAATTGGCACGCAACCAATGCTTCTGGTATGACTTTAGCGCATCTTGCTGCTTTATCCTCAGATCCATATAAATTCCTTGAGCTCATTGTTCGCTACCGAGTTGATTTTAGTAAAAAAGATTCTAGTGGACATACTCCTTTGCATCTAGCAGCACAAAAAGGGGACCTAAATGGAGTCCGTTTTTTAGTAGGGCAAGCAAGGGTAACACTTGACCAAGCTACTTCAGATGGGGCAACTCCTTTTTATTATGCTGTGCAGGGAGGCCATTTAGAAGTTGCTAAGTTCCTTATGGAGCAGGGTGTGAATATTAATGTGGTCACCAATCATGGAATGACTCCTCTCTACAGTGCTATTTATCATGGGTATGTGGAGATATCGTGTCATTTATTAGTACATGGAAATAATATAGACTGTCAGCGTGCAATGGAGGATGGCAACACACCCTTACTTCTTGCTACAGAAATGGGGTTATTTGAGGTTGTAGATGCTTTGCTTCGTAAAGGAGCTAAGGTGGATTGTCAAAGATTAGATGGATTTACCCCTTTGCATCTAGCTGCTAAAAATGGTTATATGAGGATTTGCGATCTTCTATTGCAACAAGAGAATGTCGCGGTCAATAGCCAATTGCGCTCGGGACATACCCCTTTGTATTTAGCTATTCATTCCTATAATAATTTGATCGTCAGCATGTTGTTATCTAAAGGAGCTGATCCTTGGATTAGAGGATGGGATGAGGAGACAGCTTTAATGGCTGCTTTATTAGTTGCGAACCATGGAGCTGCACAATTGATTTTATCAGAGTCTCTTAGATTAGAAGAAATAGGGGTTTTTGGGCCGAACGGACAACGTATGGTTGAGTTTCCTGATGCTTTAGGTAGAAAACCTTTACAAGTAGCGGTAGACTTAAAACAACCAAGTGTGGTGACCTCCTTAATAGATGCCAAAGTGACCCTTCCACATACTAAAAATGAATTATTTTTATGGGTATGTCGGCATGTTATTGATCTAGAGATTGTTAAGCGGTTTATAGAAAGGGAGCGGATCTCAGAAGATTCTTATCTAATGTCACAAGGGTTTTTAGAAGCAGCAAAATCGAGCAATAACATGTTGATGCATCACTTTGCCCTTGTTTATCGAACAGCGACCACTTATAAGGATGAACAGGGAAGGAGTGTCATCCACTACGCAGCCAAAGATGATCAATTTAACTTCATCGAGGAGTTAGTTAAAAGTGCATCGGCAGATTTAGTACAACTTGATAAAAGGGGGCATAGCCTCGCTGCTATTGCCGCTTATCATGGAAGCATTCAATCACTAAAAATCCTTGTAGAAGAGATGGAGCGCAGAGGGATTGCTTTAGATCATCAGTATGAAGGGAAGCACTTGCTATGGGCTGCTTTAGAAGGGGGTCATATCAAAGCGGTAGATACCATCTATCAGGGAGTTTTATCAATTAATTTTCTCGATTCCCATAAGACCAACCCCTTGCATCTAGTTGCTCGCTATGGCGATAAAAGAATGGTGGAATTCCTTAAATTAAGAGGGGAGAGCTTTGTTCAAGTTGATGCAAAAGGATACACTGCATGGCATTATGCTATTGAAAACAAATGGATGGATTGCATTGATTATATGCTTCACTACAAAAATGAGATCCCTTGTCCGAAAGACTTACTTCATTTTGTGTCGGGAATAGATGACAGTGAGCCTATTTTAAGAAAGTTAGTTGAGCAAAAAGGGCTGTCTGTAGAAAGCGGCATAGGGAACAATTTAGAGACTCCTATTTTTAATGCAATCAGACATGATTGCTGGGGAAATTTTAACTTTTTAATTGAGAAAGGGGCTTCGCTTGGGGTAAAAACCATAGAAGGTTTAACTCCTCTACTTTTTGCTGCTAAGTTAGGTAAAGCAGAGTTTATAGACCAGATTTTAATGCTTAATAATAGTTGCCGAGATGACCATCTAAATGGGCAAAATGCTCTGCATTTGGCAGCCTCTTTTGGGCATGAAATGTGTGTGACTTATTTGCTACAAAAGGGTTTTGAGCTTGCAAGGAAGGATGGTAAAGGGGAGACAGCTCTTGTATTAGCACAGAAAAAAGGTTATTCTGACATAGTCCCCATTTTAGAGGGTAAATCAGAGGAGTGGACAAGGCGTAAACATTCAATTGTATCCGCCTTGGAACAATTTGATGAAGCCACATTTTTCCGACTAATAGAAGGACTGCCTCTCAATCGAGCCATGGACTTTGAGTATCAAAAGCAAAATTTGGCGTGTCCACTGGGTCATCTCATCTGCCTAATCACTGCCGGTAACTTAGCTGAAAATGCCATTTTAAAGAGATTTTTAAGTAAACAAGGGATTGATCTACTTAGTCGTGACAATAACGGAAGAACTCTTTTACACCTGCTCGCTATTAAAAATGAGTATGTTGATATTCCGCAACCCCTTCATAAAGTTAAAGATGATTTAGGGATAACTCCTTGGCACTACTATGCTGCTTATGCAACAGATCGTGTGCTTGTGAAAATGATCGAATCGGCTAAGGAGAGAGACTTAAACGTCGAAGACAAGAAAGGGAACACCCCCTTATACTTGGCAATAGAAGAGGGTAAAGTTGAAAATGTACAACTACTATTGCGCTATGGCGCAAATGTAAACCATAGAAATTCTATAGGTCTGACCCCTCTCTTGAGTGCACTTCAGTTAAAGAAAATGGCAATTGTAGAGACATTGTTAAAAATGGGAGCTAATGTTGATTGTAGTATCCCTTATAATGGGATAACTCCTGCGCATATTGCAGTAAGTATAGGATCTATCGATGCGATTCGTCTACTCTATTCTTGCGGAGCTAGTCTAGAGACTCCAGATCATGCTGGTATACGGCCTATCCATTATGCTGTAGAAAAAGGCCATGTTGAAGTTGTACAGTTTTTAAAATCTATTGGGGTGTCAATCAATGTATATGATCAACAAGGATTGTCGATTGGGCACTATGCAGCACGTGCAGATAGTTTTAAAGTGATCGATGTTCTACAAAATATGGGTATACCTGTAGATTTACCTAAAAAGTCTGTAGATAGTCATTCTAAACCTAAATTCGGGCAAAGGTTATCTGGGTATAACTCTTTACACATTGCAGCAAAATTGGGCGATGTTGATCTCTATGAAAAACTACTGAAGTTAGGTGTTTCAGACAAGGCTTTAGATGAAAAGCAAAAGAGTGTAGTAACTTACGCTGCTATGAGTGGAAAAAAGGAGATGCTTGAAAAAGTGTTATCTCGCTCATCACAGCCAGACTTTAAGGAGAAAGTGAATGCAATGCACCACACTCTATTACATGATAATCCCGAGGCTCTGGCGCTGTTGGCTGGTGATAAAGAACTATTAATCACTATGCTAGATGACATTGGATCAACAGCCCTGCACTATGCTGCAACTTATGGTGCCGTAAAATGCCTGGAATACATGTTTTCATTAGGGATTGATCTTTCAGTGAGGTCCTTAAAAGGGAACACAGCACTTGAATTTGCAGTCAAAAGGGGGCACCATTCTGCTGCTCGTTATTTATTAGAAAATGGAGAATTTGATTTAAATTGGCGGGATCAAAAAGGATTGACCTGTCTTCATATTGCTTGTGAAGGCGGTGATCGACATATGGCAGCTTTATTAGTTGAGTATGGTGCTGATCCGAATGCTGTAGATTATCAATCTTTAGCTCCACTGCACTATGCAGCAAGAGCAGGTAACAAAGCATTGATTCAACTATTGCTGACTTGTGGAGCAGATATGTTCCAAAAAACGACTTTTAACAGATCGATAAGCGAGGAGTTACCTCAACAGGCGAGATATTTGGAAGAATTATTTCATTCTTATGAAGAACTTAATAAGATTGTTTATAATAAGAAGGAGGGGCCTATCCATCGGGCTATTCGTTGCAAAGATAACTATGGTTTAACTGTTTTACTGCAAAGAGAGGATGTCGATGCTGTCAATATAAATGGGGCTACACCGCTTCATCTGGCAGTACATCGGGCTAATTTGAAACAGATAAGGCTCTTATTACAGTATGAAGCTAACCTCGAAATCAAGGATGGTAAAGGGCGTACGCCTTTATTCATCGCAGCGACTAAATTAAAAGATCCTAGTTTGGTACAATTCTTAACCCATGCTAAAGCAAATGTTGCGGTGGAAGATAACAATGGGCAGACTTTGTTAGATGCTATTGTCTATAGTGATTACTACCCTACAAAGAGGGCTGTATTCGATATCGTAAAAGGAGCTTTACCAGAGGTCGACACACAGGCAAGCGAGTGGCAACTTATACGTGCCGCTGCATTGAGTGCAATCAAACAAAACTATCTCAAGGAATTTTTTACCCAAATTAACCGAGGATATAGACCTGCAGAGGATGGAGATTTATTACTACCTTTAGCATTTGAACATAAAAGTGAGGAAGCGATTAAAGTACTTACACAGTGGTTCCCTATGGAAGTGTGTGGATATGAAGCTTTACGCCGGTCATTGCATATTGCTTTACAGCAAAAAAATATCTCTTACCTGCTTCTACTTTGGCAACAATTAGCTGCTAAACAACTTAGAACAGAGCAGCATACAGAATGTCATTTTAAGTTAGTAAAAGCTATTGAACAGGGCTCCCTTGAAGGGATTATTGCTGCTATTGCAGAGGGGTATAGTTTTCTATCGCATGGAGATAAAGGGAAACAGTATCTCGACTTAGCAGAGAGATTGCAAAAAAAACCTTTGGTTCCAGTTCTAAATTTATTAATTCGAGCAGCTAGTTGCTAAAAGTTACCCCCTGATAGATTATGCTATGGCTTGGTAGTCATACTCTAGTCATTATAGTTTATAAAGGGGGGAGTTCATTTTAAATTGTAATCTTAATCTTTTTATAGTCAGGATATTAAATAAACATGATGGTCTCTTCTCTTCAAGGTGGAAATCGTTCTTATAGCTTCGATATGGCACCTACTGAAACTGTTAAAGTTATTCTAGAAAAGGGTCTTGGAGTATTACCTGCGGATGCTATTTTAATGGTCGATTCTCTCTCTCATTCCACCATAAATTTTTTAGTTCAAGCTTTTTCAGAATATACTAAATTCAAGGGGATAATTGAGGTTTGGTACAAGGTGCTAAAGGTAGCTTACGATAAAGGTATGTTAAGGGAACTAGATCGAGGTATTTTGAGTTGCATCGGAGATTTAGAGATATGGTATGATCCTTCTATTCCTGTCGAGCTTTTAAAAGTTGTCTCTAAGGAGAGGGGATATGTTGAAGCATTTCTGGTATTTGCTAGTGTTAATGAAGAACGCTACTATAAGAGAGTAGAATTTCTGGAAGTATTAAAGAGTTTTAAAGATATTGCTGGAGAAGCGGGGGATTTTTATACTAAAGATTGGCCTTTATTCTTCCGTAGCTATAAGGTCTATGGGCCAAATTGGCTAACTAAGTTTCATAGTGAATTTGATAAAATTAAGAGGATTAGCCACCGTATCTATTCTTCAAATGCGACTAAAAGCTCTTATAAAATTATGGAGCAACATCAGTTATCTTGGCTCTATCCAGGAGTATTACAATATACATTCAACACCTCTTCTTATATAGAACAACGCTTTAGCCAGGGGCTATTTGATGAGCATGATTCGTACCTCATAAATTCTTATGCTCAATATAAACAGGCAGAGGAACTAACAAAGTTTGAAGCAGATCTTATTAAGTTAATGAAACTCGATAGATGGCGAGAGGTTTTCAATAGAGTTGAGCAGCTTATGCTCTTGCAAATATTTGACCGGGTTGATTGCTCCATAGCTAGTGGAAAAACAATCATAATTTGCTTAAAGGCCTATAGTAGAGTAAGGGATGAATTAGGGGGATCATTTTTTTTCCTTTTAAGTCGTGCTGAAAGTTTTCATAAAAAAGATACGGTTCATGATATTATAGGTTTTTTGCAACAACTTTTGGCTATGAAAGTTGATGTTGCGGAGGCTAAGTCTATTCTTATGCTGTTTTACGAGGCGAAAATAGAACTACAGAAATGCCGACAGTTACTAAGCGCATTAAAGACCCAGCTTTACCTTAAAAAGTTACCAGCAAAATCGATACAAGATATCGTGGATGAATTTAGTCTAACATCTTTTCCTCTTAGTCAATCCGAATGTCAAGCTTTAGGATCACAAGCAGATAAAGTTATACAATTTGGAGTTAGTTTAGGATCACAAGATACTCGTTCTTTAGTCGATTTAGCACAGAGATTAAAGGATAAAAAAGAGACCCTTATTCCAGGTAGTGATGAAGCATTGATGTTGTTAGCAGTTGGGCGTGAAGTCTTACGTCGTAAAAATGGGCTGTATGCTCATGTAACTCAAGTAATTGCTATATTGGGTCTAGTTAATTTTCCGAATGAATTAAAGGGACGGATTGCTCAAATGGCAACAGGCGAAGGGAAGTCATTAGTTGTGACTTTACTGGCTTTTTACTTAGCAATGTCTGAGCACTTTGTTGATATCATCTCTTCATCCCGCTATTTGGCAAAAAGGGACCGAGAGAAATTTTCAGACTTTTTTGATGAATTTGGAGTATTAACTACAGATATATGTAATGATGATCTAAGTATTAAAAACTTTGCAGGCCGAATCATCTATGGTACGAATTACGACTTTGAATTCGCTTTGATGAGAGATCGATTATTTCAGAGAAATTTACGCAAAGTTGAATTCAAAGGTCAACTTATCGATCGTCCTTTTGATGTGGTTATTGTAGATGAAGTTGATAACTTATTTATTGATTCTGCCTTAAACTCTGCTCGGATCGCTATTCCGCAAAAAGTTGAGTTTAATTGGATTTATCCTGCTATTCTATCATTTGTAAGCCATAACTATGCTCTTGTTCAACGTAGCACAATATTTCAAGGTCACTATGCCGATTGTGATTATGAACCAAGCTTAATTCAGGCTTTGCGAAATACATTAAAAATGCAACCGAACCAGCATGAAGTAGAACTTGTGGATTCCTTTACACACAATCAGTTTAAAATGTGGATTAATTCTGCTTTGAATGCATTAGAGAGGGAGTTAGACATTGATTATGTGATCAAGGACCAGGAATGTTTTAATTCTATGCAATCAAAGGGAAAAAAACGAATTGTCATTGTCGATAAGAGTAATACGGGTAGACTGAGTGAAATGAGTCGCTGGAACAGAGGGCTACACCAGTTTATAGAGGCTAAGCACCATTTAAATATAGAAGGGGAAAGTTTAATGCCTGCTTCTCTATGTCATCCTGTATTCTTTAACTATTACCAAAATATTTATGGCTTAACAGGAACGATGGGAGGGGAAACGGAACGAAAAGAGGTGGAAACTCTTTACAGAGTCGGGAGTTTTGATGTCCCCCCTTTTAGAGTAAACCAAAAGAAAATCTTGCCTCCTATAATAGCAGATAGTGAAGAGAATTTTCTAAGGGATTTAATAGAAGAGATCCAATCTATAAGAACACAGCAACGTCCTCTATTGATCCTTTTTGAGTCTATTACTGAATCATACCGGTTTTTTACAACATTGCGCAGTAGGGAAATAAATTGTCAGTTGCTTAATGAGCGGCAAGCTGAGCATGAAGACTATGTAATTATGAGAGCAGGCAAGCCAGGAATGGTGACCATCGCTACTAATACAGCTGGTCGTGGGACTGATATTGTATTAGAGCCTATTTGTTTGCAGAAGGGGGGATTGCATGTTGTTTTTACTTTTTATCCCTCAAATAAACGGGTAGAAGCACAGGGTTTTGGGCGTGCTGCAAGACAGGGGCAACCTGGCTCTGCTCGCTTGATCCTCCCCCCTTCAGATCCTTTTGTGAATGCAGTGGCAAGGAAAAAAGTTACACTTCCTATGAGAGTCGGAAATATGCCTATGCCTATTGAGATTAAAGAGTTGGAATCATTTCGAGAAGAGAAGATTAAAGAAGGGTCAATGCTTCGAGTTTTAAGAGCTAGGTATGAAACGGTTAACCATACTTATTTAGACCATTACTTTAATTTAATAAGTAAATGGACTAGCTTGATGGATCAAAATTTTTTAAAGAATTTTGCTAGGGCAAAGATAGCTGAAGTTGTTAAGACAATGGAAAATGGAGTCCCATCTGAATTAATAGAATTAGATCATAGCTGGGAGTTAGAGTTGCGCAAAGGCTTTTTTGCTTATGTAGAATCAACACAAAAGCCCACTGATGATGCACTTTATCAATTTTTGGAAAAGGTGAAGCAAGCCCTTTTAGATTATGTTACTGAGACTTGGTCCTTATTGTTTTATGATAAGCTAGATGAGCTTATGGAAGAGGTGTCAATATTTTCGATAGGCGAGAGGGAAGAACAGGTCAAGCTCTATACGAATAAGATAAAGGAATTATATCTTAGTAGATGTAAACACTGGGAGGATTATCTAGTCAATCCTCACAAAATATTTAAGCTTTGTTTAAGACGTATTACAGGCTTAGCTTGTTTTAATGAGTAATTAAATATGCAAAAAAATAAGAGAAAAATATTTTAAACTGTTAGGAATTGTAAAATGTCAGCCCCTTCATTATTTGAGTTATCCAAAGCCATATACTTTGATGGTACACTCATAGCTGCCCCATTGAAATCAGAGAAAGTTTTTGCTCCCCATGAGGTGTTCCCCACGTATCAGGGGAAAGAAAATTTATTACAAAGGGTCCCTTCAGAGCATCTAGATTTAATTAAAAAGACTTATTGCTCGGTAGGCGAAGCTTTAGAAGTATTAAGACAGAGTTTATGCAATCCTCAGTTTCAAGATAAACTGCGTTTTTGGGGGATTCCTGCAAATGAGTATAGTAATGAATTTTGGTGGCACAAGCGTCAAACAGAATTGGGGGAAAGCTTGTGGCGGAATCATATTTCTTATTTTGAAATGACCGTTGGTTTTCCTCGTCAAAGATTGCTCTATAAAATGGTACGCGAATCAAATGCAACACAGAATCATGCTAATGAAGAAGCTTACCATATTGATCAGCTGCTAGCTAAACAA
Source organism: Chlamydiales bacterium (assembly GCA_029240075.1). Lineage (GTDB taxonomy): Bacteria > Chlamydiota > Chlamydiia > Chlamydiales > JARBTQ01 > JARBTQ01. The sequence goes on from JARBTQ010000032.1 coordinate 12,541, forward strand.
CGAACTACACAAACCTGGCGCCATTCAGACAATCAAAACTTACAGTATGAGATTTCAGACAAGATTGAAAAATTTGTGAAAAAGTACCACAACAAGTATACAGATGAAGATTTGCAAGCAGATGTAGAGCAATTTCTACAGATGAATATGTCTTATCCTACAGTGGTCTCTCTAAATGATAGGGATCTTAGTAGTAAAATTCAGGGGTTATTTGCAAAGGCTCAAGGACTTTTTGTATTATGGAACAGTAGCTTAGGCCAAGAGCGGGTACATAGTTTTGTAGCTTTTAAGCTTGATGACAAAGGTTATCTCTATGAAGGGGCTCTGGCAGGCTTGGTTGTTTATAAAGATTTAGAAAAACTTGGCAAAAACATTGACCGTTTAAGAAAGAATATTGGTGAAGACGGAGCGGTTACAGAATGGAAAATTTATTCTCTACAAAAACTATAACAGGCTGCTTTGTACCATAAAGCTTTTTTGACCTCTTTCTCAGGACGCTATTAAGCTATTCATACTCAAGTCTTGAAAAAGACTTTATAAATTTTGACTTTTTTCCAAGGAATAATTTGGGGTGATTTTAAGGTAAGCTAGTTCATAGGTCTCTTACTAGCTTACCTGGCGGATCAGATTAGGGTTTAGGTGCATCATCAAGATTTAAAAACTTGAGAGTGGCATTTAAAGTGTCTGGCACCCCAATCTTGGAAGTATTCTTTTTCAGTAGATTGCGCTGCCCACGTGTAAAAGCCTCAGCTTCTTCATAAGTTTCAAGAATATGGGGCTTCAAGAAAATCATCATATTCTCTTTTCTGTGACCGCTACTAGTATTGCTGAACAACTTCCCAAGACCAGGCACTCCTCCTAGGCAAGGGACTTGTTGCTTTTCAAAGCTCTTATTATCCAATATTTGTCCACTTAGGACTAGGAAAGAGTCATTAGGAACATGAACTCGTGTATTAGTAGTTGAAAAAATCTTTTTATAATTGCCATCATTAGATTGATTATCGCTAATTTCAAGTCTCAAATCTAAAGTGACGATACCATCTTTATTTAAAAGCGGGGTAATTTCTAGAAAATTACCATATTTTATGATCTCTTTATTACTAGTGGTCTTTTCATTCTTATCGTTGAAGACCAAAGAGGTTTCAATCTGGGTCTCAGAACCAATATCGAGCTTTGCAGTGGTATTATCTTGTGCTAATAACTTAGGATTAATGACAATATTTGTATTGCCATCTGTCTTAACCGCATTGATAACGGCCGTTAAAGAACCTAGTAATCTATTTTTATAATTGATAACGTTACCAACTGCACCAATCGAAAATTTTCCAGCTCCACCTATTAAACCTTTAGTGCTATTAGAGGTTGTTTTGATTGAATTTCCATCAGCGTCCGTAGTCGTGGTAGTTTCACTCTTTTGGTTCCCAGTAAACCATTTATTTTCAGAGTTTATAGGGCTCGGAGCTGTTGTTTTAGCTCCGCTAAAACCGGAATAGAGTGAGCGAGAGTTCTTGCTAGTATTAATGTCTAGCTTAAATCCCCAATCAACCCCAAATTCTAGAGCATTTTCTAAAGTGGTTCTTAAAACCAAGACTTCTAAAAATACTTGTTTGGGAGCAACGTCAACTTCTTTAAGGAGATTTTTAATGCGATTTAACGACTCATTGGATCCTGCAAACATCAAAGAGTTCGTGTTAGCAATCCATTGAGCAGAGTTAATACTGTTAATTAAGTCGGTACCAGCAATGCCGTTATCGACTAAAGTTTTTCCCATCCCGAGGAGCGATTCTTTGATCTTATCCCCTTTGTGGTATTGAAGCTTATAGACAAAAAAACCTAAGGATTCGTGTCCAGAAGGGATAAATTCAGGGTGTTGCTCGGTAATGGTTTGGCTAACAATAACCGTTGGTTTGGTAATTTCTTCTTCAATATCAAGAGTTTCTAAAATCTTTATTGTACGATTGACCACTGTAGGGGCTGATACGATAAAGATTGTACGAGTTTTAGGCTCTATTTCAAAAATAGGTTGCGCATTTGCAGCAGTAAAGGGGCGAACTAATTTTTGTGCTAATGCTATTAAAGCTGCAGGGGAGCCGTGCTTAACGTGGTAGCTTCCCATTTCCATACCAGAGCTATCTGAATGGCGAATGTTGCGCATTAAAAGGTATACTTTTTTGACATTTGCATGAAAATCGGTAACAACGATGTAGCGTGCTTCCTTGGAAACGGCAACAATACCACTAGGAGAGAGCAGAGGTTTAATGATCCCTTCAATCTTGTCTGCTTCAAAATTAGTATCCAATTTAAACAGGCGTGTGACAATAGCTGCATCTGGAAGGGTATTATCGGGGGATTCATCACTCAGTAATTCAGAAGAGGTTAGAGGATCTGCCCCTTTATAAATAATTAGGTTGTTACCTTGCTCAATCATTGAGAAACCACGAATTCTCAGTACCTGAGTCAAGGAAGCCATAATATTTTCAACACTGGTTCCTTCAGGAGAGACTAAAGTAAGGCGAAATTGTAATTCTTCTTCGTTGTATATAAAGTTTTTATTTGCAACCTTAGCAACAAAGCCTTTGATATATTCAATAATTGAGATGTTATTAAAGCTAACCGCGTATGTAGGTTTGCCAGTAGTTATTTTTTCAGTTTGTGGTTCTGCTTGAGTTTCAGAAGTCGAGATGGGTGACGCTAATGGTGTTTTTTCGGTGTGATTCGAAGCTTGCGGTAAAGATACGGGTGGAGTTGCTACTTTTGATGCTTCTTCAATTTTGTTCTTTTGCTCTTCATTAGGAGTTTTCTTCTGAGCTGTTGCTGACAAAAGGGGATCTTCCTCTACTGTAATAGGGGAGATAGAATCGTCTTTAGGTGCTCCATATGAATCAACTTGTCTGCTAAGGCAGACGAATAGAGCTACTACAAATAGTGCAGGGCGGAGAAGCACCTTTTTAAGGGAAAAATAGAGTGATTTTGGCATCATTAAAAGGTATTATCCAAGGGTAGTCTTTTATTCTTTATTTGAACTATTTTGGCAGAAAAGTCAACCAGTATATCAATCAAAGTATACCAGATTTCGTCTATTCTACCTGATCTAGGCATATTAATGCTTATGCCTTAAAGCTATAAGTGTAGCGGGATGGTGCTTAATTATCAATGAATCGGTAAGAGGATAGATCTTATTCCATAAAGTCTCCAGCTGTTCTTGAGCAGAAAGCTTGTGAGAGTTTTCCAATAGACCTTTTATAAATCCCTCTTTATCCTCCAGTGAAGTAATATTTTTAGAAGCTAAAATTAAGGAGCTTCCTTTCGTCCAAGGAATCGTAAAAGAGAAAGCATCCTTCTCCTGAATCTTGCCTAATTCTAAATTGTGGCTAGATATACTGTGTGCCGTAACTGATTTCGATTCGTATATAATCCATGCATGAGTGGATCCACTTGATAAATAACAAACCTGTTGCTCGTTTGGAGCTACAATAGCATAACTAATAGTAAAGGTCGAATCAAAAGGGAGAGTCTTTAGCCAGCAATTTATAGAGGATATTATCTGTATCGGGTCCTCTGCAAAACGGGGATTTGTCGCAGTTGTCCAATGAATAAGATGTCGCAACTGTGTTAAGTAAACTGTATTCATAGGGCTTATATGAGAGCTTTCGGCAATCAACGTTAATACTCGTCCTTGCTGTAATGGGATAAAGTCGTGATAGATTTGTGATATGGCAAAGCCTTTCTTTTGTATTAAGCCAAAATCTATCTGTGGATGCTCTAATTTTTTTACATTGGGTAATAATTGCTGAAATTCTTGTTCGATAAAATCGATAGACCTGAAGTTTTGGTCCCTCTTTTGTTGATCTTTGTTAAAAAGGGGGGAAGAGAGGTAATTGACTAAAGCAGTTAATAATTCCCGTGCATTAGGAAATCTTTCTTGCGGTGATATATGTATAGCACGACGTATAATCTTTTGCATTCCAGACGGTGCAAAGAGTAATTGAATCACTCCATGACAGAGCTGTCCTAGCATCAATTCATAGATAATGATGCCCAAAGAATAGATATCTGCAGTTAGCCCTACCTGATGGGGGTTTTCTTTCTGCTCTGGACTCATATAGGCGGGGGTGCCTACAATTTGTGAAAAAGGTTTAAAGTCTGATGCCGGAGCTAATTTTTCAGCAAGTAGCTTGGCTATTCCTAAGTCAATAATTTTAATGTGACCGTCTTCAGTAACTAAGATATTTTCTGGCTTTAAATCTCGGTGAATTAGACCTTGCGTATGCAATTCGGCTACGGCTTGTGCAATTTCAATAGTCAGTTCTACAGCTTTATCTAACGGTAATCTTTTAGTGAGAATAATTTCTCGTAGCGGGATTGCTGCGATGTATTCAGTAGCTATATATAAAGTATTTTGCCATGAACCCACCTCTTTCACTGAGGTGATGTAGGGAGATTTAATTTGTTGAAGTAGATCTCCTTCCTTCTGAAAACGCTTAAGAGCAATAGGGTGGGAACTATATTTAGGGGATAGTAATTTTACAGCGGCTATTTCTCCAGTGGTTTGATGGATCCCTAAAAAAATTTGACTCATTCCCCCTTGAGCAAGGCTGTTTTGAATCTGGTAGGAGCCTATTTGTTTGGGAGGATCAATTACGGAGGGGGTAGCTTGCAACCCCTCATTTGTGATAACTGTAGCTCTATTGTGAATATCTAAATTTTGCGTATTTGATCTCTCTACAGTCATATAAAATCAATCGTTAATTTTTACTACTCTGATTCCAAGCACATCGCCTATTTGCACTAACTCCCCAGTTCCTACATTTTTTCCATTTACAACCAAATTTACCCCTTTTTCTGGAGGTACCTGCATATTGAGTATATTACCAGGGGCAAGATTCATAACATCTTTTGCTGTGAGTTTAAGACGGGCTATTTCTACTGAAACATTCACTGGAATTTCCCCCCTTTTAACTTCAGCTTCTTTGATAGGTGCTAATTTTGCGTTAGATTCTGATTGTAACCTATTTTCAACTGGTGACGAAGTACTAAGAGGTGTAGATAGCTCAGAAGGAGTGCTTTCGTTAGAATCTGAATGTAATTCCTGCTCTGTGCTTTCTGTGTCTGACTTTAAAGGAGTTTGAAGAGACTGTTGATTCTCTGAACCTGCAGACTGTGTATTTACTGCCCCTGGAGATTTTGAAGAAGAGCTTAAAGAGGTTAATTCATCTTCATCATCTTCATCCAAGAATAAAGAATGTGAGGACTCGTCAAACATATCAAACGGATCTTCATCATCCTCTTCATCTTCATCAGAGGTGTTTTTAAGAGATTTTTTCTGTGATGAAGCTTTGCTTGATTCCTTTTCCTCTCGCTCTTCATCTTCGTCGCCTAGAAAGTTTTCAAGTTCATCATCATCGTCATCATAGTATTTTTTCATCGTTAGTAGATCCTTTATCGTCTTAGCTCTTCATATAAGAGGAAATAGTTAATTTATTATCCTTAATAGTTCCATTAAAAATAGGGCTGCCTTCCAAAGTTAATAGCACGGGGCCCTGTTGCCTTTGATTATCCCAGCCAATAGCTGCTTGATCTAGTCGTATGAAATCTCCTTCAGAAAGGTTATTCCATTCATCTAGAGATAAGGGAATGGATGTGAGTTCAACGCCTAGTTCTACGGGAATAGCTTGAGCTTTTTCTGCAGATAGATTGGAATGAGAGGGCTGGCGTGCCACATATTCTTTCCAAGAATGACGTAATTGGTTGGTTACTAAAAGCCTGCCTAAAATTCTTGTATTGTCGATTTGGATTTGTATATCTAAACTTAAGGTAGCTTCAGTGGGTAAGTTATTCATTCCACTTAGACGAAATACTCCAGGTATATCTAGTTTGAGCTGATCTAAAGCATATAAAACTTCTACTGCAATGTATCGATAAAAGCCCGATTTTAATTCTTCGTCTAAGCATTGGGGAGAGATCTCTGAATCGGCTCCTAATAACTTGGTCATTAATAAATTAACATCAGCTTCAGCCATTAGCCAATAGGCCTGACCTTCTAAAGGCGCTGCACTTACTCCTAATGGTATAATGGAATCACCCAAATCTAACAATAACTGCTCAGAAGTTCGCCATTTGCATTCTAAAGATGAAATTGTCACATTGAGTGCAGATTCGAATAAAGACCGTAATAGTTGTCCAAATTGCTCCCAGGGAAAATTGAAGGTATGGCTAAATAGAGGGATCTCATCATATTGCAGAAGAGTTGTTTCGATCGATTTAATCCAATCCCTAGTAGGTTTAGAGGTTTCTATGGTACTCACATTATTTGCCTATTTATCGTTTTTAAAGTTCTCTCGGACAAGTACTCTACTTACCGACCCGTTCATTAGCTGAACGAAGAAGTTCCTTCTTGTTTAGGAAAGAGGGGGGCTCGAGACGGGAATTATCATATACAATTACCATTTTTACTGAAATTATTGTATTACCTTGTAATAAAAAACTTCAAAAAATTTGGAATTTTTTCCTAAAGTCCTTTTAAAAGTTGGGTTACTTCTTGGATAATAGATTGCCAATCATGCATTTTAGGTTGCCTGAAGATTCTAACGGTTGGATACCAAGGGGAGTCTGTACGATCAAGTAACCATCGCCATTCTGGAGTATAAGAATGTAATAGCCATACGGGCTTTCCCATAGCTGCTGCTAAATGAGCTACTGAAGTATCTATGGTAACAATGAGATTAAGTTGCATAATTGCTTTTGCTGTGTCTGTGAAATCTACTAACTGAGGGCTTAAGTCATGAACATGAGAAAGATGCAGATCTTGTAAAAACTTAGCTTTTTCTCCTACTTGTAACCCATAAAACTCACAGTTTGTAGCACTAAAAATTTCTTTAAAAATGTCAAAGGGGCAAGTTCTAGCTTTTGCATTTAAGCTATCCTGATTACAGGCCCAAACAACCCCTACTTTAGAGTTCGGGTTATTCTGAGTAGAAGGAAGAAGCCTATCATATGTTGTATCTGATGTTATGTAAGGGATAAAAGGGGGGATAGTTTCTATCTTTAGCTGTAGAGAGAGTGGAATGCTCATCAACGGAGTATGGTAGTCAAAACCTGGTAGAGGCTCGTTAAAATCTAAGAAACAATCAACTCCTTCAATGCATTCACATAGTTTCCTGAGAGCTGGCTGGATTTCAAAAATGATTTTTACTTGATACTTTTGCTTAAGGAAGGGGATGAATCGAGCAAAAAAGATGACATCGCCATATCCTTGTTCGCCTTGAATTAATAGAGTTTTATTATCTAAGTTTTCTCCTGCCCAGCGGGGAACAGTAAATTCTCTTGGATTGATAATTGTTTCCCCTCCTTTCAAGCGCCATTCATATAGCTCCCACCCTTGATCCCATTCTCCCAATGTCAAAAGTAGATGTGAAAGGTTCTTTTTAACCTCATAATTTTGAGGGTCGATCTCTAATGCTGTAAGGTAAGCTTTTCTTGCCTGCTCAAATTTGTGTTCTGCATAACAAATATACCCGAGATTTTGATGCAAGTTGGCATTAAGGGGGTCAAGCTCTAATGCTTTTTGAAAATGTTGTTCTGCGGTCTCTTCATCATCATAATCCCAAGCTATCATCCCTAAGTAATAATAAGTTTCGGCACAGTTAGGATCGATGTCTGCAGAGACGTCAAAATAAAGTTTAGCTTCTTCAGGCTTATTCTCTCTATAAAGGGTTATTCCTAAATTATTATATGCTTTAGAAAAGTTAGGATTTAAGGATATCGCTTCTTGGTAACATTCTATGGCTTCTGGGTAAAACTTTTGTTTGTGAAAAGCAATTCCGAGGTTATTGTAGGCATCAGCATAATTTGGATTTAGCTTGATAGCTTGTTGAAATTTCTCTTGAGCTTCAACAAAATGGTTCTGTATTTGTAGAATAACCCCAAGGTCGTTATAAGCTATGGCAAAAGAAGGTTGTAAGTCGATCGATCTTTGATAATAAGTTTTAGCTAATTCTAGTTCATTTTGTATATGAAGTATCTTTCCATAATTATGGAGTGCTCGATAAAACAGTGGGTCTACTGTAAACGCTTTTTCAAAAAAGCTTTTAGCAAGTTCAAGTTCGTTTCGGGCTCGAGCTAATGCCCCTAAATTGTTGTATCCTTCAGGATTACTTGGGTCTTGCTCTATGATTTGCAGATAGCACTTTTCTGCTAATCGTAACTCATTAGATTTAAGATGTTGTAGCGCTTGTTGAAAGAGTTCGTTAGTAGAAAGCGACATGATACACGCTCCATATGCAATCAATTAAAAAAGGCATTTAGGCTCTTATGAATTTTCACTTTTTAAGAGCCAAATAGATCTCAGCTAAATAAGTTGTGCAAGAGACCTATCTTTATTTTTTACCCCTTTGTGTTAGATTTAGCAAGTTTAATCTTGCAGATGGAGCTTGTACTTTTTTATCAGAGTTCGTTACTTTCTAAAAGTTTATATCTTAAATTCCTTTTTTTGATGTCGTTTTTGTGACTGCTGCTGCTGTTTGGACCCTCCTTGCCCATTTGATTGTTGCTGGTGATCGCTATGTTGACCAGACTTGGAATTTTGATAACGATAATCCAAACTTTCTTTTTGAAATGAAATATCATTTCTTTCACTAACAATCTGTTGGACTACAATCCCTTTAGCTTTTAATTGTGATTTCAATTGAATAAGATTTTTATCAATTAAATCTTGGGCTAATGAGGAAAGTTGCCCAAACTGAATATTGTATTCTGTAGGGGCACTACTTGTCTGTATAATCGATATTACAGCACCTTTAAAGACCCCTTCTTGACTTAGCGAAATGGATACTGTTTGAGTTTGTTCTGTCTGCATAAAAGTTATTTTTTCAACTAAGGTTTCTATGAGTTGGGCCAATAGTTCTTTAGATGAGGAACTGACTTGACTACTATTTGCTAAAACTTGTTCGAAATAGGGGATGGAATCATGCATAAGGGAAAGAGAACCTATTTGGATAATTTTATAAGACTCTTTTTTTACATCTCCAAAACCTTTTTGAAATAGTGTATCTATGGGACTTTCTAGAGACCTAAGAGAAAGCCTTTTAAAGTTAACATTGTTTGATTGAATGTTGGATAAAACTTCTTTTAATTTTGAGATATCTTGTATCTGTTCTAGTAAGAATAGGGGTATATGATCTATAGCGCAGGAGCAGGGCAATTGCGTTATAATTGTTGGCACCTGTAGTTTATTTTTTTGCTTGAGTTGCGATGCAAGGTCTAAGTTAGCAATTAGCTTTTTCAATAATTTCTTCGATTGCTGACCAGCACTGAGATGATTGCAATTATCAAATAAAGATTCTGGTTCAGTTGGGAGGGGCAATTGGGAGTCTTCTAAAAAAGGAATATAAGCAGATCCTTTAAAACTGAATTCAGATATTTTTCTGGACAAGGTTTCTTCTTTCGCAAAGTAAGATAAATTCCTCAATTTGGCAGGATCAAGGATAGGTGTTGCAGGTATGTCCTGGAGATTAAATGTGCAAAGCGATATAGGTCCTGACCTTTGCTCTCCGATTTCTGTATTGGTATAGGCTCCGGAAGTGGAATCTTGTTTCCCCTTGCTATTCCAAGAAGAGGGAATGCCAATAAAATTTGTTTCTTTATTGCTTAGCATAAAGGAATGAGTTTGTCCTTTACCTTGTAAAGAGGAATTATTTGAGGCTTGAAAAATACCATAAGAAATAGCTGCTGTACAATTTTGTTTCGCAGAAAGTTTGTTCTCTGTCAAATTTTTATCAGCAAAAGTAGCTTTTGAGTTATGAGTATGTATTAACTTGAAAATGTTAGAAGGGGAGTTATTCTCTTCCTGTTCTTGTGCATAACGTTCTTTTAAATTAGCATCAGATAAAGAATCTTCTTTAAATTCCTCTAAAGCATTGAAAATCATATCTGCTTTTAACAGCTGATTTTTTTTAACATTATTTGTGTGATTAATTTTAAATAATCCTCTAGGAGTTGAAATAGGCTTGCCTTTTCTTTCGCTGATTGAGCTAATTGGAGTAAGGATTATATTATGCATAGCTACCTTTATTTATATTTAATAAATTAATTACTAAATATAATATCGGCATATTAGATAATCAGTATAGAAATAGAAAAAATGTTTTGTTGATGTTTATGTAAAAATCAGCAGTTCCCGCTATAATTTTTTGGTAGGCAAGTAAAATAAAGGTATCGTAAACTTTTTGCTTATACTACATTAAATAAGTTAAGTCTATGGATGTT
>JARBTQ010000033.1 GCA_029240075.1 Chlamydiales bacterium
GAAGTATCGAAACGGATTATAAAGCACATATCGAGTCTTTAATGGCTTTAAATTTCCAGAAATTTGAAAAAACGGTCAATTAAACCGCGCTGAGTATATCTGAAATTTCACCGCTATTAATTTGTAGTACTATGGCAGATTCTAATTCTTGTACTGTTACTAATCTAAGCATCTTTGCTCACCTTAAAATCGAACACTCAAACTTATTCTTTAGTACTTAGCAATAAAGAAAATAGAGATTAAATAAAAGGAAATACAAGATTTCTTACAAAGCTTTATCTTTGGACTATTAATTATATTGTGTTAACAGATATTTTTTCCGTTTTTGTAAAAATTTTTTCATTTTAGGCTCATCCCCTTTCATCAACTCAGAACATAAATAGCTACCACTGACTATATTTCTATAAGCGCTATCTGACCCAATTGCAATCATAAAGGTTTTATTATTTGCTTTAAGTTTTTCAATACCTTTTTCAAACTGTTGAGGGTAAAGTTTTTTAACAACTTCTAAAATAACAAACTGAGTGTACACAGGCTTATAAAGGCAACTATCTGTGATTGATAAACGAATGCCCTGACAATCTTTATTACGATATTGACCGTAGAAAGGCCTGTAGTAAAAAGGAAAGAAATGTATTCCTGGTAATTTCTTTTTATTGAGTTCCATAACAAGTGATTTAGCATCTATCCATGGAGCACCAATAATTTTGAAAGGAAGGGTATAACCAATCCCATGGTTAAGCGAAGAGACAATTTCTGGAAGTAAATTAGTCATAGGATAGTATTGAGGGGTATCAGGCTCTGGGATATGGGGGCTCATAGGGGCCCATGGTAACCCTGTGTTAGAAAAACTCATAGTTCTCTTCCAACCTTTCATTGGGATAACTTCAAGCTTACAACCAATCTTATATTCTGTATTAAAATAGTTAGCTAATTCTCCCATAGTCATGCCATGACACATAGGGATCTCAAGATAGCCGATGAATGAACGGTTGCCTATATCTAAAACAGGTCCATCTACAACTAGACCATTAATAGGATTTGGTCGATCAAAAACAATGACTTTAATTCCATACTTTACTGCTTCCTCCATGACATAGCACAGTGTTGATACGTAAGTATAACTTCTTACTCCAACGTCCATAATATCAAAAAGTAAGACATCAATTCCTTTTAGCATCAGAGCTGTAGGACGTCTAGTAGCTCCATGTAGAGAATAAATAGGTAGGCCAGATTCATCACAGCTGTCTGCTACACTATCTGACGCATGAGCGTTACCATATAACCCATGTTCCGGAGCAAATAATGCAACTACTCGATAGTCCTTTGCATACTGTTTAACAAGTTGTATAGTCGATTGGCATAGGCTATTTACAGCCGTCTGGTTAGTAATTAGACCGACCTTTTTTCCTGCCAATTCCTTATGTAGCCCTTTAGCATAGAATACATCCACTCCAACCTTAACAGAAGGCATCTTTTTACTGTTTACAGCAAGCAGACTGCTACCTATGCTACAATGTATAGCTAATGTTAGTAAGGTAGTTATTATTCTTCTTATACAAAACATTTAAGGTTCCTATTAAAAAAAGATTGTCAATATGCCTAAAAAAATATATACCTTAGCCGAGTTAAAAAAGTGATGCAAGTATTTCCTTAATAGGCCTCTTGCAAAACTCTATTTGCTGAGATTTATCTGATTACCCGGTAAGAGGGTTATGTAAGAAGTCCACTACTGTTTTAAAATAGCATCTTTAGTTTATATGGAACCTAAACACTCTATTATTATTGGTCTTAAACAATTATTGCACTTAGGATTACATCTAAACCAGCAAAAATTAATGTATTCTCGCGCAACTATTATCACTAATTTCACGTTAGCTTTGCTCTATGGGGAGTTGATCATACAACAGCTAAAAAATATAGGTCTTCCTGCGGAAATTGTTTGTATTGAGGATGGAGAAAGCCAAAAAAACCTACACAACGCTGACCGTTGTTGGCAAAAGATGCATGAAGCTAAATGTGACCGTAAATCTCTTGTCATAGGATTTGGTGGTGGAGTCATCTCTGATTTAGCAGGATTTGTAGCTAACTGTTACATGCGAGGTATTGATCTTATTTTAATTCCAACTACTCTTATGGGAATGGTTGACGCTGCAATTGGAGGGAAAAATGGGATTAATACTCCCACAGGAAAGAATATTATTGGTTCTGTACTTCTACCAAAATTACTTTTAATCGATCCTACCTGCCTTTCTACTCTACCAACAGAGGAATTGACAAATGGATTGGCAGAGGTCGTTAAGTATGGAGTGATTGCAGACGCTACTCTTTTAGAATTACTCGAAGAAAAGATAGAAGATATAAGGAATAGGGACCTTATTTGTATAGAAGAGATTATTCGCCGTTGTTGTGACATTAAGCAAAAGATAGTCTTAGAAGATCTTCACGATATTAATAATAGAAGAGCTGTTCTAAACTGGGGACATACTTTTGGACATGCTATTGAAAAACTCACTTCATATCGAGTCTTTAAACATGGTGAAGCTGTTTCTATTGGAATGAGCTGTGCTGCCCATCTGAGTTATCACCTAGAATTATGTGACAGGTCACTTATTGAAAGGCAAGATAATCTCTTAAAACTTATAGGACTTCCTACTAAACTACCTTCCGAAATTACAATAGACCAGATAATAGAAGCTATGGCTTATGATAAAAAAGCTGTTCAAGATCAAATTGTATGTATCATATCTGAGGGAATTGGACAAGTTTGTTATCCATTACCTATTTCTCGGGATACTATTAGAAAAGCTTTATTAGCAAAACAGGAGTTAGACTATGGTGCACTTATTAAGGCAAGACCATGAATGAAATAGAGGCTTTAGTTGTATTAGTCAATACACCTGGACTAGGACCCATTAAGGCTAGAAAATTAATAAATTATTGTGGCTCTGCCCTAGGAGTACTTAATGCCAGCCAAGGAACTTTAGAAGCACTACCTGGAATAGGAGAAAAATTAAGTGCTCAAATCATTCAGTGGCAAAGTAACCCTCTTTGGAAACAAGACCTAGACCTAGTTTTAAAATATGGAGTAGACCTTCTTCCATCTACAAGCCCCCAATTTCCTTCTGCTCTTTTAACTTTGGTTGACTGTCCTATTTTGCTTTATATTAAAGGGAATATCCTTCCTCAAGACCAAAATTGTATCGCTGTAGTGGGCACTCGTAGTGCTTCTATTTATGGTAAGGAACAAGCTCATAAATTTTCTTCAACTTTAGCAAAAGCGAGCTATACAATTGTTAGCGGCTTAGCAAGAGGTATAGATACGGCTGCCCATGAAGGGGCGCTTGCAGGACAAGGTCGTACTCTTGCTTTTATAGGCTCAGGTTTAGCAAACATTTATCCCCGTGAGAACATTCAGCTTGCTAGTAAAATAAGCACACAAGGAGCTGTTTTAACAGAATTTCCGATGGCTACAAGTCCTAATAAGCAACATTTCCCACAACGTAACCGTTTGGTAAGCGCTATTTGTAAAGGAATTTTACTTGTAGAAGCGCCTATAGATAGTGGAGCTATGATCACTATGAATAAAGCTCAAGAATATAAAAAAAACTTATTTACATTACCAGGTAGAGTGGATATGGAGAGCTTTAAAGGGAACCACCATCTGCTAAAAAATAACACTGCTCGCTTGGTTGAAGAAGCTTCTGATATTTTGAATTGCTATGAAGATCTTTTTCCACCTAATCTCTTCCCCTCTTCGAATAACAACCCTAAATCTTCTATTAATCTTACAGATGAAGAAAAGTACTTGCTAGAACTCACCCCTTCTACAGAGTGCTCGTTTGAGGAGCTCGTTCTTTTATCTAAGTTCCCAACCACAAAACTTAATGCCCTCCTCATGAGTCTGCAACTAAAGCAAGCTATGAGAGTATACCCTGGGCGCATTTATAAAAAAGTATAAGATAAGCCTTATACATCGTATAAATACTTTTGGATACTATTGTACGACAGCGTTATTTTAGAGCACTATAGTAAGTTCTATATTGCTCTGCGATATTTAATCTCCCCCATCATCCGAACTATCTGAATCAGCTGAGCTGTCTGAATCAGCCGAGTTATATGAGTAGGAACTATCATTTTCAGCATCATTAATCACTGATTCTTCTAATAAATTATTTACTAAATTCTCTTCCGCATTGATATACTTGCTTTCAATCCGCTCAGCTAAAGATTCTTCTTTACTTTGCTGTGGACTACCTATTTCATAACGATCCTGTGAAGTATGGAAAGAGGAAGCAAAGGGAGTTGTAAAATGTGTAATATGCTGGTGGTCATTCAAGCTTATACCAGTAAATATATCACGGTGGTTAGCTAAACGATTACCCATGGCAAAGCGCGTTGGTGGCCACCAAAGCGGCATATCTAACCCTAAATGCCCCCAGATATATCCATCTATAAAACCCAAACTATCATCGTTGCTATTTGTAGAGGACTGCTTATTCTGCGGATGACTGTTCATTTCAACTTTATAACCATATTTTCTTTTATTTCTTCCTTCCTGTTCTGTTACGCAACCCAAAGCTATAGATCTTATAGCTTCTTGTAAGTTTTGCTTAGCTATTTCTGAGTTTGAATAACCCTTCTTAGCATAAATTAAAGGTTCATAGAGTTTTCTAGCTTTTGTAATTCTCTCATTCATCGCCTGCTTTAAATCCATATCAAAAAAGTTTTGAGCTTGAGCTTTTTGCAGAGCTATATTCTTTGCATTTCTCTCTTTCTGAATTAACACTTTTTGAATCCAAAATTCCTTGAATATCTCTACTTAAAGCCTCTTTCATTTGCTCTCGACTACGAAATAATCTATAGAATATGCTTTTAGTATAATAATCACGACATCTTTCAATTTCTTGTTTCATTTGATCTCTTAAATCTTTTTCAAAAAAATTATCTTCAAATAACTGTTTAAATGAAGAGGAATTTGAATAAGAGCGTCTTTCCACTCCTTTAAGTAGATTATGATTATTACTTGGCAACAAAGAGGTTTGCAAATGGACTCTCGCAAAAATAGGATAATAGTCTGCTTTCCTCGCAGAAAGCATATGAAAGGCCGTATTTATCCCTATTTTAGAGCATGCCGTTGTTCCTACTCTTAAGATATTCATAGTAAAAATCCCTATTAGATACGTGTAAAAAATTTACAGTGATTAATTGGTAACTTATGTTTAAGAAAAATCATTTTCTCTGACAAAATCATATTCTTTGTTTTTGATTATGAATAGGGTAATAGATACCCTAATTAGAGCTAAAAGGATCTGGATTAAATTCAACTTTGTTTATGGTAGAGAAACTGTCTACTAGATTAATGCTAGCAAATATAGGATAGGTTTAGTTCCTAAAAGAGACAAGATAAGCAAAAGGATTTTAAATAACAGGGAAACCTTTAGATAATAGCTAGATACAACCTACGCAACCACATAGGGTCGAGAAATTCCTATTTGCAAAAATGTAATTTAGAAAAACAGCGTGAAAGATCTAAGTAGTTTTCAAGGATTATATTTGGTAGAAGAATTTTTTATACTTTTCTATTGAAGAGATTTTAGGAACCGAGAAAAGGGAGCCAATCCTTGGCCCCCCGGTTATCATGCAACCTATAACCTAACTTATTGAAGTAGGCGTAGAACACTTTGATTATCTTGATTAGACTGACCAATAACAGAAATGCTAGCTTGTTTGAGGATTTGCTGATTAGCAAGCTTAGCTGATTCTGCAGCCATGTCAACACTACGAATACGGGACTCTGCTTGTGAAGCATTGTTAACATATTCATTGTTACCTTCAAGAGTAAACATCATACGACTTACTTGAGCACCAATGCGAGCTCTTTGATCTGTTACCTTCTCTATAGCATACTCAATATGCTCTAGAGCTAATCTAGCATCTTTAATTGTACTAACATTATCTGCTGCTAGTTTTAATTGTGATAAACGTACATCAGCACTTGATACTTCAATCTCCATGCCTGCATCAGGACCAGCTTGGAAAGTATAAGTTGTTGCACTACTGAGAGACTGCGTATTCAAGCCAAAACCAACAGAACCAGCCGTGGCAGCTGTTGGAGCACCTAATGTACCAGGAGTCCCATGACGGATTGTCTCTACTGCACTGAAGTTAGGCTCTGCACCAGGAAGAATCGACAATCTACGCACTGTATTTTGGTCGTTTCCTGTATCGCTAGTGTCTGTCCAATATAACTTGTTGTTAGCATCAAAGTCTAAAGCTGCAACAGAGGATAATTGAGTCCCGGCATTGAATGTTTTGAACTTGGATGTTTGTGTATTAACAATTTGTAGTTGACCATCAGCTAAAGCTCCACCTGTAGTGTTTGAAGCGAAAGCTAAGTACTGTCCATCGGCAGAGAAAGCTATCTTGTCTCCCACTACGAAGTCATAATTAGTTTCTAAATCCGCTACTAGTGTAGTACGATCTGCTGGAGTATACAGATTTTGCTTAACAACATTGTATCTACTACTTGTATCCTGCTCAATAAAGTATACATAGTCATCATATACTCGGAAGTTACTGCAGCCTGCAGCCATAGTAACGCCACCACCCCAATTAGTATTAGCAGCTCCACCTGCATCTAATGTCATACTTTCTGTATCAAGTAACTTCAAACTAAATGTTGTACCTGAAGGATCTGATACCCATACACGTCCCTCTTCATCTCTTACAATACGAGCTTGCTCATTTGAATTTAAAGATGCTGCTGCTGCTGCCAAATCTACAGAAGAAAGTGTATTTGTCTCTATATTTAATTTCATTAAACTTTGGAATTGAGTGATACCATCAGCTGCAACTGTTTGTTGAGCCATATAGAACATCTCTTTTCCGTCATTAACAAATAAGAATTCCCCTACTGTCCCTGTTGTTTGCTCAAAGGCATAGTTTCTTCCATCTGAAGCTGTATTACCATCGCGTAGTACGAGAGGCATAGTTCTTAAATCAGATCCATCTGGTTGTGTAGTCATAATCTGCTTGCTTACAGTATCCCATGTAGCAATTGCTGTTTTACCTGTGATTTGCAATCCTTGTGACTTAGCAGAGTCTGAGATACGAGCAATTTCTTGTTTTAATTGTTGAAATTCTTTATCAAGATTAGCACGGTCCCCTTGGCTCTTAGAGGAGTCAACGCTACCTGTTGCTAACTCTTTCATGCGGTTTAGCATATCATTAACTTGCTGTACCCAAGAGTCTGTGGTTTGAAGCATGTTAATACCATTTTGGATAACTTTAGCAGCTTCTTGTCCACCACGAATCTGGGCACGTAATCTTTCAGAGATTCCTAAATCTGCTGGAGCATCCCCTGGGCTTACAATACTGCTTCCTGAAGAAAGACGGTTCATTGATGTTTGTAAAGCGTTGGATTGACGTCCGTAATTAGTAATAAATGTTTTATAGGTTGCATTGTTAGCAATAATCATACATTCCTCCGTGAATGTTTTTACTGATTGATTGTTTAATTATGTGCGATAGGCTATCCGTTTAATTCCTATCTACATCTCTTTTTTGACCAAATTTTGCTGGCTTTCACCTTAGGAATCTGAACATTTATCTTATCTGTTCAGAAGACCTTATGTTTGGCGTAGCTTTTAAGTTTAACTTGGCTTACATAACCTATATCGGAATTACAAAATGGGAACTTGAGAAGAAATGTATAATTTTTGAAATTTGCTCTAATTAGGGCTTTTTTTTACGAGGGAATCAAATTTTAAGGAATTCAATGTAAAAAAGTTAATGTTTCTAATACCTAAAATTGTCTAATAAAAGAATTGCTGAAAAATTTGATAATCGACCAGAATAGTTAGGAAAATAGTGCATTTATCTTCCGCTTAAAAATTAAACCTGTTTTTATGATTACCCATATACAAGCATCTGGTCCTCTTAAAACAAACAGCATTCTCATAGTCTGCCCTAATACTAACCAAGCTGCTGTTATTGACCCTTCTCCGACCTCTTGCCCTAAGCTCCAGACTCTTCTGGAGTCAAATCGTTGGATTTTAACTCAAATTTTGTTAACTCATTCTCATTGGGATCATATTGCTGATATTGGCAGCTGGAAAAAACTCTATCCCAATCTGAAAGTTTACGTTCATAATGAAGATCTGGGCAATGTAGTCTCTCCCGGTAGCGATGGTATTCCCCTCCCTTTTCCTATTTCCTCCAATCAAGCAAATGTTTTAATTAAAGATGGAGATCGCATTAAAATTGGAAATCTTGAAGCCTTAGTTATCCATACTCCGGGACATAGCCCAGGCAGCGTGTGTTACCATTTTAAAACACAAAACGCTCTCCTATCTGGAGATACATTATTTAAAGGGACTATCGGATCTTTATCCCTCTCAACAGGTGAACCTCATCGGATGTGGAATTCCTTAGAAAAATTATCGCAATTGCCGCTAGAAACAGTAGTCTACCCAGGACATGGGCCTCAAACCCTAATTGCAAAAGAAGTAGAAATGCTACGGCATGCAAAAGAGCTTTTTGACAATTAAAGTAACACAACTAATTTATTAGTCTAACCCTAAGGAGATACAGAGTATGAACCAAAGCTTAATAGGCAAAGCCGCTCCCCAAATTCAAGCCAATGCAATCGTCAAGGGACAAATCTCCCCATTTTCCTTATCCCAATATAAAGGAAGATATGTCATCTTTTTTTTCTACCCTCTAGATTTTACTTTCGTATGTCCTACAGAATTACATGCCTTTCAAGAACAGCTAGCTGAGTTTGAAAAAAGGCAAGCTGCAGTAGTAGGCTGCTCCGTTGATAGCCCTTTTAGCCATCTTGCATGGTTAAATACACCCAAGAGTAAAGGGGGAATCCAGGGAGTAAGCTATCCCTTAGTAGCAGACTTAAACAAAACTATTGCTCGTGATTACGGTGTATTGAAAGAGGATGAAGGTGTTGCTTATCGCGGGCTATTTTTAATGGATAAGGAAGGTATTGTGCGACATTTAGTTATCAATGATTTACCATTAGGAAGATCTGTTGATGAAGCTTTACGAATGCTTGATGCCCTTATTTTCTTTGAAAAAAATGGAGAAGTGTGCCCTGCAAATTGGCAATCTGGTGATAAAGGCTTTAAAGCCACACAGGAAGATTTAGAAAGACATTTTTGTTCTAATGGCTAAATAATCTTTAAGCTATGCTAAGTTATTAGTGAGTTAAACTTTAGCATAGCTTACTTGTTAATAATACATTTTAAGCTAGACTATTCAATACTAGCCATCTCTCAGCATCTAAAGCCGCCATACAACCACTACCAGAGGCTGTAATTGCTTGACGATAGATATGATCCGCTACATCTCCTGCTGCAAAGACCCCTTCAATATTAGTTTGGGTTGTATGAGCCCCTACCTCAATATAGCCACTTTCTAAAAGTTTAATTTGCCCCTTAAAAAACTTAGTATTAGGTTCATGCCCTATTGCAAAGAAGACCCCCGCAGCATCTCTTCTCTCTTCTTGACCTGTTTTCACATTTTGGACTATAACTTGTCTTACAATATTATCCCCTTCCACCTTAGAAATTGCGCTATCCCATAGAATTTCTATTTTCGGATGGCTTAGAGCTCTTTCTGCCATAATTTTAGAAGCCCTTAACTGATCCCGACGATGGACAATATAAACCTTACTTCCGAATTTTGTTAAGAAAATAGCCTCCTCTATTGCAGAATCTCCCCCTCCAATTACATAAAGATTCTTATTGCGAAATATCGGATTAGCTCCATCACAAACAGCACAAGCTGTAACCCCTTTTTGCCAGAATTCATTATCACGCGTTCCTGGGATATCCAGACGTTTGGCTGTTGCTCCTGTGGCTACAATAATCGAATGAGTATGATGCTCATGAGTCTTACCCTTTACAATAAAAGGACGTCCGCTTAACTCAACTGCATCTACATCATCGCTAATAAAGATTGTCCCAAATCGTTCAGCTTGTTGCCTGAAAAGTTGCATAAGTTCAGGACCTTGAATACCATGAGGAAATCCTGGAAAATTTTCTACTTCAGTGGTCGTCATTAATTGCCCCCCTACAATCCCAGAGAAGAAGCCTTCATACACAATTGGAGCTAAATTTGCACGTGCAGCATAAATAGCAGCTGTGTACGCTGCTGGACCCGATCCGATAATAATAACTTTTGCTATATCCATTATTGTTTACCTCAAGCTAGTCTAGTCAATTATCAATACATAGTTTATGTATCATTTACTGTATTGGAACTATTTCAAAATGATTTATACGAGATTTTCTATTACACATCCTATAAACTGCATTCATCGTAATTTCTTGACCTTTTAGAATTTACCCAGAAGCCATCAGAATTTATCCCGTAGAAGAGCTATATCTTATATTTATCTTGGTTTTTAGTTAAACCTCTTCTACTATATGGGAAAAAAATTTACAGCTTTAATAATTTCCAAAGGAATCAATTGAGTATGGAGCGACAATTTACAGCGTCTGTAGCTATTATTAAAGATGACAAAACTTTACTTATTCTTCACCGTAAATTAGGAGTTTGGTTACCACCAGGAGGACATATTGAGGCTAACGAGCTCCCCCACGAAGCAGCCTTAAGAGAAGGCCTAGAGGAAACAGGGTTGTATTTAAGACTCATTCCACAAGAAAACATCTTTTTTCAAGAAAATCGAGCACGTAGTATTTTTAGACCTTACTCATGCGCTCTACAAGATATTCCAGTTTATAAAGAGCAACCTTTCCACCAGCATATCGATTTTTTATACATTGCAGAGCCCATTGATGAACAAACTCCTATTGAAAATTTGCTAGAAACTAAAGGTCTTCAGTGGTTTTCTAAAGAAGAATTAGAAGAGCTTGCTGTTGAGCATAAAATTTTCCAAGAGACTAAAACTGTGCTAATTTCTATTTTAGAGCAGTTCAAAACTAAATTCAATCATCCTTCTGTTATAGCTAGTCACGATCATAATCATACAGGGATCTATGCTATTATTATAAAAGGGGAACAATTGCTAACAATTAAGAAGGGTAAAGGGCCGTATAAAGGGCTTTTAGACCTTCCGGGAGGCACACCGATC
This sequence comes from Chlamydiales bacterium, assembly GCA_029240075.1. Taxonomy (GTDB): domain Bacteria; phylum Chlamydiota; class Chlamydiia; order Chlamydiales; family JARBTQ01; genus JARBTQ01. The sequence goes on from JARBTQ010000033.1 coordinate 11,114, forward strand.
CATAGCGAACATCCTCTAACCACTGTAATCAGAGAAGTCAAAGAGGAGACTGGGGTAACAGTACATGAAGCACTTTTGTGGGATAACTTATCAACTCTTTATAATTATACAGAAAATAATAAACAGCATAGGCTTCATCACACAGGAATGGTTTATCGAGTTGATAGTTTCGACGATAAAGGCCTACTTGAGGAATTATCTTACGAAGATTCTTTGGGAGCATACTGGTTGGATCCAATAGAAGCTAATTTAGAGCAACTAACGCCATTTACCGCAGAAGTCATACAGCGTTTATTTAGAAGTTATTAAAAAGGTCTATTTTTGTGAGCTTTTCTCAAAAATCTGATTTGTTCCTAAAAATTTAAAAATAGTTTAAAACAATAGAAGCACTATAGCGGTAGATTCTATGCAAATACTTAATTATATAACAGGTTACTCCTTCCCATCCGAAGAACGACTCCAAAATGATATCGAGCAGCGTCAAGATCTTATTTTTAATGATTCTGAAGCCATTAACATTCGCAATAGCTTAATTAAAGAGCTTTCAGGACGAAGAGGATTAACCAAGCAGCAAGTGAAAAATAAAATTGCTGATGTAGTGCAAGAAAAACTTGCTTATAGGAGGTCAAAAATAAGAGGCTCCTATTTTATGTTAGAAGACTATATAAACAACTTGAAGAATAAATTATGGCGTGTATTTAAGGGATACAAAGGACCTAAAAATTTATTCTTTAATTCAATAGCGTTTCCCCCTGAAGAGCAAAAGCCTACATTGTTCTAAGAATTTATTGGCAATTCTTCATTTACCATAAACCACTTCTCTTTCTTGATTCAGACACAAGAAGTGGCCTAAAAGTTTATAAAAGTTTTAAAGCTTACCAAAAGAAGGGTAAGCTTTAACTTAGCATTTTTTAGTCTGCTCTATTACTGCTTGTAACTTGCTTCTAAATAAGTCTGCATCTACATATTGTGAAGGATAGTTTGTAGCGCCTACATAATATAATCCTATAAACTCTATATCAGAAAATGTTTCTTGTAAGATTTTCTCTACACTTTCTAAGTTCTCCTTCAAGTCATCTACAAATACAATTTTATGTGGTTTATATTTCACCTCTTGTAAAAAATTAATCAAAACACGTCCTTTGTTTTCAGCTCCGTTAGAGAATAAAATACCATCCAGACATAAAGAAGATTGAGGGAAAGCATTAGAAAAATCAAACCCTAACCTCCTGAGGTCATTTAAACGCCATTCCTCAAATTTAACCTCTTCGTCCAAATTTAAGGTAACCCCTCCTGATCCCGTTAAGGCTATAATTGGAAAATCTGATTGTAATTTTTTGACAATTACTGGGGATTCCTCCTCAATTAATATAGGAATATTTTCTGTAACCAAGAGGTGGAATAAAAGATGCTTCTGTTCTTTCGTTAACGGCTGTAGTAATTCTTGTAGAATAGGGGCATATCGATTTGCAGTTGCCATTTGAAATGCGGGATCACTAGGTTGTGTTAAAACTAAGTCTACATCTAATATTCCTAAAATTTCATCGGAAGGGCTAGAGCTACGTGAAAAATAAGTAGGTAACTCATGAAATGTATGAAGAATCTCTATCCTAGCTTCAATTGATGAGAAAAAAATAGATCCAAAAATGAAGTACATTAAAAAATTTCTTACGAACATTGATACAACCCCCTATACTATAAAATTCAAAGCTATAGTATAGAGAACTGTTCAGTAAAAAATAAACACAAAGCCTTTTATGGCCTGTTTAGTTTCTTAGACATTTCAAGCAGTGCTACTGGATTAGGATGAAGCTCGATAAATTCTTTTATCTTAAGAGCGCTTTGTTCTGGTAGAAGCTCTGCTACATCTAATTCTAAGTCATATATCATTTCATTGTGAACATTACTGTAATGACTTCTGGCATGTCCAATCGGCGATGTTCCTCTATTTCTTTCCCTTTGCTCTAAAACTTCTAAAGGGGCCTTAATTCCAATTAAATATACATTTCCATTAGCTTGTTTCAGAGCAGTAATTAAATCTGTACGCCAGTTAGGATCATACATAATATAATCTACGACTAAATTGTTGCCACAATTAGCATAAGCTGTAATAGCATGATGCATCCCCGCTATAATCCGTTCACCGGCAGACCCTACTTTCAAAGGTACTATTTGATTTCCTTCCTTATCAAGGGTTAGCTCAACGCTACGTATTAGCTCTCCATCAGCAGTATATTGTGCAAATTTTCTATCCTTTTCAAAATTTAATAAGTCCGGTTCCGTTATCAAGCCATCAAAAAAAGTATCTATCCCAACCTTTAAAAAAAGATCTGTGAACTTTCTTTGAATTTGGCTTTGAATACTCGACTTCCCTGCTGCAGAGGGGCCATTAAGGATAATAATTGTTCCTGCCCTTGACTCTATTTTGTCTGAAGACATTGTTGTCGCTCCGATTACCAATGAAGGTATTGCTAGTAAATTAACTAGTAAAAAATAAATAATTTTCATTTAAAGTTTTCCTACTATGATTATCCATCTAAAAATTTCGAAATCATCTTAATAAAATAATCTTGAGTATCACCAGCAATAGGAACATGTCCTGCATCAGGAATAATACTCAGGCTACAACGAGGAATAGATTTATACATTTCTACAGAAATATCAATGGGATAAAAAATATCCCTATCCCCCTGTACAAGTAAGGTTCTAGCCACAATCTTTGACAGTTCCTCAGAAGTAAAATTCATATCATCATAAGAGTCAGCAAAACTTCTTGTCTGCTCAAATAATTTATAGATTTGAGCATCCCCTAAGTGGTGTTGATTGCGTAACCTCTGCCACTCTTCCTTTGTCATATTTGCTATATTAGTTTGGCACATTAGCGCACGTGCCTGTTCTGGATAATAGTTTGTAGCACTTACCAAAACCATAGCATCAATCATTTGTGGTTGTAGACAAGCCATGTGCAATAAAGCATTTCCCCCTCCACTACACCCAATCGCTTTACATTTTTTGATCTGTAAACGGTCTAAGAGCAATAATAGGTCTAAAGCTACTTGTTGAAAACTGTATTCTGTTAGAGGGTTAGTAGAATACCCATGCCCCCGCATATCAGGCAGAATGAGGCGAAATTGCTCCGACCATTTAGCTCTAAAAGGCTGCCAATCTAAACATGAACCTGTAAAACCATGTATTAAGAGTAAGGGATCTCCTCTTCCTTCAACCTCGTAATAAATATCTGCTCCATAAATCTTTTCAATATAGCCTTTCATACATCCATTCATACTAAAAGCACTATTTAATAAAAGCGTATTGGATATATCATAGGTACCTAAATACTTTTCTCCACTTTTGATATGACATGATAGGTTCCTGACTCTACAAAGCCAAGCTTCCTATAAAGCTCAGCCCCTTCGGCTGACGAGAATAAAAAGGCAGAGTAACAGTCCATTTTCTTAGCTTGGTTTAAGGCCGTATGACATACTTCATAAGCGATGCCACGCCTTCGGTAATCTGGTAAAGTTGCAACGCAATACAGAGAAGAAAGTACTCCTTGTACAAATATAAGCGAAGTTGAGACAGGCTTATCCTCAACATAGCCAAGATAAAGGAAAGACTGCATATCTTTTCTATAACATCTGCTGAAAAGATCTGTAATAAGGGTATTAGGTGGCATACCAAGAACTTCTGTCATGATTGAGAGCCAAGAGGAAAATTGACTTTCGTTTTGTACCATTTCAACCCTAAACTTGCTAACTGTTGGTTTGGATAATTTCTCAAATGTCAATTCCATACCAAGCATGCTGTACTGCTTCTTGTAAAGTCTAGCCAATAGTTTGTTCGTCAAAACATCAAATTCTTCAGCTACAATCCATTCGAAAGGTAACAGATTGTAAAACTTTTCTATTTCATCGATATCATTTATAGATTCATTAGAACAAGCAAATATCGGGTTAAATATACTACAATTGATCTCCGAGTTGTATGCAACTGCACCTTGACTTATAAACCGACCTTTTGGCTTCACTACTAAGTTAAAATGCTCAATCATTGATTTCAGCAAGTTATCATTCATAAATTGTGTCCCCATAAATTTAGCTTTCTAGCTCTTTCTTTATAATTACGTTCACCAGACAAAATAGCCGTTTACGGGGTAAAAGTTATATTTTACAGCACTATTTATTGCCTATAATATTTTATCACAGAGATCTATCTTTGTTCACTTCATGTTATCCCAGATAGAGCCATTTCCCCGAACTAAGGTTTATAACCAATCCTCGAGCCTCTTTTAAATCTTTAGTATTGGTGTCTCGATAAACCGCTGCAAAACAAGTGTCGAAAGAGGTCTATTGATCAACTTTCTTTGGAGTATACCCTTTTTCAAACTCCTCCTTTGCATAAGCTTCAGCTCCCTTAGCATAAACTACTTCTAATCGATTTCGCTTGATTAGGCTTACTAGGGGGGCATCTTTTGCATTATCGACAAATGCACCAAATGAGATTCGCCCCTCCTCTGTGATTTTTCTAACTCTATGCAAAACAGCATTAGCCTTATCAGAATTGTTTATAAAGCTTTCAAAACTCTTAGCAAAATTGACAATAAAACAGTCTTTCTTGGGAATTACGTCCTGCCATATCCCGTTTAAATTCACCTGTAGACCTAATTTATTGATATATAGTAGAGAAATTTGCCCAAAATCTTTGTGTGCAGGTAATCCCTCTTTTTCATCCAACTCTGGGCGGTAATGATTCAAGGAAAAATGGTACTGACCACACCCCTCAAGCACTTTACCAGTCCCTTGTTTCCACACAGAGTCAGGGATATTTAGAGCTTTTAAGCTTGCCTTAAGAACTTTCAAGGATAATTGAGTCATATTTTCTGCTAACAGAGCAACTTCCTTAGGGTAGACATCCCAATACGGTTTATCTGCATAAAACGATTCAATCTGCAATCCATTACTTTCTCTATCGTGGTAGCCACCAAACGGACCTAAAGAACCACCTTTAATACTTGTATAGGTTTCATCACTGTAGAATTTATTGGCAAACTCAGCTGTTTTAGCCACTAAAGGGTCCCACCCCGCAGGGTACTCGATATAACAGACCCCTTCCTTCGTCGCCTGTAAGATTTTTTCTTGAAAAGAGGAACTATTAAGCTGAAATTCCTCTTGAGTTATAGTGATTAATGATGCTGCATCTATGTTTTGCATGTTTTCTCCTAATTCAAATTTTAGATTTTTCAAGTCTTATTATTTTTATTGAACCCCTTTTGAATTTCACTTTTCAGAGTCTTGATAGTACTCTTCAAAAACAGACTTACAAAAGGATCTCATTGAAACAAGGGCTCTATATTAGCAATTTATAAAAGTTAATGAATACCGTATTTAATACGGTAGCAACCTCTTTAATCAGTTACTATCCCTATTATTTTTTTGTGAGAGAGCTATGGAATATATGATCTCATGTGTAGCATTCTCACATCGACCATCGCGTAATAATGCTTTAATAACTTCTGTACGACTATGAAAGGATCTAAAGGCTCATAAAAAGGTAAATCATTATTAACAAAAAGATTTGCTCAATTGTCCATCCTCGGCTCTATAATATCCCCTATTCCCTTGGTAAAATAGCTTATAAAACGGTGAAACACGCGTTCATGCTTCATAAAATTAGCATAGAAATCTGCATGCCCCGCATGTGCACAGAGACCAATACTCAAACAACCGTCATCGGTTTTTTCCTTTCTCCGTCCGAATTCTAGTACCAAAAGTAGGGGCTCCAAAGACATTTTGAATATGTTCAAAAAGCTCTAAAACTTTCTTTTAGTGTGGACATATGAATTTATTAATGCATTCAAAAGAACCTTGGTTACTTTTAGGCCTTTTATTGTTGCTTATTATGGAATATGCCCTTTCCCAAGTAAATTCTTTTTTAAAGGATTTTAGCGTATCTCAAGTAGCAAGCTTGTACCCTTTTGCCCGTAATTACTAAATAAGGCTAATATTTATAGGGTTAATTTGTTTATGCATTCTTCTAATTCTTGGAAACCCTTCAAACCATTTTCTGAGATTGGTTGATTTACAATACTTGAATCTTCCCAAGCCCAGGGAGGAAAGAAAAAAGATGTATCGGGAATATAATTATAGGAGAAATCGCACCAGACGTCGTAGTTAGCGATTAACCGAGAGACAGGAATATTTGATTTCTGAAAAAGCTCCGTAACGTTTTTTGAAACTCTCCAGTTAAAATCTAATACTGCTAATCTATGAGAGATATCAAAGCCTAATTCAAGCGACCAATCTCTTAATATGTTAATGAAACCTAATAAGCTTATGCCTGAACATAAAGTGTCAAACAGAACAATTTTTCCTTTAGTTCTTTTAAGAATACTTGGTGTCAACCCTACTTGATCTTTCAAATATCTACGATAAGCAATAAGCTGCTCTTTTTTAAATTCAAGATCTTTTATAAGTTTAACTTCTTTTGACTTGCAATCGTAGAAATAAACAGCTCTATTTTCTAAATAGGTAACCATTTCGTTTGGATTCAACTCTTTTTGCTGTATTTCCACCATTTCTTGTTTGAACTCTTCGATTCTTTCATTGCTCACATAAATAAATTCTTTTCTGATTTCATTTCGATAATCACTTATGGTAAAGCCCCCTTTTGAAAAGGCTGGACAATACACTTCTCTACGCCATCTTGAATCTATCGTGCCTAGAATTTTTAATCCATTTGCAAAATGAATGGCGCTTCTACCAGGGCAAATTAACAAATCTGAAGGGGCAATTAAAGAAGTCAATAGTTTAATGGTACCTAAAATAGTTTCTAAGTGGAAAGCTTTATAAAAATTATTAGAGAGGTTAGAAGGTACAGAATAGAGTTCTATTTGATAGCATGGATCTACCGCTTTAACATGTAACCTTTCTAAAGGACTAGGAGTTAATTTTATAGTAAGAGGAAAAGTTTCTAAAAAATTCAATACTTGGTTATCTTTAGAAAAGGGTTCAAGTTGTGCTAATTGGCTAGCAAACCTTAAATAGACCGTAAAAAAGCCTTGATTGAAGCTCGCATAAAGTGGAATTTTAATTTGAGCTTTATCTCTAGATTTAAATCGTAATCTCAAGACCTGTCCTTTTTTACAGGAGATTATCGTCGATCGTAATACCAGCTCTCCGCTATTCAATGATTCATATAAGCTTTGGTAAACTTTACGTATCTTTTCTATCTGGTCTCCCCCTTTACCTCTGCCTAGGGGTCCAAATGTAAATCCTCCCGTTTTTTCAGTAAGGTTCTCTTGATAGGTTACTTTATATATAGTATTAGCTGGTACCATTGTATCTCGTATCGCAGCCCCAATCTCATGAAACATATTCCCTCCTAAATTAATTAAAAGCATAATAAAATTCTAAATAGAATCTTTAAACAGATACAAATATGGTTAATTCCCATCTAAAAAAAAGAAAGATAGTTATTGTAAAAAACCATTTTTTGAAATGCAGCTATTATACAAATATCTATTAATTTAATCAACCTTCTAAAATTATTATGAATTTAATACAGTTCTTTTACGTTCTCCTTAAATAAATCTGAAAAGCTAAAGTTAGTTTCCTTGATCGCAAGGTTAGAAGCATTTGTCATAAAAGGCTGTATCCTATATACTTTGTCATTAGTTTTCAGAAAGCGCTGCTCTTCTTGATAAAATCTACGAATAGTGATTTTTAAAAAGTACCTTACAGTAATTGTTCACAGGGAGTTTAAAATGCATAAATTAATATTTCTTACCAGCTTAATGACCCCACTGGTTAACAAATCTGAACAATCGCATATCCCCTATGCTCAATCCCCTGTTCAAATGAATAATTTTAACCAAACTTTTACTGTGGATATGGTAAAAAACTTACTAAAAAGATACCCTGAGCTGAATTGGCTCGCCGATAAAAACGTTCAAGCCACTCAAGAGAACAGTCCAAATAAGCACCCAGAAGCTTATTCTGTGCAAATATTTGGTGAGTTTTACTCTGAATTTGAAAGAAGTTTTTTGAGTATAAATTGTCTTCATTGGATTTTGGATGGTTCTATAGAGTCCCATGCAAAGTTTATAAAGGGTCAAACAGCGCCTCAGCTTTCTTTTGAAAGTTTTCAAAAATTGCATCAAATGGCTCAAAATTGTGTTACTAATTATGCTGGACTTAGCAAAGAAGAGATGATCCAAATATTAGAGACAGGGCTAGTGCTAGGTGATATGGGAAAATCTAAGATAGCGCGTGATATGTTATCTAAATATGGTATTACAGCCCCAGACCATGATGATTTTTATGGTGAAGCTATTTTAAATGAGCAAGCAAATCAAGCTCTTCCCTCATTCCAAAAGTTACCATTAAAAGGACAAAAACTTTTACAAGAGAGCGCACATCTAGCGCATTATGGACATATCACTCATGCTGAGGGAGGGCCAAACATGTTCTCAAACTTAAAACAGTCTAATATTATAGGTAAAGCCCCCCTAGCTTTTGATGTTAATATGCTTATCCATATTTGTGACGTTGCAGGAGCCTTAGGGCATGTAAATAATCACTCATCTTTAGTTTTGAATCAAAACAGCTTTGATGCTATGGAAGCAGTCATCAAAGCATGTAAAACGCTAGTTGGCAGCGATGAGAAGGCGGCTTATCTCTCTTATTTAAATACAAGAGCTCAAAAACTTAACTTAGATGTTTCTACCCCTCAAGGGCAAGTATTAGCACGTATTGCTGCAATGTGCCGCCTATTTACGATTTCTGAAGGGAAAGCATTAGAACAGGGATTTGTCGCTTTAGATCCTGCAGAAAGAGCTACGATTATCCATGAATTCAGCATTGGGGGAGCTAACCAACTACCACGTACTCCGACCTACATGCCTGCAGTCCTTGTTAACTTGATAAACAATCAAGAGCTTGGAAAGGATCGTTTAGAGAGAATTAAATTAAGTTTGAAATATGGCTTACCCTCTATAGCAAAAATTTTGCAGAACTATAAAGATATGCTTCAAAAAGGGGAACTCCATAGTAATGTTCCTCTTAATTTTAACCAAATTGCAGGAGCTGTACGTAACGATCCTAGAGCTCTATTGAATCGAGAATTTTCTATCGATAAGACTACTGGAGAAGTCCTTGTAAAAAATAAAAACCAGTGTAACTGTTCAGCGTCTCAAGACAGTTAAAAACAATCAGAACCCATATTTTGCAGTTTCCTAAAAATAAGTTTCCTATTTTTATAGAAGGATGACAAAAGTAGTACTGTTCCTCAGTATGGGATAGAAATAATAATATAGGTTGTATGAACGAAGAAAACTTTTGGTAGGGAGTCTTTCTAAACGTGGAAACAATTTTTTTTAGTGAAGCTCTACATCAGAGAATAATTATTCCTATAATTTGCCTCGTTTTTATTTCTTTATCGACAAATTTAAGCTATGCGGAGCCCCAAATGAAAGCGATTATATTTGATTGTGACGGAGTCCTAGCTGATACCGAAATATTAAAGTTTAAAGCTTGGCAAGACGTATTCGAACAACATAGCCTCACTTTAACCATTGATGAATATAGACAAGTTGCAGGGCATACAAGTGAGCGTATCTTGCAAGAATTATCACAAATGAAAGGGATTTCAATACCCCTAGTTGTAATTAAAGAGAAACAACAACTTTATAAGCAAATTCAGCAACAAGGGGTACCCCCTATACAGCCTGCTATCGATTATTTAAAGTTGCTTTATGAAGCTAAAGCCATTTATGGCTTTAAACTAGGTTTAGCATCCTCTGCATCTCATGCAGAAATCAATACAAATCTGACTCAATTAGGAATCTCTCATGTTTTCGATAGCATTGTTTCTGGTAAAGACGATTTGAGTGAATACCAGGATAGTGAAGGAACTAATAAGCCCAAGCCATACATTTACCGAGAAATTGCGAAGCGTCTAAATATCTCTCCCTCCGATTGTGTTGTATTTGAAGACAGTGGGGCTGGGATAGAAGCAGCTTATGCAGCGGGATGTTATCCTATTGCGGTTCCTAATACCATTACAGAGGATCATGATTTTTCGAAGGCGGCTTATATCCTGTACTATTGGGATCAATTAAGCATTCGTGACCTTTGTCAAATAAAGAAAGCTAACTTATCCATAATCCATAAGGAGTAATTTATGACAAGTTCAATTAGCCCCAGAACCTATGTAGATGTAACTAACAAGGATTAATCTCGGATGTTAACGATATATTTCAGACTGCCATAGCTCAATCACCAGGTCGAAATAAACAAGTTATCATTACAGCAGGATCACCAGGCGCTGGTAAAACAATGTTAATCCGCCAATTGTGGGATAGTTCAAAATTTGCTTATATTTGTCCCGATGACATATGTCTTAAGCAAATGGAGCGTACCTATAAAGTTTTTTTAAAACACAAAGAATCTATCCTTGGAGAAAATCCTACCTTAGAAGCAAAAATAGGTGCTAGAAAAGAAGCCTATGATTACTGGCGACCCGGCTCAAATGCAGCTCACCATTTTGCAACAGCTAACCTTATCAAAGAGAATTACGATTTTTATTTTGGAAGTACAGCTACAGCCCCACAAACCGCATTTTTCTTTAAATTTTTAAAAGATCGAGGCTATTCTATTCGCCTGCTACACGTAAGTGCCCCTGATGATATCCGCTGGGGATCAATCAAAGAACGAGATAAAGAATTTGTGCAAACAACTGAAGCTGATATTAGAGATAAAGCTAAAATGTTTCCAGAAAGGATTCAAGATACATATCTAAAATTTGCTGACCAAATCGACTTTTATTATAGAAATGAGGTCAAAGGCAATGCCATACATTCAGCTATTTGGATAAGAGATCCCGAAAGTACTGATACTAACAAAGGAAAATTAGAAATTCTCGAATCAAGCTCGTATGAAAAAATAAAAGAACTTCATAATAGCCTCTGTAAAGATTCTAATAGAGAAGATATTCTATGGGAAAAAACCGTTGAAGGGTCCCTTACGAAGGTTTAAATTTGAGATGAAAGAAGAGTCCTCTGCTCTTCTTTCAAATTTTTTACTTTCTAGACCTATCATATCAAAAATAATTTAGTACATCTCATCACTAGTAAACAAAAAAATATTGTCCAATATATACAAAATCAGTACAATCTGGTTATGAATTCACATTCATAGGGGCAATAGCTCAGTCGGTTAGAGCAACGGACTCATAACCCGTAGGTCCTAGGTTCAAGTCCTAGTTGCCCCATCTTATTCCTCCCCTCTACAACTAGCTCTAAAGGCATAACAAGCCAAATAACTCAAACAACTTTTACTATTCAAAGTGCAAATGGTGCACTAATGGTGCAGTTGGCCACAAATAATCACAATAATCACTGGTTTCAGAACATCAACAAATTTTATTTTAGCCTTACTTGTTTAGGACACCAAATTTTCCAGGCATTTATTAAGCTGTTAGTAAAAATATTCTAAACAGGCTCTTACAAAACAAAAGCTTCTAGTTTTAACCGTTTGTTTTCAAGATTACTTAACTTGAGGAAAGTCAGTCTTCCGTTTTTGCATTATACATGTTTTTGATGCTCTCCATGTATTCGGTTAATGAATTTAGCCCTATTTCTTTTCTCCTGCCTTCTACA
>JARBTQ010000057.1 GCA_029240075.1 Chlamydiales bacterium
ACATCCATAGACTTAACTTATTTAATGTAGTATAAGCAAAAAGTTTACGATACCTTTATTTTACTTGCCTACCAAAAAATTATAGCGGGAACTGCTGTTTAGATCATATTTAGCCCTGCTAATATGTTAAACCTCTAATAAAATGGTTAGGACATAAGTATATAAATCAGTTCTAGCCACTTTAATCTAAAAATATGCCATATTATTTAAATTATCTTAAGCTTAGTTATACAGGGTAGGATTAGGTTTAACTTTTTCTCAAAAAGACAAAAAGCGGTCAATTAGACAGCGTGCTGTATAGAACAATCTATAAAAATTTTTTATTTGTAAAGTGAGCTTAGATCAATATTAATAGGACTAATAAGGGTTAATACCTTCTTCTCTTGTAAGTTTTTTAAAATCAAAAAAAAACTATTTTTCCTTGCTTATTCATTGCTGAAGCCTAGCTTTATCTTCTTCCGATAATGAAGCTTGAACTTTAGGATGTTGTAATAGTAACCCAAAAATATCAAAATATTGTTCTATGAGGAATTGATCATCATCTAGTCCAAATTCCAACATATGGGCAACTTCAAAAATAGCTTGATTCCAACGTGCTGATGGATCAACTCAAGGGCTATTGTCGTCGTTTGTAACTAGTCGCATCAGTTATGAGGTTAAGGATGTGGATATGTTAGCCTAAGCCCTAAAGATGTAAAGAAACTTGGTCTTATTTTCCCAAAATAGATCTATTTAATGCCCGCTATTTCTAATAGGTCCTAACTTATAATAATGAACTAAATTCTAGAAGCTAGACTTTCAGCTAAGAAAAAGGTATATTGTTTCTTATTTTTCAAAGAAAGGAAAGGGTTCAATATGGCACAACAAGTAGCAACTAATGAATTTAAAGCAGGTCTTAAAGTTGAGGATGAAGGACAGCCTTATACAATTGTATCAAATGAATTTGTAAAACCTGGAAAAGGGCAGCCTTTTAATCGTGTTAAATTAAAGCATTTAATTACGGGGCGCGTGATTGAACGTACTTACAAGTCTGGCGAAAAGTTAAACTTAGCTGATGTTATGGACTGTGAAATGCGCATGCTATACCGCGAGGCTGATGGCGTTGTTTTCATGAATGATGAAAATTTCGAGCAAATTACAATTCCTAACGAGGTTATAGCTCCAATCAATCAATGGGTTATGGAGGATATTGCATACAGAGTCGTTTTTTACAAAGATGCTCCAGTAACAGTTGAAGCTCCTACGTTTATGGAGATGCTAATTACTGAAACAGCACCAGGTGTTCGTGGCGATACAGCATCAGGGCGTGTTATGAAACAAGCTATTTTGGAAAGTGGTGCTAAGGTACAAATTCCTATTTTCATTGAGCAAGGTGAAAAAATTAAAGTAGATACTCGTACAGGAGAATATGTTTCACGAGTCAACTAATAATATGTTCGAACGTATTACCATCCTGCATGACCGTGCTTATATGTTGCAGCAAGTTCGCTCGTTTTTTGCTGCACGTAAAGTTTTAGAGGTTGATTGTCCGTGTATTACAGCTGCAGCTTGTATTGATGCTCATATTGATCTGATGCCTATCTCATATGCTAACCAAGAGACAAGGTACCTTCATTCGTCGCCAGAGTATGGAATGAAAAGACTTCTGGCTGATGGGATTGGAGATATTTATCAATTATCCCATGTATTTCGAGATAGTGAGTGGAGTCATAAGCACAATCCAGAGTTTATGATGGCGGAGTGGTACCGCTTAGGAATCTCTTTTGAAGAGATGATCAATGAAACGTGCGATTTTGTAAGGTTATTTTTAGGCAATTTACCTTGTCAATACATCACCTATCGAGAAGCTTTCCAAAAATATGTTGGGATAGATTATGTTAGCGCTTCCATAGAGCAGCTTTATCAAATTGTACTTAACCAAGGGGTTAAGCCCTATGTGAGCCTAGAAGAAGCTAAAAAAGATGATTTACTTTTTCTTTTAGTTGCTATTGTTATAGAACCTTCATTTGATCCTGATGTCATTACGGCTTTGACGCATTTCCCTTCTTCTCAAGCCGCATTAGCTAAAACAAGTTATAGAGATGATGAAGCGGCGGCTGAACGGTTTGAACTTTACTATAAGGGGATAGAGTTGGCTAATGGGTATCATGAATTAGCTAATGCTGAGGAGCAGCGGCAAAGATTAATAGAAGCTAATCAAGAGCGTAAAGCGTTAGGAAAAAGGGAACTTCCTATTGACGAAGCCTTTTTAAAAGCTCTTGAGAAAGGTTTACCTGAATGTTGTGGAGTAGCAGTCGGTTTTGATCGTCTTATGATGCTAAGGCATAAAACAGAGACTATTCATCATGTTATCCCTTTTGGGTGGGATCAAGCTTAAAAGCTTGATCTTTTGCTTATATAAATGTTTTTATTTCATTGCCCTATTATAAAATGATTGTCTGCGATAAATCTATGGGCGTATCACATTAAAATTGTAAACTATCAGATCTTCGCTTATTCTTTCCCTTTTAAACTTACTTAATTTATCCAAGTGAATTTGTATGCACTTTTTTTTATACGCTTTGAAAACACCCCTAATCTTAGTTGTTATAATTTCAATATTATTGCCTGCTTGTGACCAAAAAACCGTTTCAAAGGTCCGTACACATAAAGTTTTCGTAACCATTAATCCACAAAAATTCCTTGTACAACGTATTGCGGGTGATACATTACAAGTTGGTCTTTTGATACCAGCAGGTGTCGATATGCATAATTTTGAGCCAACTCCTCAGCAAATTTTAGAGCTTAATCAAGTAGATGTCTGGTTTCGTATAGGGGAGTCTATAGAGAGTAAGGTTTTAGAGGCTATTAAAAGTCACAAATCACAAATAGAGGTTGTAGACATTCAACAAGGTTTACCTTTGATTTCCATGACAGCTTCAGATCACCATTCCAATCATCATACACATTCTTCTGCAGAGGGGTATGATGTACATACTTGGCTTAATCCGCAGCTTTTGAAAGAGCAAGCAATTACAATAGCAAATAGCCTTAAAATTCATTACCCTGAATCTGCGATTCTTTACCAAAAAAATTTAGAAAAACTTTTGACAGATATCGATGCGCTACACTGTGAAATTAAAGAACTACTAAGTTTTGCAAAAGGAAAATACCTCCTTGTATCACATGCAGCATTTACTTATTTTTGCCAAGAATATGGACTTAAACAACTATCGCTTGAGTATGAAGGTAAGGATCCCACTGTAAAGCAATTAAGCAAAATTTTAGACAAAGCTCATAAGTATCAACTGAAGTTAATTTTTGTGGAGGAGAACAGCAATGATAAAGGAGCCTATTTAGTAGCCCAGCATATAGGAGCAAAAGTAGTAGAGGTTAAACCTTTAGGTTTTGAAGTTCTAGACAATTTACGCTTTATTGCGGAAAAAATTGCTCTGGAATATAGAAGTGACTCAGAAATGTTTCAGAAGAAGGCGGAGTAATTATTCATGACTGTTGCAATTGATTGCAAAGGGGTTGATTTTGCATATCGAGAAGTGAAAGTGTTGGACAACATCACTCTTCAAATTCAAGAGGGGAAGTTTACTCTTGTCATTGGGCCTAATGGAGGAGGAAAAACAACCCTTCTAAAATTAATTATGGGGCTATTAAAGCCCTCAGATGGGCAAGTGTTAATATACGATAGACCACCATATAAAGCCGTTCCTTTAATAGGCTATGTTCCTCAATCCTTGAAGTACGACAGACAATTTCCTATCACAGTAATTGAAGTTGTCTTAATGGGGCGTTTATTCAATATCGAAAAATGGTATAAAGCATATAGTAAAAAAGACTATGAAAAGGCTTTAGAGGCTTTGAGCATTGTAGGGATGGAAACATATGTAAATTCTGTTTTTGGTGAATTATCTGGGGGACAAGCACAAAGAGTTCTCATCGCTAGAGCGTTTGCAGCAGAACCTCGTATACTATTACTAGATGAACCTACAGCTAATGTAGATGCTCAATCAGAAGCCGAAATTTATCGGATTCTTTTTCAGTGGCATAAGGAAAAGCAAATCACTGTGCTTATGGCTTCTCATCATATTCAAAAGCTTTTGACACAAGTGGATCAAGTTCTGTGTGTACAGCGGAATATATCTTTGCTTAAACCTACAGAGGTATGTAATCATTTTGCAATGGGGCTTTATCCTATTAATTGAAAATTTAAGAAATAATTATTTGTAATTTTATGGGCTATATGTGGTCTCTTCTGGAAACTATTCAAACAAATCCTTTCATTCAAGCAGCTCTTATAGCAGGCTTAGCAGCTTCTATTGTTGGTGGTACAGTAGGCTCGTACGTTGTGGTCAAAAGAATTGCTTTTATTAGCGGAAGTATTGCGCATTGTGTCTTAAGTGGGCTAGGTATTACTCTATGGTTAAGGTATGCTTATGATTTACCTTGGTTATCCCCTGTCTATGGAGCCTTAGGTGCTGCCTTATTAGCCGCATTTGTTATGGGATGGGTTCACCAATATTACAGGGAAAGGGAAGATACAATAATGGCAGCAATGTGGTCTATTGGAACTGCAGTTGGAGTCGTCTTCATTTCGCAAACACCAGGTTTCAATAGCGAACTTATGAATTTTTTGTTTGGAAATATTCTATGGGTAAGTCGAGAGGAGTTAGTTTTGCTGGCATGCCTAGATATTGTAGTGCTCCTGGTTATTAGCTTATTTCACAAACAGTTCTTAGCAATCTGCTTTGATGAAGAACAAGCTTATTTACAGGGTATTCCAGTCACAACCTTCTATTTCCTTCTTTTGGCACTTATTGCAATTTCATCAGTATTACTCATTCAAGTAGTAGGTACAGCTCTGGTAATAACAATGTTAACTATTCCAGCGACTATAGCTAATACTTTTACTCGACGATTAACCCCTATGATGGCTCTTGCTATTGGCCTCAATATTTTCTTCTGTTTCACAGGAACAGCCCTTGCATTTTATTTAAACTGGCCTCCTGGTGCAAGCATCGCTATCTTATCAGGTGTAATTTACTTCGCAACCCTATTATTTGGAAAATAAGTAACTTTGGTATTTGTTCACTCACAAGTACCAAAAAATTATAGGTCCCATATGAGATAGGTCAAGTTTTAAGCTTTTAAGACGACAAATCTATTCATAATTCTGGCTATTTTACTCTCGTATTCTCTTGTAACGTTATTTAAAATTTTTAAAATATTTTTTTAAGCCTTTATATACTCAGCGCGGTTTAATTGACCGTTTTTTCAAATTTCTGGAAATTTAAAGCCATTAAAGACTCGATATGTGCTTTATAATCCGTTTCTATACTTCCTAAACAGGAACAAATAGCATTTTTAAAAGAAGAAAAATCGTTAAAGGACCTGTCTGAAAGGGCTTGTTTGCGAACAAACTTCCATAATCGT
>JARBTQ010000007.1 GCA_029240075.1 Chlamydiales bacterium
GAAGTATCGAAACGGATTATAAAGCACATATCGAGTCTTTAATGGCTTTAAATTTCCAGAAATTTGAAAAAACGGTCAATTAAACCGCGCTGAGTATAGTATCGTTTTCTTTAATTGCCGGATGGAATTGTAACAAAGCATGGTCTTCTATGATTTCTTGTATATCCTTTAGCGAAGGGAAACTCTTTTTTAGATTCTTAAATAAACGGTGTGAACGAATTAAACTTTGATTTTCTTGAGCATTTAAGCCCCGTAGCTCCTTGATACTTGAGCTAAGAATATCATTTAAAACATAGTCCAAATCAATAAGAGTAATGTTGTAAGAGGGATTGATCACCCCTAGATACTCAATATAGCTGTTAATGAAGCAAGAGGTGTCGATAATATAAATTAAGGGGATCAGCTCGATCTCTTTTTGATCTTTATGGAAATGGGATATTAAGCTTGAAAAGCTCTCTATAAGCCTTTTAGCTAGTTCAAGAGAGGAAAATAATTCTAGCATCAAATTATTATTAGGATTAAAAAACAGAGAATCAAACAGTATTTGCTTTTGTTTGTCCTTAAAATAATCAGGATTACTTTGATAGAGTAAAAGGGTCTCTACTATTTTTAAAGAACCTATATCTGCAGATTCACAGTATTTGAAAAGTCGTTTTGTAATATTTTGGTAGTTATTATGAATGATTTGATTATTCGTTCCAAATTCGTTAAATAAAACATCAGAAATAGTTAAATCGTCTAAAATTGGATTATCATTATGCATATCGTAATCTACAAAACTATCTAAACTATTATGACAACCCTCAGTTTCTTCTCCTAAAAAAGTTACTATTTCTAAATCTGACTCAGGGAAATTTGGATCTCTAAAACCAAACTTTATTCCAAATTCTGAATTGCGCGTGGGAGTTTCTTCATCAACACCACTGCAATCAATCTCTATCTCAATTTTAGTCCCCCTCTCATCCCTATCTTCATCAATGCCATTTACTATCCACGTTTGAATCATCAATTGTAGTTTCTTTAAATTAGCTATAATTGAAGGGAGGATTCCAAACTGCCCTATATCTGCCGTTATAAAAAAGTCGGTTAATTGATCTTTAGAGACTGTACTTTTTATGTACTGACACGTTTTAAATTCCTCATCAACTAACTTAGTAAGGCTTTCTAATTTTTCAGAGCTAAGAAATTGGTGATTTTTATTCGCAATATCAAAAAAGCTATTTCCACTTTCATCTAATAAAAACTTCATTGTATGGGTTTCATTTTCATCTGCAGTTTTTTGCTGATGTTGCCAATAATTCTTTAGGTTTAACAACTCATTGTCTAATAGAGGGTCTTTAGTATATGAAAAGGGGAAATCACAGTAATCCTCAAAAGGTTTAAAATTAATTAAAGGGAAGGAGTAATTAGGGAAAATTTCCTTTATAGTAATACTTTCAGCCCATTTGCAATTCACAGCAGTAGTATTTAATATTGCTAAAAGTTTGTACAATATAATGAATTGCGTAGAATGAAGCTTTTCCAAACTTTGAATGCATTTTTTAAAGTAGCACTCAGCAATATAATAGACTGAATTTGCAACAGGTTCAGCTTGATCTGGAGAGATAGAAAACCAGATACTATTAGTAATTGAAGGGGAGGGAAGATATTTAGTAATTTCTTGTATTAAGCTGATAGTGTATAGAGGGTTTGCATTTTCTTTATCTAAAATTTCCAATTCTCCTAAAACAGAAGTCAGGTATGGGTTTATATCTTCTAGATGAGGAGAAATGACTTTAAAAACAAGTCTTGAGTAGTTATGTGTAGCAGGTTGCTCAGCAACTTGATTGTGCTGATGACAATGCTTACAGATATCAAGCAAGATAGGTTTTAGATAGTTATGGTTAGTCAAAAGGAGATTTTCCAAACTATCAAAGTCTGGTTTTGTAAAATTTCGTGTTGCCTGCTCGATACAATTCAGTCGATGTAGTAGATCTTTAGCAGTAGCATAAGCTTGAGCTGCCTCTTGAGATGAAAGCAAAGGAGAGGCATATTCGTACTTCCACATCTTAAGAGTACTTTTTGCTAAATTTTCTGCGGCTTCACGCAAGAGCAGTCGTAAACTTTTATTATTAAGAATTTCAAGGCTGTTTTGCTTATAAAATTCTACTATAGAATAGATCTTTATAAGATATTTAAATCTTTTATAGTTACTAGGATTTGAAAATAGTTTTTGTAAGGGTAGCTTACAAACGTACCAGAAGCAATTTCCTGCTCTTTGTGCTTCCTTATAATCACAAAGAGGAGCTGGTGTTATACGGACATGAGGCTTTAAACAAAATGTAGCATTAATCATCCGATAAATATCGAATATAGTTACATCACGACCTAAATTTTTGAATATCTGATAGGCATATTCATATTCTAAAAGAGCCTGTAAATTTCTTTTAAATGATTCCTCTTTAAAGTCTTCTAATTGCAACCCTTCATATTGTAAACTAGTTTGAGATTTTTCTCTTAACATAAACCTAATATGTGGGTGATGATTTAAGCCCTCTCCTGTATTATGAATAGTAAAAGTGAAATCATTCTCCCTTTTAGTAATTTCGTAAAGTATGTCATGTCCACTCGCCTTCCTAAAACTATTAAATCCTCCAGGTAATAGGGTACTTTGCCCTATCTCTAGCTTTTCGAAAGAAGATATAATACTCTCTACTAGGTTTCTAAATTGTAGTAGGTATTCTTCAGTATTCTTTTCAAAAAAAAGATACTGAGAAATTGTATAATCTGCTTGGTCCTCTTGCTTTTTAGTCTCGTTGCTAATGGAACTCTTTTCAATACCTGTAGTAACAGAAGATAATTGCTCGAAAATATTTGAGATGAATATTTCGTGCCTGATTAAGGTTTTTTGTATGTGGGCAAATTCATTTTTAGACAAATTAATAAAGTCTGATGCTTTAAGCTGACGCATAAGTGCAACAAGGAGTTGCAGACTATGAGATAATTTTCCACCTTCGTAATCGGTAGCTTCTATAATATTTTGCGCATGAATAGCAGCAAATAGGTTGGGTTCTATGAAAAGTTCTAAATTAATTAATTTGTTATCTAGTAAAGAGTACGATCTTAAAAATTTTTCTTCTCCAAGATGATTATAATTAACAAAGTCGTTAAATAATGCTTCTTGAATTTTAAGTTTTTCAATATCAGAATTTATACGATCTAAAGCTTCTTTTACAGTCAAAGAATTAGACGCAATAGTTATTTTAGGTTGCTCATTGCTATCTAACTCCATTTTGCTTAACTCATATAACAACATCATTTCTGTATCGATATCATCGTTTATAATTTTAGAAAAATCAGGGATGAGAGGGTTCATAGTAGAATCTTCTATTAAGTATGATTATAGAGTACACAGGCTAGCTTTGCCTTTTTTTTATCAATAGATCTTTTTCGAAAGTTGTTTTGTAGAGGTCTATCGAGCCACCAACAGTAAAGATTTGAAAGCGGCTCAATGAAAAAAACGACAAAATTGTCTGCGCTCTGTATAGGTTTATAAAGTATATTTTTTTTGAATAGATTATTGTTTTGAAATTATTTATCTTTACTATTTTAGGCAGAAAGGTGTTTGATTGCAACAATAAGTAGCTTTTGTAAATTTTCTAACTTAAAAGGGATATTGCAAAATATATTTTAAAGAAGCTTTTTATTTTATAATAAAGGATTTGAATAGATGGGAAGTTACTTGTCGTACAAATAAAGAGCAAAACTAACAGAATTTGGATTTTAAATGTGAAGTAATAGATCTTTTGCTCAAGATTGCTTTGCAAGAGCTCTACTCTAGATAGATAAAATTAGAGATGAAAAGATAGGCAAAAATTGATTTTATCCTCATACTTTTTCCTATATAACATATATCAGTCAGATCCATCCAATGAAAAGATAGGATAAAATCTTGCGCCTTAAAAGTATTAAAGTTTTTGGTTTCAAATCGTTTGCAGATAAAACATTAGTTGAGTTTAGCCCTGGTATTACAGTGATTGTAGGACCTAATGGTTGTGGAAAGTCGAATATTGCGGATGCTTTCCAATGGGTTCTAGGTACTCAATCAGCTCGCTCGCTCAGAGGGGAAAAAATGGAGGACTTCATCTTTGCAGGAACCCCTACACGTAAGCCTCTTAATTTAGCAGAAGTGACTTTAACTTTAACTGACGTGGATCAGCGTCTTTCTTTGAATACGCATGAGGTTTCAATTCAAAGGAGAATTTACCGTGATGGTGAGGCTGAGTACCTTCTAAATGGTCAAGTTGTTAGATTAAAAGACATTCAGACTCTGCTTCTAGACTCTGGACTGAGTAAAGATTTTTTTATTGGGCAGGGAAAAGTAGAGGAGTTAATTAGTGGAAGCCCTACCGATCGTAGACATCTTTTTGAAAAAGTAGCAGGGATTGAGCGTTTTAAGCAGCGGCGCAAAGAAACTTTACAGCGATTAGAGCAAGTCGATGGGAATTTGGTTCGTATTGAAGATATTCAACGTGAAGTCGCACAACAGGTTATCGTCCTTGAGCAGCAATCGCAGGCAGCTCGGCAGTATAAAGATTATCAGACTAAGATGCAAAGCTTAGAAGAGGCTATTTTATTAGGTAAATTTTGGAAGAGTTATCAACTTTCAGAAGGGCTCTCTTATAATGAAAAAGAGTCTATTACTCAGCTGCAGCAGGAACAACGTGCCCTAATTCAACATCAGGAGAGTCTGCATTTCCTTAAAGAAGAGGAAAAAGCTCAGTCATTAAAACTACAAAGTCAATATGAAAAACGCCTGCGGATTCAAAGTGAGCAGGAGATCCGTTCCGCAGAGCAGAAAACGCAGCAGCGCCAAATGGATGAGCTTAAAGCACGTTTAATTAAACTTCGTGAAGAAGTTCTAGGCTTAGAGCAAGAGAAGGGCAGCGGCAATAAGTTGCTGGAGAGTGATCTTTACCAACAGAAAGAACTATCTTTAAAAATAGAAGAATTAAAAGAGAAAGTTCAAATTTTAGTCGAGCATGTACAGATTGAAGAGGAGCAGCTTCAAGTGGTACAGGAATCTCAAAAGCAAATTCAAGAGCAGCGTTTTACTTATATGGAAAAACACAAAGGGATTCACGGTGAGGTAAAAGAGCAAAAAGTTCGTTTAGAGAATTATTGTGAGAGTATGCAGCTTATCGAACAACGCTCGCAACAAATTCAACAGCGTCGAGAAGCTTTAGAAGAGCAAGCAGAACAAAAAGCGGAGCGCGTAGAGGCTTTATCAGGAGCAATAGATACAGAAAGGCAGCGATTGCTTGAAGCTGAAGAGGAGCGTAGAGAACTAGCCAATAGGATTAAATCTTTAGAGCAAGAATTTGAACAAGCTAGAAAGGAGTATACTGTCAGCGAAGCACGCCATTCAGCTTTAGAGAAGATTCATAATAATATGGAAGGATTATCAGGGGCTACGCAGCGTCTAATTAAAGAAAGCCAGAATCATGTAAGTGTCCTTTATCAGAAATTACAACCACTTTACGGATGTTTGGTTCCAGAGCAAGGCTATGAGGATCTACTAGCTACAGCTCTCCGCCTTTATCCTCAAACCTTAGTTGTAGAAACTTTAGAACAGCTAAAAAGCATTTTAGATTTTACTATTCAAAATAAGTTAAGCGACTTTTCTTTAATTTGTCTTGAGGTATTAGAAAATCAGGCGAAAATGAGAGGTAAAAAAAACTTATCTAGCGATATTAAATTAACTCAGAACGATCAATTATCAGACCATATGCTTCAGGGAGCTCGCGCTGTAGATAGTATAGCGGAACTTTTGGAAACAATTCAAAAGCAAACGTTCGAGGGGATATTAGTTAATCGCGATGGCATTCTGTTTGACTCCAACCAAGTGCTCTTTTATGGTAAGCCAACCGTTAATAATCCTTTTGTACGAGAAGCTGAACTTAGGGATTTAGAGAGTGTATTAGACTCTCAAAAAACGAAAGTCAAAAAACTTGATAATGAATTGATGCAATTAAGGGAACGTTCAAAGCTTTTAGAGGTAACTTGTACACAGGGTGACCAGAAATTACGTCGCGACGAAATGAAATTAGTGGAAGAAAATTTTGCTTATCAACAATTAAAGGGGCAATTAGCCCAGCTTAAAGTAGATGAGATACAATTTCATCAAGAGCGGCAACAGTTAAAGGTACAAATCAGTCGATCTGAGGAAAGTTTATCAGACCTCCAAGATCAATATGCAGAAGCTGAGCAAAAAGCAAAAGAATTGCAAACACGATTTGAACAGGCAGAAAAAGAATTACATTTAGCGGGCAGTAAGTTGCAAGAAAAAAGAAGTATGTTACAGACCCAAGAGCGGGAACTACAATTTCTTGAAAAAGAGTGGCAGACGATCGGCAATCGTATACAATTATTTGAAGTCAAAGCGCAAGAGCGGGAAAAACGTATTCAACAACTGCAAGTAGAAATTGAAGAAATTGAAGAGAAACAATCGATCTTACATGAACGATATGAGACCATGCAATTTGATCTGTCAGACACTGTGCAGCAATTGCAAGAAGCTCACATCATCTACGAAGAGCTTAAAGCACAGGTTCAAGAGAAACAAGCTAGAATTGCTGAATTAGAGCTTATAGGCGATAAAATTGTGCAGGGGATTGAAGAGTTACAAGATACACGTCATCGCTATGAATTGGAACTAGCGCAAGCTTCGTCTGTTCTAGAAGTTGTGTTGAATGAGGCTAAGGAGAAGTACGGTTGGGATCAGCAAATGATCATTGAACAGCATCCTGCTCCTCATGGAGCAGTTGAAGAGATGGAAAAAGAATTTCGCAAATTAAAGCGTGCAATTGAACAAATGGGGGATGTTAATCTCACTTCAATTGAGGAATATAGCCAACAAGCGGAGCGTTTAGAATTTTTAACCCATCAAATTGGTGATTTAAAAACAGGGAAAGATGAGTTACTACAAATTATTACAAAACTTGATCACTCTAGTCGCAAGCAATTTAAAGAAACCTTTGATCTTGTACGGATGCACTTTAAAAAGAACTTTCAGATCTTATTTAATGGTGGCGAAGCAGATCTAGACTTTGTCGACAATCAAGACATTTTAGAGGCTGGGATTGAGATCATGGCTAAGCCGCCAGGAAAGCAAATGCGTTCAATTCAGCTGCTTTCAGGTGGAGAGAAATGTTTAACTGCTATGGCCCTTTTATTTGCAATATTCGAAGTTAAACCCGCTCCATTCTGTATCCTGGATGAAATCGATGCTCCTCTAGATGAAACTAACGTAGAGCGCTTTGTGAATGTAGTAAGGCAATACACTACTAATACACAATTTATAATCATTTCTCACAACAAACGTACTATGGCAATGGCAGATCTATTATTTGGGGTTTCTATGGAAGAAAAAGGGGTCTCCAAACTATTATCAATAAATTTTGAAAGAGCTCGAGCTTACGAAGAGGTTTAATCGGTACTGTTATTTTTTTAGTCTATGCCTACACAGGTCTCTTTTGAAACCTGTGTCACTGAAATCTATCAAGTTACAACCAGTAAAGATTTAAAAAGGGCTTAGTCACGATACAAAAGAAGACCAAAAAGATTTGATGTCTAATTTTAGTAAAGTTTAGGTGTTAATCTACACTGTTCAAAACAGAGTATTTGAACATTCCCTGGGAGAAAATCTGCGGTTTTGCCGCTTTTTGCTGCTGCTTCAACTTTTCTAGAAATGAAACCATGCCATATGTATTATTGAGCCCAGCCGTTGCAAGAGCTTTATCAATAGCGGCTATTGGGTCAACCTTCGGATGTTGTAATAAAAACTCAATGGTGTCTAAGTTACCACTAAGTGCTGCAAATTGAATAGCTCTGTTATTATTAGCTGAAGGATCAACTCTTGGATCTTGTACTAATAATTCAACAATCACCAAGCTATTCATTCCTGCTGCTGAAGCCCTTTGAATGGCGTCATTATCATTATCAGCGGGATTAATCCTTGCATCAGCGAGCAACAGTTGTACTACTTCTGAACGGCCATAAGATGCAGCCACTCCAATAGCATGATTTTTACCTGCTGCAGGATCAACTGCTGGGTTCATAAGTAGTATTTTAACAGCTTCTGTGTCCCCATTGCATGAGGATTCTTGAAAAACGCGATTCAGATCAAGTTTTGGATCTTGTAGCAATAATTTACATATTTCTGTGTGCCCTTTTTCTGAAGCCCATGAAAGGACATAACCATCTTTAATGGCCTCACGAACGTCAACCCTTGGATCATCTAGTAATAATTCAACAATGCCAATATGCCCATGTTTACAAGCGTTTCGAAGAGCTACATAGCTATTGGTAGTTGGACTTATGTTTCGATTATTGAGAAGACACCTCATCCTATGTGATTTACCGTGCATGGCTGTATTAGCTAGAACCTCATTTTCATATTTATTTGAAGCAATACGCCAAGTTTCATCAAGAAGTTCTAACCATTTTTTGGAAACTCTTGCAATAGAGCTAATATTTTTTTGTTGAAGTCTATAGTTTCTTTAAAGATTAAAAGCTGAATATCTTTTGGCAGCAAATTAAACTGGTTAGATTGGATTGTCATAGATTGTACCATTTTCAAAAAATAATTATTTGAAACGGGCTATACTATACGTTTAATTTAATGGCTAAAAAAATTATAAAGAATGTTTTATGAAATCTTTTTTGCAAAAATCTACGAATCAATTTTAGTAGAAAATATATCGCAGCTATACTGAGCGCGGGCTATTTGACCGTTTTCTTCTACTGGTGAAAAAAAAGTAAACCTAGCCGCGCATTGTATAGCTCAAATAGCGAAATATATCTCAAACTACCAAACTGAAGAAAACGGAAGGAGTATATACTTCCCCTTCCGCTGAAAAAATATTTATTTAGTTTTTTCTACTTGTTCTATGTAAGATAAAGTTTTGCTTTGAAGGGAAGGAACTTTAATCAATTTGGCTATTTTTCTTGCCAAAGAGAACAGCCCTTGTTTAGCGCCTATTATTGAGACCGCCTCAAAAGCCCGATCTCTTACAACCTTATCGTTAATCTGTTTGATTTTATCTGGTGCAGCAGCAAGTTTTGAATTCTGCGCTAAGTACAAAGCTGCTTTTTCAAAAATTTCATCTTTGATTGTTGAATCCTTAATCGATGTACTAGCAACGATTAATGCTTTGTCTATTTCCCCTTTTTCGATTAGGTAGTAAGAAATAACTTGTAAAGCTAATTGGCGATCTTCAACTTTTTTATGTTTGTTTACAATTTGTAGAGCACTATAAACATCTCCAGAGTCAATAAATGTTTTTGCTATTATGATAAAAGCTGCATAAGGTTCTAACATTCCTTGAGCCAGATCTATAGCTTTAGTAATAGCAGCTGTTGTGTAGATAGCCTCTTTAGAGTTAGATGATTGTTTTTTAAAAAGCTCACAAAGATTGGTTATTGTTTCAAGATTGTGTGTAGGGCTTTGTAAGATAACTTCAATCTTATGCTTGATTTGATCTTCAGAAAGTTCTTCTCTCTTTTTATTTGTTGAGATTTTTGAAGAAGTTAAACTTTTCTGAGGATGGCTTGTTGCTTCAGAAAATGATTTTTTTACAACATTTGTTAAAGCTTTTGATGAGCTTTTAGAAGATGGCTCCTGCTCATGGCTGTTAGAATTAAAATTTATAGAAGAACTATTTGTTGTATTATTTATTTTTGGCATGCAATTACCTTAGTTAATCTTGTTTTTTCTCGGTAATTCCAATATAAAATTTGAATATTAATTTATTTTAAAGAAAGGCTGTTTTTTTAAGATTTTTTAGATGTAAAGGTGATATGCAGAGCTCCGCTAAATTCATCTTTTTCTTTTTATACAGAAATTAAATTGTCTGTGCTCCCTATATATTTAATTGTCTCATTTTTTCAAGAAGAAGGTGTTCCCAATCTTTGCTCTTATGTAAAGACTTTTTATAGGGTTGACTTAGGATTTTTTGTATTTGAATGATTAAAGGTTGGTGTAGATCAAGGCGCTCCCCAGCTCTATTGTTGATAAGATATTCTTCATTCGGGATTTCCCATGGAGACGCATCGCATGTCAGAAAGTAAGTATTGGTTGCCAGCGCTTCAGCTATGGTTGAAGCTCCTGGTTTTCCTACTAATACATCAGCAATAAGTAGCAAATCAGCAACTGTAGAACTTTCTAAAAAATCATAAATAACAAATTTGAAATGTTGTGCTTGATGCCTATAAACCTGGAGGTAGTCCTCAATACTCTGCTTAAGTAATAAGTTTTTACCACATAAAACCACTATATTCATAGGTTTCTTAGGGGTTATTTGTGATTGAATTAAATCTTTTACATTATTGAGTAACCGATCTCCAAGCCCATATTTGCCCATAGCCATAACCACAGTTGGTATATGTGGTATTAGCCCTAGCTTTGCTTGAATAATCATTTTTTCTTTTTCTGTAATGCTCTTCCGAAATTCTTTTGCAACAGGGTATCCTAATTCAGATAGATTAACTTGATTTTTATTTACAACTTTAGATTCAGCCTTTATATCGAGAACTGGTGAGAAGATATGGAAGTAAGGATGTTGAATTGTATTAATTAATTTTGCAAGTTTAGGGTGTAAGGCATATTCGCTATTAAAAATTGCCGTTGGAATACCTACATCAAAGGGGAGATAGACATGCTCTAAACAATGGTAACAAGTAGAGATAATAAAATCTGGTTGAGACTGCCCTAAGTGCTGTTTCAATAATTGCATAGTTGAATTAGGCATATATTCACGTAAAACTTCGATCAATTGAGCTAAAAGCTCAGCTTTTTCTATATTAGCTTCTTGCTGATAAGAAATATTGTAAATATCAGGAATAGAGTGAACCTGTGTCATCACATATAGAGGGTCACAGCTTTTAGCGATTTCATCAACATCAATAAGCTCTACTTCCATACCATGTCTTTCAAGGCTTACTGCTAGTGCATTGGAAACACTTTGGTGTCCTCCTCCTGTTTGACCAGATAAAATAGCTACTTTACGATGTTTCCTATAAGTAGGGGGGTGTAATTCCTTTAATCTTCTAGATATAGAAAGCTCATTTTGGCAAACTTTCTCTACAAATATTTCAAACTGCCTTTTTAAAATAGGGCTCTGTATAAGATGTCGTAAGTAATAAGACGTATTTGCAATAAGTTGTTCTTGAACTGGCAAGATCCCTAAAAAACCACTATAGTTTACTAACCAATTTGCAATGAGATGTATATACTTTGGTTCATGTTCAATATAGCGATGGAGATAAGTTTTATAAGAATGAATAATGCGCTTAGCTTTTATTGGGTCTTTTATTTGCTTTATGCAGTGAGTCTCAAGTGCATAGTGAGTTGGGTCTTTATTATACTTCCTAAAGACAAACCCATTCTGGCATTCAATCTCATTTTGAAGGAAGAACTGCGGATCTTGAAACCAGTATTTGTTTTTAAAAGATAGAATTTTGTAAATTTCCATTAACTACCCTAAGTGTTTTTTATAAAATCTACATTCTATAAGATGATTTTATGATTATTAAAAAATAACACTTTAAATAAAGGTTTTTTTGCTAATTACGGTTTATACAGTGCGCGGTCTAGCCAACTATTTTTCCTGTATCTGAAGAAAAGGTAGACTTGACCGTGCTTTGTACATTTAGTTATAATCTTTTGAATCTAGAAATCCCTTTTGAGTGCTGTTATAATACTGAAATAATTGATTTAAAGCAGAGCTATTTGCAGTATCTAATAAATCACCCTCAATCTCATTTAATTGTTTGTAATATCCCCAGACTTCTCTTAGTGAATCAAGTTCTGCCTTTATTTCAGGATTTGAATAAGAGTGGTTGTGAATAGTACTTCTTTGTTCATCACTAGTTGCATAGTTTAATTGATCTTCGACATCTTTCTTAGAAACAAGAGGTTTATCGTATATCGATTTGGCTGGTTTTTGTTTTGGCTGAGAAATTGTGGCGTTCTCTTCTGTACTGTTTCTAACCTTACTCGTGTCTGTATATCGAAATGGCAGTTTTTTCTGCGCAATACTTGCAGCAATAGTAAGTTTACTCCAATCTACTTCTTTTTTAGCTTCTTTTGCTTTATTTTCAGCGTCATTTAAAATTTTTTCTTTATCTAGGGACGGAGGAAGTAGTTCTTTGAAACTATTTTTCCAAACTTCTGGATTTTTGCACGCATCATCAGCCAACTTTTTCCATTGCTTACTAACAAGGGAAATTCCTTGTTTTAGTTCTTTTGCAGAAAAGTTGCTAAAAGTTTCTATAATCAATTCTTTTGGAAGTTTTGAAATAGGAAAAACTTCTTTTTTCTCAGTAGACTGTGGGGTAGAAGCATTAGATTGATCATTCCCAAGACGAAGGTGTTCCATAATTTATCCTTTTATTTTAATCTATTAATTCCTATTAAAAACCATATCAATCGTTGAACTTATCTCATTTTTATGCATCCTAGGATATATCGGTAACTTTGTAAAAATCGTAACCTACCACCTTTTCCTATTTAAAATAAATTTAAGTTCATTGCGCTATAACCAATTTTAGCAGGTCTAAAACCTATGAGATTAAATTTTATAAAACGATACAGGCTTATTGATAGAATAGACGCATTATCATATCCTGTAAGAGAAAAAAAACATTACAAATTTATCTAAAAAAGCTATCACTATTAATACATGGATTCAATGAAATATTTTTTCAGTAGATTTATATTTTTTATTCTTTACGTACCTACAATTGTCTTTGCAAATAGCCCAAATGTAAGCACTCAGCAAAATCAGAATGTATCTTTTGATCAATTCATTAAGCAAGCATTGAAAGACTGGCAAGTTCCAGGTTTAGCTCTAGCTATTATCAAAGATAATGAAACGAGAGTACTATTTGAAGAAGGTTATGGGGTAAAGAAATTAGGAAGTACAGCACCAGTCAATAAATCGACTTTATTTTTGATAGGTCCTTGTACCAAAACATTTACTACGACTTCCTTAATGATGTTAGCGGATCGAGGGTTAATCAACCTTGACAAGCCTCTTAGTCATTATTATCCCAATTTCCGATTGATGGATGAGTGGGTTTCTCATCAAACAAGTGTACGAGACACTCTTTTGCAGCGTATTGGCTTTGAAAGTTCTCAAGGAAAGTTACTATGGAAGTGGGGATATCCAAAGAGTGAGATTTTATTTAGATTAAGATACCTTAAACCTAAGTTTTCCTTCCGTACAAAATTTTCCGATTCTCAATTCAATTATTTGCTGCAAAGTGAAGTACTTGCACAAGCTACAGGTATTTCTTGGGAAAAATTTATCGAACGCTATATTTTAAATCCTCTAAATATGCGACATACGAGAGTAGGTCTAGGGACTTTTAGTCGCAGTGAAAATGTAGCACTGCCCCATCTTGCAATTGACAATCAGTTGAAACCAGTAGAACTACCTGAAGTTGATAGTATTGCTGCAGCAGGGCTTATGAGTTCTTCCATATCAGATCTCGTACCTTGGGTGCGCTGTCTGCTTAATAAAGGTAACTTTGAGAATGTCTTATTGCTCAGTCCCGAGATGGTTGATGAAATGTTCACACCACAAATTACTATTTCAAAAGATGATTTGATTCGTACAAATTTTTTCCCTGAATTAGGAAAAGATGATTTGCTTTGTTATGGTTTGGGATGGTTCATACATGACTATCAAGGGAAAAAAGTTATTCAGCAAATTGGGAATCTTCCTGGAGCATCTAGCCTTATAGCAATGATTCCAGATGAAAAAATAGGGATAATCGTTTTAGCGAATAGAGATGCCAACCATTTGTTGTCGGCAATTAAATTGACCATCTTCGACTATTTCTTGCGTCCAGCTCAAACCCGTAATTGGGAGAAAGAGTTTTTTCTTGCGCATCAATCTAATACTAAGATCAAACAAGTTCAAGAACAAGAAATTTGGGACTCAAGACAAGTAGATACTTATCCTACACTTCCTTTATTTGCTTATACAGGTACATACCAAAGCAATCTGTATGGTAAGATGGAGGTTTTTGAAAAAGATAATAGTCTATGGATAAAAATAGGCCCTGATGATGTCCTCGGAAAGATCTCTCACTGGCATTACGATGTCTTCCGTGTTGATTGGAAAAATTTAAGCCTTCGTAAACCAGATTTTGCCTCATTTACAATAAGTGAAAAAGGTATTGTACTTAAAGTTACCTTGGAATCTGCTGGAATTTTCTCTAGGATTGAATCAACTCAAACAGAGTAGTCAAAGCAAATTTAAAAAACAGAAGAGTTACTCCAAGCATAATAAGAGAACTTGGAGTAACAAAAATACTTTTAATCGAGGGAACTAGTTTCAAATTTGCAACCTTCAGCAATCAAACTATCGATATATAATAAAGTATAGTTATTAGAGAGAAAGTTTTCGTCATTTAACATGTAGAGATGAAAGGGGATCGTTGTTTTGACACCTGCTCCACCTATATGAAACTCTCGCAATGCTCTTTTAGCACGAGCAATCACTTCAGCTCGGTCCTTACCTTTGACGATCAATTTAGCTATCATAGAGTCGTAGTAGGGGGGGATTTTATATCCAGAATAGCAGGCACTATCGACCCTTACGTGAGGACCTCCTGGCGGTAAGTAGTAATCAAGCTTACCAGGTGTAGGCATAAATTGTTTAGAAGGATCTTCGGCATTAATACGTAGTTGAAAAACATGCCCATCCATTTCAATATCTTTTTGTTTGAATGACAGCGGGGCTCCTTGGGCAATTTTTATTTGCTCAACAACTAAATCAATCCCAGTTACTTCTTCAGTAACAGTATGCTCTACTTGTATCCTTGTATTCATCTCCATAAAATAGAAGTTGCAATCAGCATCGAGTAAAAATTCTACTGTACCAGCAGAAAAATACCCAGCAGCCTTGGCTATACGAACAGCAGCCTCTCCAATTTTTTTCCTTAATTCTGGAGTTAAAATCGGGCTGGGAGTCTCTTCAATTAACTTTTGACGCCGTCTTTGAATTGTACAATCCCTTTCGCCTAAATAAGCATAGTTACCATGCTTATCACCAATAACTTGTATCTCAATGTGGCGAGGGTTTATGATCATCTTTTCAATATATACGTTCGGGTTAGCAAAGCTAGCTTCAGCCTCTGCCCTAGCGGCTTGAAAATTTGCTTCAAGCTCCTCCTCTTTATACACAATACGGATTCCTTTACCTCCACCACCGGCAACAGCTTTGATTAAGATAGGATATCCCATTTTCTGTACAATATTCCTTGCTTCCACAACATCCTCTACTATTCCATCCGATCCAGGAATAATAGGGCAATTTGCTTTTTTAGCAGTGGCCTTTGCCTGAGCCTTATCACCCAAGAGGCTAATAGATTGCGCTGAGGGACCAATAAAATTTAAACCACATTTAGCACAAATAGACGCAAAATCGGCATTTTCACTTAAAAAACCATATCCAGGGTGAACAGCATCAGCGCCTGTAATTTCACAAGCAGAAATAATATTTGGTATTCGGAGATAAGATGAAGAGGAGGCCGCCTGCCCAATGCAAATAGCTTCGTCAGCATGTAGCACATGAAGCGCTTCTTTATCTGCCTCAGAATAAACTGCTACTGTTTGCAGGCCTAAATCATGGCAGGCTCTAATAATACGAACAGCTATTTCCCCTCGATTGGCAATGAGAACTTTTTCCATAAAACCTTAAAAATAGAGTTTATATCATACACTTTATACAATGCGAAATAGCTTTGTTCCATACTCAACAGCTTGCCCATTTTGCACTAAAACTTCTGCAATAGTGCCGTTGATACCAGCTTTAATTTCATTCATCACTTTCATTGCTTCAATAATGCATACGACAGTTTCAGAATTCACTTCACTACCTTCTTTCACAAAACTAGGTGAATCAGGGGATTGTTTTGCGTAAAATGTACCAACCATAGGAGAGGTAATATATTTGCTGTTAACAGGTGCTAACGTAGGAGCAGGTTCTGTATTTGGGGTAGAAGCAAGGGTAGGAGCAGAGGTTGTATTATTAGGAGACGTAGATATAGGGTGGTGCATTTGAGCAGCTACATCACGTATAAAAGCTCCTGCAGAAGCTTTAGGAAGCGAATAGGCTCCAAGAGATTCAACTTCAAAAGAGGGGTTATTGATATGTAAAAGCTTAGTATTTTCTCTTTCTAAAGAGATTTCGTAGGTTTTTTCTTTGATAACAACTTTGGTAACACCTGTGCGTTCCATTGCTGCCATCAGTTCTTTAACTTGTTTTAACTCCATGATAAGGCTCCTTATATATGCTATTATACTCGTTGTACGTATTCTTCAGCTTTAGTATCTATTTTAACAATATCTCCCGGTTCTATAAATGGGGGAACTCGTAAGCGTGCTCCTGTTTCAAGAATAGCAATTTTTAGAGCGTTAGATACAGGTACTCCAATACTATCATCCTCTTCAACATCCTCAACCATTAACTCCAAAAATTGGGGTAATTCCACTGTAAAAATAACATTACCATAAAAAGTTGCTTGAAGACCGACACCTTCTTTAATAAAAGCACCAGCTTGGCCTATAACATGTCTTGGAACTTTTACGTTTTCTAAGCTGCCAATATCTAAGAATAGATAATCCTCTCCTTCAAGATAGAGAAATTCTAAATGGCGTTCTTCTAGTGATACTTGTTGTACTGGCTGATTAGGTTTAAATGTTTTTTCGAGAATATCGTCTTTTTCTAAGCAGCGTAACTTAGTTTTAATTTGCTGAATTTCGTTTTTAGCTGCCGTAGATTTAACTACAGATTCAACACGGTAGAGGTGATCGTTAACAGAGATAACCATTCCTGGAGTTAATTGATTACTTGTTGACATGCGTATGTTCCTTTAAAGGTTCGAAGGATTTTGAGTGTTATGATCTGTTTTTTTTAAAAATATTGGTTAGGAGTGGTAATAATGGTACTAGCAGCAGTAATAGTACAACCCAAGTGATGTTATCACGAACAAGTGGTATATTTCCAAAATAATAGCCTGCAACAGTAAGGCTGACAACCCATAGTATTCCTCCAATGACAGTGTAGATCATAAAATGAGAAAAATTCATTTTAATAACCCCTGCAATAAAGGGTACAAAAGTACGGGCAATAGGTATAAAACGCCCTAAAACAATTGCTTTGGGACCATATTTTTGATAAAAATCCTTCGTCACACTTACATGTTCTTTTTTGATCCAGAACTTAGGTGTTGCTAGAATTTTATCACCCATATAACTTCCTACAAAATAATTTGATATATTACCCAAAATCGAAGCTATTATCAAAATAATAATGATTAAGGGAAGGCTAAGGTGGTTACTTGCGGCGATAATTCCAATAAAAAAGAGGAGAGAATCGCCAGGTAAAAAAGGGAGAAAAACAACCCCTGTTTCACTAAAGATGATCAAAAATAAAATCAAATAGGCTAAGGTGCCGTGTTGACCAATAAGGGCAACTAAATGATCATCAAGATGGATAAGAAAATCAAAAAAATCTGCAACTATTTGCATAATAAATTAAAACGCACCCTTTAGCGCATTATAAAGAGTGTTGCGGTACAGGATACAAACGGGAATCATTATCATTAGATTGTATTACTTCTGTATCGATTCCTAAATCAATGATTGGAGCTCCCGCCCATACACGCTCTAATTGATATTTTTCTCGCATTTCAGGTTCAAATAAGTGGATGACAATATCTGAATAATCTAATGCTATCCACAATCCTGTATTTTGTCCTTCAATATAAAAGGGGTATTCACCATGGTCTTGCATATAGTGCTTAATCTCTGTACTAATAGCTTGTACGTGTTTATCAACAAATCCTTCTGCAATAATGCAATAATCGAATAAACTTGTCGTATACATAGTATCAAATGCAATGATATTGCGTCCTTTTTTGTCAAAAATGACTTGTGCAAGGTTCTTTACCATTTGCAAACGGTCAATTTTTACTGCTGCAAGATGATCTTGTTTTAACTTTGGTTCTGTAATCGTCATACGTCTATAATTTAAGGTTTTATGTTTGTATTGGTGGTTACTATTTCCCAGCCTTTAGTAAGGCTATACTGGCGTAATTTTCTATCAGGATTTACTGCTATAGGCTTACCTACACATTTAAGTAGCGGTAAATCTAAATAGCTATCAGAGTAAGCATAAATATTTGATGGTGAGATATTTAATTGCTTAGCGCGATTTAAAGTGAAATCAGCTTTTGTGTGTCCTTCTAACAGAAATTTTATGTTAGTAAGTCTACCATGATCACCGACTTGATAGCAAGTAGCAGCCCATTCACTAAAAGTTAGTTTATTAGCTATAGATTTTACTAGAAAATCAGGGGAGTTAGATAAAAGAAGTGTATAATGCCCTTCTTTTTGAATCATTTGCAACTTTTTTAATATATGAGTGTCCAACATCTCCTGTAGATTGAGCTCCAAAAAAGAATCTACAGCTTTTTCTAAATGAGACATTTCCATATTTTTAAAGCACATATCAAAAATTTTTTGATGAAGCTTATGAAGAGGCAGATTAAAGCAACGATGAGTAATATAGACTAGAAGGGCATAGGTAAGTTTTAACCGGGATACTAGCCTTTGTTGATATAAAAAAACTCCAAATCGATAACTACAATTTGTTCTTAACAAGGTGTGATCTAAGTCAAACACAAAAAGATTAGAAAAATGGACCAAGTGAAATTTTGACTCCCTTACAATATCGGGTAAAAAAGCAAGAGCTTCTTGCATATCATAGTTAATAAGAAGAAGCTCCGCTAGATTAGGTTAAAGAACAGATTTTAAGAATTACTTTTCAAGCTATTGATTTTCTGTTCTGTTTCCTTGATTATTGCATCAATATTTTCTAAGCGTTCTTTTTCCTCTTCAATTAATTTTTGATGGGAAAGTGATTTTTCGAAGTCTAAGCCAGATGCCCCTCTCGATTTACGGTAAGATTCAAGCTGAGTCTTGATCTCCTTACGTCTTTGTTGCTGTTCCTTTAATACAAGTCTTAGATTGTCTAAAAGTTGTTGGTCATCAGCTGATAAAGCAATTAAGTTAGATGCTTTTTTCTCTACTAAAATATCTTTAATTGGTTTTAGGAGACGTTCAAATGTTTGTTTATCAGCTTTAGATAAGAAGCTTGCTTCCAGAATCTCTTTATTCAATTCATTGTAAATATTATCGAGAGTTTCAAGCTCCATTCCCTTTGCTTCTTGCAAAGTGGATTGAATTTTCTTACGCAATTCTTGATGTTGCTCTTGCTTTTGTCGTCTAGCTTTTTCTTCCTGACTTAGTTTAGCCTGCATTTCTTCTTTGATAGCATTCTCAATATTCTTACGTAAGGGTTCAATTTCAGCAAACAGTTCTTTTTTCATAGGACGTTCTAAATCGATCTTATAAATAAAATCAATTGTTTCTTGGATCTGTTTTTGAATAGCTTCAGCTGAAAACCCTGCTTCATTACTGATATTAACTTTAAGAGCTTCAATTTTTTCTTGTGCTATCTTTTGATTCTCTTTATAAATACCACGCTTCTCATTCTTTTGCTTTTTCAAATCTTTTTCTAGTTCTTTTAAACGGTCCCAGCATTCACTTAACTTTTTGCGAGTATAATTAAAAGTTTGCGTATTAATTGTGAGCACTTTAGCTAAAGATTGCATACTTTTAATCTCTTCTCTGAGTTGGAAGAGTAATCCTTTAACTCTCTCTTCATTGAAGTGACTGCCTATAAATTGTTCCACATCCTTTTGGAAATTCTCGCTAAGATTTGCTATAAGGTCTTTGCGACGTGGAAAAACAGAATCCCCAGCACTCGAAAGTCTTTGAAAAAATTGATTTTTAATTTTGATGCGCATTTCTGTTTTGATCAATTCTTTACGTAAGGAATTAATCCGTGTAGCATGTGTGTTAAGTAGATTTAATTCTTTCTGCGTATCAATATAGTAAGATTGTTGCTTTTCTAAAGCCTTTTGAAAGAGGGAGGGATCGATAGCAGGTACAAGAGTGATATTATCTTTGTAGCTTTCTAAAGACTGCTCAATTGCTTTGATTGCAGAGTCTATTTGTTCTGCAGCAAAAGTAGATTGTTCATCTAAAATTTCTTTTAAACGGCGAGCCTCTGTAGCTAACTCATTGTACTTAGTCCAAAGCTCTACTTTCACATTTGGCTGAAGCGTATCTTTAAATAAAGGAAGGCAAAGTTTACGTGCATCCCAGAATGATTTGAATTGAGGGGTCCCATTATGTGCTAAACTATGTTCCATAAAAGCAAGACCAAGTCTTAGCTTATCTTCTGCATGAGCTTTTTCATTAAATTCTTTTTCAAATTCTTGGTAGGATTGCTTTAATTTGTCTTCAGTTTCGCGATGTTGTGAGGAGGGAACTGCTTTTGATGTAGAATCTTCAGATAACTCAATATCTATATCTACAGATAAATGAGCTTCATTTGACTTTTGAGCAGCATCGGTATGTTCCTCAGCATTCTCTGTCGAGATATTGTTTGTAAAAGGATTTAGGATGTTTTCAACGTCTAAATTATTTATATTTTTTGATTCTTCTTGCATTTGACTTGTCTTGTTCTAAATTTTTAACTTTCATTCATGTTAGGATGAAATGTTAATGACTCTTTTTTTTTTAGTAAAGATATTTAGAATCGATTTTTTATATGGAGAGAAGATAGGAAAGAAATAAATAGATAGGTGTTTCCTATAGAACACGCAACAGTTCTAAAGGAAACCATAGCTTATTGGCTATTAATGATTTTCGTAGGAGCGAGGCTTGCTGCGAAAATTATTGTTGTTATTGCGTGGTCTGTCATAACCATTGTT
This sequence comes from Chlamydiales bacterium, assembly GCA_029240075.1. Classification (GTDB taxonomy): domain Bacteria; phylum Chlamydiota; class Chlamydiia; order Chlamydiales; family JARBTQ01; genus JARBTQ01. The sequence goes on from JARBTQ010000007.1 coordinate 20,899, forward strand.
GCCGCCTTCTGTACGAGGACGAGCTGCATTAACAGCTATTGAACGTCCACCCAATTGAGCGTTGTTCAATTTAGAGATTGCTGCTTGAGCTTCTGCATCAGACATCTCAACAAAACCAAAACCTTTAGAACGGCCTGTTAATTTATCTTTGATGATGACAACATCTTTCTCTTGTATTTCGAAGCCTGCAGAAGTGAACAAATCACGGAGGTCTTCTTCAGTGGTAGCATAAGCTAGATTTCCTATGTATAATTGCATAGAGATATCCTTGTATTCAAAACGGTACTAAAAACATAATTTTTTTGCTAACTCTTTGCAATAATAATGAAGTATGCTAATTGCATAGCGTCCGCAACACATAAAATTAAATAAGCCAGGAAAATTTAATTGGGAATTTTAAAACTAGCGATATATGGAGCGTAACGATTTCTTTCTTATTATCCGTGCAGAGATTACAAATATAAAATATTCTACTTATAGTAGAAATATCTTCGACCAAAACTAACTATTTATTTTCTGCCCTATGATAGGGGAAGGAAAATAGCGCATTCATATGGATCGATCGTACAAGTCTATTTTTTAGGTAGACTGTGGGGTTGCGCTTGTCACTCTAAAGTGAATAACATCATTCTATCTTTTAAAATTTAAAAAGGCAACTAGTCTGTAATAAATTTTAAACTTTTTAAAGATTTCTTGCTGAAAATAGGACAAGAGCTGGTTAAGAATAGTCCGTAGAAAGTTCTTTGATACCTTCACTTTTTCATATCGAGACTCTTACCGCAATTTAAAATGATACTTTTTAAAGTGGGGACTAGCTCTTTTCCTTCTAAACAAGTATAGTTAAGCTTAATTTTTTTATATTTAAAGTAGTGCTGCAATACATATGACAAGTAAAAATTTTTGGGATGATTTTCAAACTTGGGAGCAAGCGGAAAGTGCTTGGGATTTGCCTAGAGAAGAACTTATAAAGCAAAGCCCACTTAATAGTCCGAAGCACCTACCTAATATTCCGGGTATTACACAAGAGACTAAAAAAAACCTAAAATGGAAAAGCTTAAAGTATATGGTTAAGCATGACCATGAAGGCAAAATCCGCAAAAATTTTTTACGTCACCCGTTCCGTTACGGAGCTCAGTTTATCCGATCTGCGTATAAAACGGAGCCTTTTAAAATTGATGGTGACTTTTATCTCTACGGAGTGGAATCAGTTGATGATTTTATTAGTAGAACAGGGAATGTTTCTGAAAGTATACTAGTTGTAGGTTTTTCATACTGCCATAAACCTCACGAATGCCCATCTGGAAGATTCAATGAAAGTTGTATTCGAGATCCAGCCCACTCTGTATGCCGACAATGTTTTATAGGAAAATCGCTACATGCTTTGCCACAAAAAAACGTTGTGCCATTAGTGATTTCAACCATCCATTATATAGGCGAAAAAATGTTTGATGTGGTGCATCATAATCCCGGAAAGGAAATTTTATTTGTTATTAGCGCATGCGAACTTTGCCTAAAAATGTTTGCAGATTGGGGCAATATGGTCAATGCCAAAGGGATTGGAATTAGGCTAGATGGGCGAATCTGCAATACGATGAAAGCATTTGAATTGTCAGAGATTGGTATCAAGCCAGGGTTGACAGTAATTTTAGAAGCTACCCAAAAACGAGTCTTAGATATAATCAGATGCAGAAGAGAAGCTAGTTTTTCATAAACTTTTTATAAACTATTAATTATTGGTACTCATTCAAACGCATACATTATGCTCAAAATAACAGGATTCAATTGTGAAAGAAAATATTATTGATATTTTGGAAAAAAGGGAGTTAATAGAAGCTATCTCTAGTCCCGATTTACGTGAAATAGTTAACAAACCGATCACATTGTATGTTGGATTTGACCCAACAGCAGATAGTTTACATCTGGGACACTTACTGCCGATTATTATATTAACTTGGTTCCAAAAATGTGGTCATAACCCTATTGCTATTGTGGGGGGAGCTACAGGGTGTATTGGAGACCCGTCAGGACGTAGCACAGAAAGAAATTTGTTGAACGAAGAGTCCCTAGCACATAATTTAAAAGGGATACGAGCTAATCTAGAAAAAATTATGGATTTTCAGTCAGATACGCCTAATGCTCCTATTATTTTGAATAATATGGATTGGTTTAAAAATTTTTCTTTCATAACTTTCTTGCGTGATGTAGGTAAGCATTTTAGAATGGGGAGTATGCTAGCGAAAGAAAGCGTTAAACTACGCTTAGAATCAGAAGAAGGGATGAGCTTTACAGAATTTAGTTATCAAATGTTGCAAGCTTACGACTTTTTGCATTTAAATGAACATTACAATGTTATGCTACAATGTGGTGGAAGTGATCAGTGGGGAAACATTACAGCAGGGATAGAGTTAGTGCGTAAGCTTCGGCAAAAGACGGTATATGGTGCAACAATGCCACTTTTGACTAGAAGTGATGGTAAAAAATTTGGTAAGAGTGAATCAGGGGCTATTTGGTTATCAGCGGAAAAGCTTTCTCCCTATGCCTTTTATCAATATCTCTTTGGAGTACCTGATTCTGATGTTATCAAAATGATGAAAAGAATTACTTTCATGGAATTGGAAGAGATTGCTCTGTATGAAAAGCTAATGCACGCTGCAGACTATATTCCTAATACCGCACAAAAGCGACTGGCTGAAGAGGTTACTCGTTTAGTGCACGGAGAAGAAGGGGTTCAGATGGCTTTACAGGCTACAGCTCTTGCTGCACCAGGAGCTAAAGCTGTATTAGACAGGGCTACCTTAGAGGTTTTGTCTCAGACTATTCCAACTGTTATACTCGACAAGTCAGAGGTTCTAAACACCAAGTTAATCGATCTTTTAGTGAAAGCTAAACTATTTCCTTCAAAAGGGGAGGTTCGTCGCATGATGGCTAATGGAGGAATTTATCTTAATGAAAAAGTTATTGATAATGAAAGCTATTCACTTACCTTGGTTGACTGTATTGAAGAGCAATATTTACTAGTTGCTTCTGGTAAGAAAAAGAAGATAATCATCAAAATTCAATAAAGAATACTTGAAAGCTTGCTATTTTTTTACCCTCGTTAAATTAAGTCTGTTTGCTTTGTTTAAGACTAGCCTTTTTGATTAAGAAATAGGGCTAGTCTTGTTCAAAAGATCTATGTTTGTATATTACAATAGTTGCTATAGTTTTTTGCTAAACATCGTATTTTATATCTCCTAATTCAATTTTTTATTTTTTTACGCAATTTCAATTTAAAATTATATATAATAATAAAAATTTTATAAATTAATGTTCTTTAAGGTTACTGGAATATGTACTCAAATACTGGACAAAGACTAAGTGCTAATCCCATCGAAAAAAATATTTTTTTAGATGTTAATAAATCTAATAGGATGCCTTTACACTCCTGTTTTAATCTGGGACAATCCCCAGATAAAGGTTTATTAACTAAACTAGGGGAGCAGAGATTAGCCGAGGTTTTAAATACACCAATTAATATAACCCCCAAAACCTATGCAAGATCCTATTACAATAACGAAAGGATCCTCTCCTATAGATATATAATCTCTGCTTATCAATTAATAGAAGGTCTGTATCAAGAATTTACAGATATGATAAGTCATACAAAATTAGTGGGGAGTGCAGCCGGTTTTGTATTACATGAGGGGGAAGTAAGTGATAATTTTAGGGATGTTGACATAGAGATTTATTTAACTCATTCTTTAAGTTTACCTGAACAAGAGTCTTTGTTTTTAAAGGTCTCAAATTTACTTGAAAGATTAGACCCTACGAACAATTTACGATATTCACAAATGGAGAATGTAGGGGGCTACTATATACAAAAGTTCTCTAAATTTCCCGAGTGGTGCTTAATTACAGTTGGAACAATCAGTGAAAACTGTAAAAGTATGGATATGAAGTTTATATTCAAACCAATCCACAATCATGTTGCAGAAGCGGAATCTGGCTATGCCATTCTTGACAATATATTTAAATCCTCAAATTTTCACTGGAATAAAGATAATCTTTCTATAGTAGTAGGATCCCATAGCGGTGATCTTTTACACACTTACAAACAATTAAAAGGGAAAATATTTAGTACAAACCAACCTGAAAAAGTTATAAGAGGGGGGTGGGAAAGATGGATAGATCGCACTACCTTTAGAGGATTTATAGCTCCAGGACAAGAACTTTATAGTTTTCAAGGCTCATTTTTAAAAAATATAAAAATCGATTCAATCTTAAACGATTCTTTAGACGATACCACGCAAAGTAAATTAATTCCTGAAATCGCTTATTCAGCTATTCAGCAGTTATTAACTTTTATGATAAATCATAATCTTAACTGTGTGGCTGATGACCAAGGTTTTTATTGGTTTCAAAATTGGAAAGAAATGAGGTTTCTTTCTCTCAATTCCTATAGTAAGTTTTTCAGTAAAGAATTGACAAAAGAACCTATAGATTTGGATAGACAGCTAGAAAAGCTAAATAGTGTTATTAGCAAAATTCAGGAGTATCTTTCGAAAGAATTTGTAACATTAAATTATTCCGAGCCTTTTCTAAATGCTATGAAATTGGGAGTAAAGCAAGTTCCTAGAAAGTTTCTCAAAAATTTTCTAAAAATATGTACATTGGTACTCCCTATCGAAGACCCTAACTATCCTATAGTACATAATGGAAAGCCTCAGTTTAAGATTGAGTTCAAAACAACCACAGAAAAAATTAGGACTCTTTTTCTGCCTTGTTTTTCAGCAAGCAGTCTCGAAAAATTAATTGCAGAAGCATCTACTTTTGATTCTAGATCAACAGTGTGGGATAGTTTAGAAGAAATTTATAGATACGTTTTATCTAGGCAAGTATCAGCAGTAAAAAATGATAGGGAGTCTATCAACATTAGCTTAAAACAGCTATTGAAGATTAAAGAATTGCCTTGGCGTTACTCAACTCATTTGGCCTGTTGGCTAGCTTTTCATTCTCAAATTATGAAAAAATGTGGGCAATTAAATGCTTTTATAGCAACGTTAATTCCTTCTGCGTGGAAAGTTTGTGAAACAGATATGCAGAGGAAAAATCTCTTAGATGCTTTTGCAAAAGCCACAGGATTACCCAAAAAAACTATTCAAATTTTGAAAGGATGCTTGGAGAAAAAGGGGGAAGGCCATGCAAGCCAAGCCTTTTTAGATATACAACTCAAAATTCATAAAGATTTAGATCCTAAATTTGCTTTATTTCTATACCATTACATAAATTATGGGCAGCAAAATCAAACTCTTGCTATTGAGACAACAGCACGTGCAAATCTTTATATTCAATTTCCTAGATTATTACAGTTATGTTCTTTACAAGAAGAACGAAAAGAACTCCTTACAGCGTACGTAACATGCTTTAAAATTCCAAAAAAGTTTATAGACACTTGGAAAATTTACATCTATAACGATCAAATAGACGTCGCTGGCATTGCTCGTAGCCTTATAAGCTTTTATCTAGAACAGAACAATACTCAAAAAGTGAACATAGATTTTTTAGACGCTCTAATTGTGCACGCATCGGCCTATTATGAATTAGATATAAATTTTCAGTCAGAGTGGCCTCTATTAAAATTACAAACTATACTGCAAGAAAAAGGTTGGGACGCTGCAGCTAATTTCTTCGATACAATAAATTTTGCTGTATTGAGCATGGGACAAATGTCTAGCTCGACACAAGACTTTTTAATGCGATTCTACTTAGAAAGGGTCAAACGTTTACCTGAAGGAGCTCTTACATATGAACAAGCAAGCTTTTTCATGGAAATGATACTCCAAGTATCACAAGGTGAGAAAAATGAAAAACGGTACAAGCTACTTAAAACTCCTCTGATCAATACTGTCATTAAAGACTTTATTCATACAACTCCTTTTATTGATGATTTAAAGTGGTCTATAAAAATAGCGCATCAAGTGCTATCTCCAGAATATCCTTTTCAAACGGGTTCTCTGTACCTTCAGCTTATACATAAATTACTAGAGTTGCCATCTTACACATTTTTAATCCTACCTCTACTTCCCAAACTCTTTAGAGAACAAGGAACAGATAAAATCTTGATTGAAAGACTACAAGAGTTACTTAAGGGATCAAGATTAAGTCATTTGTTCAAAGATATGTATGATAAACAGGATTATTTTAAAGATCTGAATTTGTTAAAAATTTTTGAAATATTAATTATCCACAGCGTAACTCATGAGTTGTATAAAGAATATATAATTGATTTATGGAATTTTATAGAGGTTGAAAATCTGTGGGATAGTACATATACAAGGGCTGCTGTTCACATAGGAATTAGTAGTAAAGTACTTCCTTTTAATCCTATACTTTTTGCAAATAATCAATTTAAAATTTCATTATTAAATTTAGGTAATAGCAAACTAGATCATAAAGCTAAATTACAGCTGTTGAAGTACGCTATTGATCAATATGAAAACTTTAATATAAAAGACTCTAATTTCTCGGGAGATATATGTTTTGAAAATTGTATCGATTTATTGACTTTAGAATGGCCAAAAGAGGAGTTTGAATTCGCTCTTAAGCAGCAGTGGCTCCAATCACTATATAAATTGGCATTTACAATATTTAATGTAAAACAAGCAAAGACTATTTTAAACACAATAGAGCAAAAGGGCTACTTTGCAGAATTATATGAATTAAGAGCTCAGTTTTACAATTCGTTACTAGAGAAATGGCTCAAAGGAGAGCCCTCTTTAGCTGATAATATACAATTTAATGTTGCTGAAACTCGGCAACTGCTTCAAAAAGCTTATGCAGACTCACTGCAAAAATATTTTGACGCTGCCTTTTTAGCTCAATTGGGATTTAAAATAGGCTCAATTCTCACAAAATCTAGTCTTTTTAAAGAATTATTTGAATTTCTTTGCACTTCTACAAGATGGAAGATGTGGCAAGGTCACCAGGCTCTTCATGACAATTTAGTAAAAGGACTTGTAATAGGGATTACTCTCAAGCAACAAAATTTGGAGATTTTAGGAGATATAATCCGAACTAAATCGCTAAATTTAGAACCCAGTATAAAAGCTTTTTGCGCATGTTTTGCAATACAGGAGGCTCTTAGATCAGATAGTATAGAGGAAGCTTTTAAACTTTTTTATTGTACCCATATGGCATTGCAGAATTGTAAGAGTTATGAGAATCAAATTCAAAATGTTATAAAAGATTTAATAAATGCAATCTTTAGGCAAACCCCAGGGCAAAGAAACCCAGTCGCTGTCATAGAAAATAGATGGAAAATTATACAAAAATATCTGCGAATAACAGAACAGTTGAGTAAAGATGAAATAGTTATCGTAGGAAATTTCATAGATCTTTGTATAGAGCATACAGACCCTACTGTCATAGAATTGGGCTGGCATCAATTATACTTTTATTTAAATAAATTTGATTTAGATAGTCACAGTGCAAATTACCAAGCCAAGGCAATAAGTCTGCTTAAAAAACTTGTAAATAAGGGACAGCTTAAAGCTCTTTCCGATATTTATCAAAGTGTGTGCGATGTGCAAGAACGAGATATCTCTATTATAGATAAAATAGGGAAAGACTCTTACCTCATACTCCTCCGTTATGCCTTTAAACACTACTTATCTGTAGAAAAAGACAAAAAAGTTAAACCAATAGAATGGAATAAGAATGTTGAAACTATAGTAATTTTTTTAAGTAAATACGAGATTCAAACCTACGAGGAAAGTTCCAAAGATTTTACTGCGGCAAGCTTGTCTATTGTTGAATGTTTGTATAAAAGCAATCGTATAGAGTATCTTGATTTGGCTTATCAACTATTAACGGAGCAGAGTAAATTTCTTATAAAAAATCGTATTGGATATACAACTCATTTAGTTAATTTTATTTGCCAATATATTAGAGCCTTAAAATGTGAACAAACTTGCTTCAATAAAGTCCATAATTTGCTCTCTATGGGTCTTGGATTGGGATTATTAGGCTATCATGAGAAAAGAGCTCAGGAGGCTTTAGAACAAGTCTTATTGCAGCTTGTAAATTCGCAGCAAGAATCTTTAATTTTGTATGCTATAGGCTTATTTACAGCCCAATTAGAGGAAGATAATCTCATTGTGAAAGATCCTCTATGGTGTGAATTGGTTGAAAAAGTGATTTATCAACTTGCACAGCTCGATTCTAAATTAGGTAACGAGCAGATTTTTAAATTTTTTAGTACTATTTTGAAGATTGAAAAGGACGAGCTTCATGTAAAGCTTTTAACTGCGGTAGCAGCTACACTAAGTAGCTTGCGCGCTTTTATTGTAAGAGAAGAGGATCGTGGGGCTAGTATTCAGCTTTTCAATTTATTAGAAAGTCGTAAAGAATGGCAGGTTGAAAAAATTATAAGAGCTAATTTCTATAAAGACATGATTAACAAGTACCTGCTAGTGGCAAAAAAACTTGCTCCTAAATTTAGCTTGCAAGCTGCTCTGTTCCTAACAGGGGGATTAGCTAGAAATGCTTTGGATAAGACTTATGAAGGGATAGAACAGCTTTTTGTTAACACAATAAAATCTCTTAATAAGCCAGACCTTGCTGAGTGTATTGAAAAAGGCATAGAACTATTCAATCATTTTTGCCATCTAGGTCTGCATATAACAGCTAGTCGAGAATGCAAATTAAGTTTATTAGATGCCATTGGCAATTTAAGGCTTTGTGTTGATGGCTTAGAAGAGGTAACTACCAATCCCCATTTTCTGATTCAAATTAAACAATTTTGGCTCTCAACAACAAAGCTTTATAAAGAGATCTTAGATAATCATCTGCCACTTAGTGGGACAGTTAAAAAAGAGATGTTAGAGTTTTTTGCTTTTGCTTTAAGTGTTTCTATAGAAAAAATGCCAGACCTTCTCAATAAACATATTACAACCATTAAAGGAAACCAAAACACCCTTAGCGAAGTAGCAATACTGGCTGATTGTGAAATGCTCGATACTATTTTTGCATGTTTCAATGAATGTCAAAATAATATCTTTTCAGAGTTTCATAGCATACGATTAAAGTGTTACAAAACACTGTTTCTGGCGCTCACTCAATCTTGGTTAGACCAGGCGGAAGAGATCATTTCATATAACCAAATAATGAGCTATGACTCGGTAAATCGCACATCTTCTATAGAAATACGGTCATTATCCTATGATTCCCAAGCTACACTTAGCTTATTAAAGCGCCGTATAAAAATTGGGGTTATTGAGCACTACCTAACTCTTTTTCTAAAACTTATAGATCAAGAGAACTGGAATGAACCATCCCGCCAGGTACAAAAAGAAGCTTTTGAGTTTTATAGGAGCTGTTTAAAGTCTTAATTTACAAAAAAATAGGCTGCTAAAGGCCGTTTAGTTGGATGGGGGCTGAATATATATAGATAGAAACAAAGATACAGGGGGATAAATTTCCCCCTGTAAAAAGTAAAGTAACTCTATGGATTATTTATTAGAAATTCCTAGCTCTAGTGCAATATGATCTTTAGATGATGTGTCTTTTTCCAAAGCCTGCTGTTTATTTCTTTCGGTAGAAGCTAAATTGTCATTTCCATATATTTTATCTTTTATGGATCTAAGATCTTCGCTAATTGTTCTCAATAATGTTAATTCAGATCCACGTTTACTAGAGGGGGAAGAATCCTGTAAAAGTTGCGCTATAGCATTTTCAAGAGATTCTTGAACGCTTTTTTCAATTGTTTCAGGCGCATTTTTTAAAATATCTTCGTACAAAAATTCAGCTAGCGAATGTTTTTTTGCTATAGCATTCTTAGTATATTTTATGAATTCCCATGCTAATCGTAAGCCAGCCCCAATAAAAATAGTATCAACAGCCCAAGGAAGGGTTTCATCGAATTGCGAATGGTCAGCTCGTTTTTCTAGATAGTTTTCGAATTCTTTATGAAGAGCTCGTGTTCCTACTATACTTCCGGTAATCACACCACCAGCTAAGATAAGACCAAATGCGCCAATAGCAATTCTATTAATTTTTTGTTTGGTCTCAGCTGTAATACACTCTTCTTGATTTGCTGTGTAAACAGAATGGGGATCTTGATGTGGATACTGGGTTTGAAATAAAATTTCATAATCTTTTTGAATTTTTTCCCGAATGTCATCTACAGTCTGCGTTACATCTATACGCTTAATAACAGTTTTATCCTTATTAGTAATTTCACAAAAGTAGCAAGTCTTATTATATTCTTCACTTTTAACTTTATGTAAAATGTAACCGTTAAAATTGTAATGGTCTGATTGAATTTGCATAACATCCCCCGTCATGGCAAATAACTCTTCATTTTCAGGATAGACCCCTGGCAAAAGCCTTTTTGCAGTGATCTATTAGAGCCTCCAATAAAGAGTTATACAAAAGATTTAATATATTATTGCCATAACCAAGATGCTATTTATTGCGCAATGCTTTTAATAATGAGTGACAAATGTGGTCAATTTGTCTTTCCTTAAGTTCATGAAATAAGGGTAAAGAGAGACTCTGGTTATAGAACTTTTCCATACTAGGAAAACTTTCGTGATTGAAGGATTTATAGCGATCAATTGCAGGATGGTGGTACAGCGGGATATGAATGACATGGCTTCCTACTCCCATGCGGGCTAAGCTCTCCATAACATTTTTACGCTGCTTTTTATACTGACTGAATTCAATCTGTATATTGCATGAGCTATAAGCTGCATAAGAATCGTATTCTTCAGAAATGTAGGTGAGATGAGGGATATTTTGCAGCCTTTGGCGATAGTATTGCAGTAACTCTTTTCGCTTTTGCACGAAAATCTCCAGTTTCTGTAATTGCGAAAGAGCTAATGCCGTCTGTGTATTAGTAGGATTAAAGTTTCCTGTAATATCTAAAACTTCTGCATAATTGGGGTAAGGAAGAGCTCTAGCCTGAGGATGGCGTTCGATCCCATTATTTCTGTAAAGGCGTAAACGGTGGTAGTAATCAAGGTCATTAGTAGTTACGACACCTCCTTCATTTGCAGAGACTAGACTAGAAGTTTGTAAGCTAAATACTGTCATATCACTCCACTCACAGCACCCAACAACCTTGTCATCATATCCCCTATATTTAGCTCCTATAGCATGTGATGCATCCTCAATAATCACAGGATTAGGATGATGTAACCCATTAAAAATCTCTTTCATATTTGCACTAAGCCCAGCAAAATGACTTACAAAAATAATCGGGCTTCCTCGCGCAGCTCTAAAGGTAGATAATTTTTCAGATAGCAATTGATTATTCAAAAGTCCTGTCAGAAACTCTATATCAATTAAATCTATTTTACTGCGGCGCTGTATAGCACCTATAACTGCATTAATTGAAGAGTTAGGGCTCAAGAAAATATGGTCGTATTCAGTTGCATTGACTGCGTAATAAACTCCTTGAAATGCAGCTGTATCACTATTAAAAAGCACCGCATACTTAGCACGGCACTTTTGTGCAAATTCTTGCTCAAAATCTTCTACTAGTCTTCCACGCGAAGTTTTGAAATAAGTTAAGGCTCGTGTTGTTGCGCGAATATCGTCGCTATCGATAAATTGTAGCGTATTTGGGATAAAATTCTTTGTATTCATTCTTGTTCTTAAGGTATATCTTTTATAAAGCCACAACTTAATTTTCTTCACAATTGCGTATTTAGCGGGGAAGAATAGAAGATTTTTCAACCACGCAAATTTGATGGAGGAAAAAGGGAGCTCTATTGTTCGCAATAAGCTAGCAATGCTGAATAAAATCAACGGGATTACCTGTTAAAACTATTTTTATCAATTAATGTTTAATCTGCAAGTAATGACCATGCATGAGCCTATTTTTCAAAATTATGTCCAAACAGCACAGAACCTCATTGTTCGGGGAACACGCGACAAACAAGCCCTACAAGAGCTTGCAGAGCTGATAGAGCAGAAGCTACAGCAAGCAATAGGGGACTATGAATATGAACAATTTTTTTGTGGTGAAAAAGCCTTTTTCACGGGAGACTACCAACAAGCCTTAAAATACTATGCTTTAGCACCTAGCATTCCAAATATTTTATTTTTTTCGTATCGAGTTAAAGCCTTTTTATGTCAGCAATTAGAGCGAAAGCAAGAAGCTATTCAATTTGGCAACAAAGCATTGGCTTTAGAGCCTACAGATTATATCACCCTACAATTATTACAGTTGCTCTACAAAGAGGGTGGAGATAAGCAGCAAGAGCAATTAGTGACGCAGAAGATGGCAGATTTATCACAGGAACAAACGAAGAATGGGGTTGACAAAACTTCAGAAGAAATATCTGATAAATTATTTGATAGGCAAGACAAGCAACTAGAGGAATCAACAGATGAAACTCCAGTAGGTTTGTCACAAAATGAATTATCTGATTTTCAAAATCTTTTTGAAATTTATGAAATAGAAAAAGAACGTTTTCAAAAAAACTTATTAGATTCGATGCAAGATAAGCAAGAAAAACTGGCTAAAAATACGCCGATATCAAATGAGACTGACTTCACGCCATCTAGCTGGATGCATCTTAATGAAGAGGAAATTGTAAAATCCCCTTTGTTCAACTTTATGCTAACTCAGCCTTTAGATGTTACCAACACAGAATATCCCCTTAAAAATTTAGAAAGCTTAGAGTTACCTATGCTGCCAAATTCTCCAAATATCTCTTTTGGGAGTTCATTTAAGGATCAAACAAAAACTTTAGAACCAATAATGCCATATCATAATTCCCAGGGAGGGGGGGCCAACCTAGAAAAAAGGCTAGAAAATTTCCAACACAGACAGTCAGAGCTAATGGATGATTATATGTCAAAGTCGGAACAACGGCATCAATTAGCTGATAATGGACTTTATATTTTGAATGGCTGGACTTTTGCGCAAGCTTGGGGACGTTCTATAGAAGAATCCAAGAAGCACCCTATTCCTAGTGTTCTTTTACCTGAATATTATCGAAAGACGTCGGGAGGTTTCTATCTACGTTGGAATCGTAAGGGGATTGTCATTAATCCTGGTATGAACTTTTTACAAGCTTTTCATCAACAACAACTCTATATAACAGATATCGATTACGTTATTATCACACGTGATGCTATGGATTCTTATGCTGATGTTAAAGGAATTTATGACTTAAACTATCAGCACAATACTATCCGTGGAGGTTCTAGTAATCCTCATGTTATAAACTATTATTTGACACAAGAAGTCTTTCGTAACCTTTCCTCTGCTCTTAAACCTAACTTTAAGCAAGAGAGGCATATGCTACATTGCTTAGAGTTATATATTGATTCCCCAAATGAAGAAACAATCTCAATTGCAGAAGATATCCATTTATCTTACTTCCAAACTATCTTAGCTGACTCTAAGACCCAGAAGAGAACTAATACAGCATTAGGGATTCGATTAGATCTATTTACAGCTCCACCAAGAGAGATAAGCAAAAAAGCAGATCGCGCTATCGGGTTTGTGCTAGGGGCAGGATGGTCAGAAGCTTGTGTGGCCCCTTTAAAAGATGTAGATGCGCTTATCGCTGGATTTGACAAGACCAATGCTGATGACTATAACAAGCTACAGTACCAAGCAGATTGTCTTGGTTATTATGGAACTTATAGCTTATTCACAGAGTTGTACCCTAAACTTTTAATCTGCTGCGAATTTGATGGTAAGGATGGAGATATTCGATTGGAAGTCATTAAGAAAATTCGAAAAGACCTTTTACTTAAAGGGCAGGGAAATGCAGAAGGAATTATTTTGCCTGGGGATACTGGATGTTACTTAAATTTACAACATCTAAAGATGCGTTGCTCTGTATGTAATGAATGTGTTGCACCCGAGAGAATACATGTAGTTAAAGCACAAGAATCTTTTGGTTCGCTTCATTATCTTTGCCCCGATTGCCTTCTATAAAATTTAATGACTTGAATAAAGAAGCCCTTTCAAATTTTTTTAGCTGACTTAATAGATCTCTCTGCGAAATAGGTTTTGAAAAAGACCTATTTCCCTAATTTCGAGTATTGGAAAGCAAGAGAAGTACTATGCTAATAATTAGCTAAAATCGTAACTTTTACAAAAATGATTCCTCTTTTCCATCTGGCTTAATGCAGCATAACCTGCTGCTATTGGTGAAGCCTATTAACGGACCTCCAAACTTTCAAACTGCTATCATAAAAAATAATAATAATAAATTTATTCTCAATTTTTTTAATAATTTATATTTCATTAATTATATTAATTTATAAATTTACTTTAATGTAACATTGGATTTTATGGTAATTATGGATAACCCTAGTCTTTACAAAAGTATAGAAACCCATTTAGCAGCTCACGGAATAAACGATTTAGCAGATTCAAAATTGACCCTATTAAAAGGTAAAAATAATCAAAATAATATTATAGTTACAGAAGCAGATAGCACGGGGAAAAGATATGCATGGATTAGAGTTGATGTAAAAGGGGACAACAATCAATGGATAGAGACTTCGACTACGTCAAAAGCTGACCTTAAGGCTCTCTTAAATTGTCTATTAATTGCTCGTAAACAATTTGATTCGTTTGCAAAAAAAGAGCATGGAATAGCTCAGCTAGGTTCTGTGCTGCAAGAAGCTAAGCAAATGACGTTTAATATTAAATCTATTGGTACAACTCAAGGACAACAAACAACGGTAGCGAACCTTGCTGAACATAAAAATCATAAGCTTCTTGTTCAGAACTGGGAAGAGATAAAAGAAGCAAAGAGAGGTAAGGACGCAGAGAAAAGTTACATCGAGTATGTAGCGGCCAAAAGCGATAAGAAGTATCAGGAAATAGTTAAAAATAGTGGGCACTTAACTGCCCCTAAATCAGCATCTAAGCAAGAAGAAAGTTTTAGTAACACGGTCGCTAATCCGTCTTTAACGGAAGAAAAGCTAAATGCAGAAGAAAGAGAAGAAGTTTCAGTAATCGATAAGAGGCAACTAAAGACTACGGATAGGAATAATCTAAGAAAAAACCAATCTAAATTTAGACAAAAGTTACCTTTAACCAACCCTATATTTTATGAAAAAATAAAAAGAATGGTACAAACTGAGCATGTTCCTAAAAAAGATCTAAATATAGATTCTGAAGTAAGGAACAGGATAGAAAATTATTTGAATTCTGATGAGATAGAAACTTATACCCCATATTCAAAAGGTGAAGAGGCAAAAAAATTCGATGAGTATTTAATTGAATATTTGAAAAGCAAATTGGTAGCTGATTTCCCTCTATTAAATAAAGAATTAGAGAAACCAAATTCTGATATTTTAAAATTTATTAATAACAAAAGCAGAAAGTATATCTATAGGCAAGAAATAATTGAAAAAGCTATCCAAGACGCAATAAAAGTGATCCCTTCTGTAAAAGATTTTTATTGGGCTCTCCCTTTGCAAGTAAAGAGTAGAGATAAAAATATTTCTGAAAATCAAGCAGATATCATACTGAATAAGCTCGAATTAAAAATAAAAGAATTTATTTATGAAAAATTAGAAAATAAAGGCATAGATTTAACTAGTCCCTCAGTAAAGAAGTTATTAGATGTTGAAGTTGATAGATATTTAAATAGTTTGCGCTATTTTAGAAGTAAACCACGTGACCCCGCTAATGTTAAAGAGGTACATAAATTTTTTGATGAACATGAAGCTAAAATGTTTGAACGCCTTAAAGTTTCTTCTGCTAGAGGAAGTATCGAGCGTAAGGCTGCTGAGCTACACACTTTCATTTATAATCAGTATTTGACGGGTGATAGCAGCGATCATTTTCCTATAGAGAAAAAAATGATAGCAAAAACGGTTCAATTCATAATTCAAAATTTTGAAAAACTTCCAGATAAGAAAAAAGAACAAATTATAGAAAAAATTAAAGGCATAGTCAGTACGAAAGAACCTTCAGAGCTTAATAAAAAAAGACCGCATTACAAAAACATGGTAGAGAAATTACAGAAGCTTAGAATAGAAATAAATTTAGAGCTTTATTTAGAAACAATAAACACAGAGCTGACATTACAAGAGAAAAAGACGATTTTCAAAGAACTTAAAGCAAATAATACGGAAGCATTCTTAAAAATAATTTTTAAAGATAAGCCCAAAAAATATGGTGATTATGATTCAGGATTCTTAGAAATACTAAAGCGTCTTATTCCGTTAAAAATAAAATGACATACAAAATAGATTGCCAGGGAGATCAAACTTTATCTATTTGATACTTAAAATATAGTGGATTATGGAAAAATATTGAGCTTGGGTTTAAATCTTTACTATTGGTAACTCGGTAGATCGTTACGAGATGAGTTTCGAAAAAGATATAGTCTAACTTCAAAATTAGATTATCTAGCTAGTTGAATCTGCCACTTATGCAAGCTACAAAAGAGACCATTTAAGCTTCAGTGTCTCTAAAAAAACTTCTTTAGATAAGAATGTTAAAAGATATTTTACTCCCTATTATTTTGTTTGTCCAAGTGGGCTTTCTAAGATCATTGTAACGGGTCCATCATTGATTAGGGTAACTTCCATTTTAGCAGCAAATTGTCCCGTCTTGACTATGGGAATTTTCTGAGTAAGCTGATGAACAAACTCATTGTATAGAGGTTGGGCAACTGCTCCTGATGCAGATTTTGTAAAAGAGGGGCGTCTTCCTTGTGCACAATCACCATAAAGAGTGAATTGGCTGACTACCAAAATTTCCCCTTTAACTTCTTGGATATCTCTATTCATTTTGTCCTGCTCATCGGCAAAGATTCGCATATGAATGAGTTTATGGATCATCCAGGGAATCGTTTCTATAGCATCAGTAGGCTGAATGCCTAATAGTACAAGAAGCCCTTTATCGATAGCACTGTAGGTTTGCCCCTCTATAGAAACACTAGCAGATTTAACTCTTTGAATGACTAAACGCATGATGAAATAGTATAGCTTATACAAAATGGTAAAGGTTTGACGGTATGCCCTTTAGACGTAGATAACACAATAAGAAATAAATAGATTGATGTCACTATAAATGTTAAAGACCTAAAGTAAGGAGAGATCTAAATGACCCCTCCCGCTGCGAAATTTGTTTATTTTGCAACTAAAGCGGCTGGTAATTGTACTGAAGTACGAGCTAAGTGAGAAAAAGTTTCATTAGCTCTTTTTTCTTCTTCTAAATTAGCTTGTAGAAGGCTTAATACTTCTTGGTAACCGTAATGTTCTGCTAAAAAGCAGACGAATTCGTAACAAGCAATTTCAAAGTGCTCTACTTTTTTAGCAGCACTAGTCAAAGCTAAGTCTCCTGCTTCCTTACCTGCAAAGTGTCTAATAAGCTCTTTGCCCTCATTGAGAATTCCTTCAATACCTTTACTTCTATCAGTAAAGTTCATGTCAGCTAGAGTCTTGAGCATTTCGATCCCTTTTTCAGTGGCATCTGTGATACCTTGAGTTTTACTCTTGCGCAAATCGATTCCTAATAATTGGAAAACTTTTTCTAACCTTTCAATTTGACCTTGCGTTTCTTGCTTATGGGCTGCAAAAGCATCTTTTAGCTCTGTCGCGGAAGCGCTTTGGATCATAACTGCTAGATTATCCCTAATATCATGTTCTGCATGATAGAGATGTCTTAAAGCTGTCTCAAACAAAAGTTCAAAATTTGTATTCTTATCCATTGTTGAATCTCCTTAGCTATTTGAATAATAAAAAGTAAAACAAGAGCCTAGCAATAGTACGTCGGCTCTAGTATAACAGATAGGCTATAGACCTCTTGCAAAGCCTTTTAAAAAGATATGCAAGAGATTCCGTCTAAAATTAAGTGAGGTAGGGGATTAGGAGAAGGTATATGACTACCAGAGGTAAAAATGCATTAATTTCAAATACTTAATTTTAGGCCTCCTTAAATCATAACTTTTAAGTTTCTTTTTAAACAAATAAAAAAAATAGATCTGAAAATTTCTAATTGAATAAATTACTGGATTATAGCAGATTAGAGATGATTTTTTTTAAATTAAGATAATTTTTCTTGAATTTCTTCCCAACGGGTCATTTCGACCTGAAGTAATTTTTGTAATTCTTCAACTTTTGTTAGAGCTTGCTGATAATCAGTAGTTCCATAATTTAATGTTTCAAAATGGTTTGTAAACTTTGTTAACTCTTTTTCTAAGCGATCGATCCTAGTCTCTACTTGGGTTAGCTCTTTTTTGAGTAAATAGATCTCTTTCTGAGAGCTTGTTCCTGTAAAGGTTGGTTCAAATTTAGTATGCTCCTGTTTTGATACAGCGGTTTGAGCTTTTGGTTTAGTAGCTTCTATAGTTTGTGCACTAGCCTGACTTCTTTTATACCAAAGGTAAGATTCATAGTTGCCTGGATAATGCAATATTCCTTTGGGAGTAAGTTCTAAAAGTTGAGTTGCTGTTTCGTTTAAGAAATCTTGATCGTGCGAAACATAAAGAACAGTTCCTTCAAATTGCTGTAAAGCACGCATAAGAATTTCTTTAGTAACCAGGTCTAGGTGATTAGTAGGCTCATCAAGTAGCAAAAAATTGGCTTTTTGTAGTAAAACACAGACAATAGCCACTCTATTCTTTTCTCCACCACTTAAAACACCGATTTTTTTGTATACATCGTCACCTGGGAATAAGAATGCTCCTAGGAAGTTTCGAATTGAGAGCTCCGGAACTCCAGGTGTACGAGAAATAACTTCTTCTAAAATAGTATGATTTGGATTAAATACTTGGGTTTGGTCTTGTTCAAAAATAGCGTAGGTTACATTATGACCAAATAGGACCTGCCCTTGTTGTAGGGGATATTTACCTATGATTAAATTGAATAATGTCGTTTTTCCTGCGCCATTAGGGGCAATGATAGCAACTTTTTCACCCCGCTCTATTTCAAAACTGATATTTTTGAAAATCTGTTTTTGATCAAATGCATAAGATAATTGACTTGTTTTGATTACAGATTTTCCTGAAGGCTGGGCTGCAGGGAAAGAAAAATGGACTTCAGGCAGGTCTGAGTCACAAGTAATACGTTCAACTTTATCAAGGGCTTTAACCATACTTTGAACCATTTTAGCTTTAGATGCTTTAAAACGAAAACGTTCAATAACTGCTTGTTTTTTTGCGATCTCTTTTTGTTGCTGCTCCATAGCCTGCAACTTTAGCTCTTTTTGCTCAGCTTTATATTTGAGATATTCAGTGTAATTTCCCTGAAAAGTATAAGCTTTCCCTTGGTCAATTTCGATTGTCATTTCACAAATTTGATCCAAAAAATAGCGATCGTGTGTGACTAATAGAAAACCTGATTCAGAGTTCTTTAGAAATTCTAGGAACCACTGTTTGGAAACAATATCTAAGTGATTTGTGGGTTCATCAAACAAGTAAAAATCAGCTTCTTGCAAAAGTAATTTTGCTAGCAATAATTTCATTTTCCAACCAACGCTGAGCTCTTGTACACACTGTTCAAATTGCTCCGCAACAAATCCTAATCCCAACAGAACACTTTCTACTTTAGATTGAATTTTATTTCGGTCAATATTAGCCAGTTCTTGGTGAAGTAAAGCATAGTGCTGCATTTGATCTAACGACAAAGTATCTAGTAATTCTAATGCTGCAAGTTCTTGCTCTAAAGCTATCCAATTTCCTACATGGGACAAAGCTTCTGCCATGATAGTCTTATTGGAATTTAGAATGCTTTCTTGTGGCATGTAGGCTATTCTAAGTTGCTTACTTAATAGAATATGCCCACTATCGATCTCTTGTTGCTTGTTAATAACTTTTAATAAAGTAGATTTTCCAGCACCATTGCGTCCAACCAGTCCAATCCGTTTGCTAGTAGGAATAGAGCAATTTAGATCATCAAAAATAGTGCGAAGGCCTAAGCTTAAAGTAATATGATTGAGTTGAATCATGGGGTAAGTCGTGAGTTGAGTGTAGTTTTGTATAGTAACTGAATAGATCTCTTTTGGGACCTTTTTCGCAGAGATCTAGCGAGTCACCGATAGTAAAGATTTGAAAGAGGCTCAATAAAATAAATCAAAAATTATAAATCTTTAAAGCGATAGCCTAAATTGCGTACGGTCTCTATCCATTGGAAGTTAGGTCCTAATTTTCTGCGTATAGCATAGATATGTACGTCAATATTACGATCTATAATGTAATCAGAGTCGTCACCCATATCGCTAAGTAATTGATCCCTTGATAAGACGTTTCCTCTATTTTGTAATAAGCGCTTTAAAATATTAAATTCACAATAAGTTACGTTAACTTCCTGCGTTCCTTTGTGTACACGACGTTGCTTTAGGTCGAGGCGGAAGGGACCAAAAGGGATAAAACGAGATGATTCAGTAAACATTGGTTTATCATTACGCAAAACCGCTTTAATTCGTGAAACAAGTACTTTAGGAGAAAAGGGCTTTGTTATGTAATCTTTAGAGCCCAGGTCTAAGCCTTGTATAATATCGTGTTCTTCGCTTTTGGCAGTTAACATAATAATGGGAATATGTTGATATAAGGCATCCCTTTTAAGAAGCTTACAAATATTGATCCCATCAATACCTGGTAGCATAATATCTAATAGTACAAGATCGGGAGGATTTTCTTTAACAGCAGCTAAACCTTTTTCACCTGAGTGAGCTATGGTAATACTATAGCCCGCTTCTTCCACATGAAGCTTGATAAGTTCCCCTATATCCTCTTCATCCTCTATTAGGATTATATGTTGTTTAACAGCTTCCACCATTTTGATCTTTCTATCTCATAATTATTAGTTTACTTATACAGCTCTATATAGGGCTGAGTGATTTTCTAAAAATAAACTCTCAAGCTCTTGAAATGTTTCCTCATTTACCCAAGAGCAACCAAGTGGAATATCAGCTTTCACTTTACCATGAAAATCAGATCCCCCTGTAATCATCAGGCCTTTGGATTTTGCATAGTTAATCCAGGGAATCTCTCTATGTAAAGGCAAACGAGAGTAATAAGCTTCAACTCCGTCAAAAGGAAAATTTTTAATTTGTCTGATATGTTGCTTACTATAGATATATGGGTGTGCTAAAACAGCTTTACCTTTGGCTTGATGGATTGTGTGGATAGCCTCCTCAACTGATGTTGTGATTCCTGAAGCATAACAAGGTTGTGAATTTCCAATATACTTGCTAAACGCTTCCGATATTGTACTAATATATCCTTTTTTCAACATAGCTTGCGCAATATGGGGACGTCCAATAATAGACTTTTGACTACTATGTTCCTCATCTTGTGCAAAAGAGATCAACTCATTTTCTTCAATATAAATATTATGTCTTGCTAGTTTTTCTAAAATAATTCGATTTCGTGTATCACGTCTCTCTGCATGCTTCTTGCATAAGGCTTGAATTTCAGAGTTATGTAAGTCGAATGAATATCCTAAGACATGGATAATCTCATCTTTGTAAGAGCAAGAAAGTTCCACGCCCGAAATCAAACGAATATTATATTTTCTAGCTACTTCTAATGCGCTATCGTATGCTTTTATAGTATCATGATCTGTAATTGCAAGGCCTTGTAATCCAGCTTTGGCTGCCTCTTGTATAAGCTCTTCAGGTGAGAATGTTCCATCAGAACAAGTAGAGTGACAGTGGAGGTCTGCTCGAAACAAAGTCTGGTCAATCATGTTCATAAGGAATATATCTCACTTCAGTTTTTAATTGGATGCCTGTTTTATCGGCAACTTCTGATTTTACATGATCGATTAACGATAACATATCGGCCGCTGTAGAATGATCCTTATTAATAAGAAAGTTAGCGTGTTTTTCTGAAACAGCAGCCCCTTTAATATTCAATCCTTTAAGGCCACATTGCTCAATTAATTTACCTGCTGAAACTTCTAAGCTAGGATTGCAAAAAATACATCCAGCTGATTTAGAACCATATGGTTGTGTCTTTAGGCGATAGTCCACAATTTTTCGTTGAGTCTCTTTAGCAGTAGTAGACGACACCAATTTAAAAGTAGCACCGACTATAGCACCTTTCATTTTTTGAAAGGGGGATTTACGATATTCGAATGCTAATTCCTCTTTTAAAAAAGTAACTAAATGTCCATTTGCAAAAAGATAATCTACAGAAAAAAGGGTATCCGCTATCTCTTGTTTATTGGCTCCAGCATTCATAAACACAGCCCCACCTACAGTTGCGGGTATGCCTGCAGCAAACTCTAGACCACTAAAACCTTTACGAGCAGTTTGTTGGCCTAATAGAGGAAAACTATAGCCAGCGCCAACTTCAAAGAAGTTATCTTTTTGTTTATTGTATTGAATTTTGTTGAGAATAACTAAACCGTTAAAGCCTCTATCATCGAAAAGACAATTGGAACCTTTACCTAATATAAGAAAACTCTTGTCATTTTCTTTACACCATGTAAAGAGGTATTGCAACTGCTCAATGTCGTAAGCCTCAGCAAAATAGCTTGCATTACCTCCGATTCCTAGAGTACACAATGGCGCTAGGGGAATGTTTTTCTTGATATCAACCATAAAAGTTTTAATATTTTAATTCTACTCAGCTATTTCCTCTTTATTAAAAGGAATTTCAAGTTGATTATCTCTATATTTTTTGTAGATAGCATCTAAAATTCCGTTTATAAAGGCGAAAGCCTCTGCACCACAAAATTTATTACTTAGGCGAATGGCTTCTGAAATTACAATTTTTTCATTCGTGCCCTGGTCGAATAATAACTCATAAAGACAAACTCTAAGTATAGCTCGCTCAACACACTGGATACGCTCAAATGCATATTCAATAGCATGCTGTGCTATCAGGTTGTCAAGCATCGTTTGCTTATTTAGAATAGATAGGAAACGCTTTTGAGCTCCATTGAAATCCTCTTCTGATAGCTCCAAAACTTCTCCCATCAACTCGGCCATATCGAGGCTATCTGGTTGAGCTAGTTCGTAGCTATATATCAATTGGACTAATAATTCCCGAAATTTTTGGATCGAAATTGAGTTCATGTCAAATACGTAACATTGATGGATAAAATAACATTCAGATTTGTTTGCTCTTCCTTATACCGTTTTGCGGGGGAGAGAACAAGATAGTAACGTATAAGCACTTATTTGGAAATACGATTTTTTCTCTAAAAAAAATGAAGCCTGTCTTATCTTAATATTAAATTAATAAATTTAAATTATTTTCAGATTATAGATAGATTTATTTAATATATAACGGACATTAATATGGTTAATATTATTAGTACTGATAGTAATGCTGCAGATATCATAGCTGCTATTTATTTGGCAGCAGCAAAAATAGACCCAAAGTACAAAGAAGTTTCAAGAATTAAAATAGCCGGTCAAGAAGATACGAGAATGGCTGATATTATCAAGTTTTTAGAAAGAGAAATTGGAAATACGTATAAATATGATGTTAACCATTTGGATTTATTAAAATTAGGACTTAGAAAATTAGAAGAGAAATACAAAAAATCTATAGAAAACGCTAGTGTTGCTAAGCGTTTAAAGGGGCTTTTTAAACGTTCGACTAATACCAGATTAAATAACTTAAAAAATTTAGGACATTTAATTGATCGAATTGAAAAAAAGATGAATGAAATAGCCTCCAAGGCTCAACCAGTACAAGCAGCTGGACAATCTCAAATTGAAAAAAAGGTGCCTTTTAAACAAAAGGAATTAACAAAACAAATCCCTAAAGAAAAAATAAATAAAACAAAAATAAAAGTGGACCAAGTTGATGCAAAAAAGGTAGAGCAAGTGATGTCAAGTGCACAGATAGTGCAAAAGCAAGAGATAAGAAAGCCAGTAAAGGTTGAAATAGAGCACGCTACTTCTTCTCATAAAGTTAATGAGCAACCAAAGAAATTTTCAAATTTAACAACTAAGCACTCTAGAGAAGAAACTAGCTCGAGTCACGAGACTCTGTTAAATTTAAGGAAGAATTTAAGACATGTAGAACAAGAGAAATCAAGTGGAACAAGTACTATTAGTAATACTTCATGGGAGCAGGCTGAACAGGAGAAGCAAAAAGTCTCTACTATACCTATAGACAAAAATAAGGGTTCTACTTCGTCTATTAAGGCTGATACATCTAAAAAGGTACCTCCGAAGAAATCTTCTGAAATACAACCAAAACCACAGGCTCAAAATAAAGATAATATTGAGTCTAAAACTAAGCAGAAGCCCTTTACCTATATTTATCAGAATGGTTCTCAGAAAGTAATTATCAATGCGGATCCTAAATTACCAAGATTTAGATTTCTTGATAAAGAGCAGATGCAAGCTCTCATTTCTGAAGAGGGTAGAGGAATAGCAAAATGGTATGCTGAAAAATTAGGAATAGCTCCAGGTACTGATTTCACTATTAAGCTTATACCAAAGAATGCTTTCGGAGGAAGTCAATCTACTTGCTTTACATTAGATTTAGGAAAAGATGGCTCCTATATCATAAAAAATGTTGATGAAATGAGTGAAGGAGAGGCTACAAAGCAGAAGGATGCAGATCAGCTTATTGTGAAAACATTAGGAAGAGAGCAATCTTACTTTGTTACAGCTCTAGATATAACACCTATCGAGTGGATAAAAGCTAAAAAAGGTTTAGGATTATTGACCTTTAAAAAAGTTGAAGGAGAGCAACTCTATTTAGTCTTAGCTAGTAAGGACAAAGTTAGAATAAGTAAAGTTTTTCAGGCATTAGGTAAATCCCTTGGAGAGATCCATGTCAAATCTATGAAAGCCTCTAAATCGCTAGATGAGTTTTATCGTAGTAAAGGGGATTTACCCAAAGTCCTCGTTCACCCAGACTTTCAAGCTTCCAATATCATCTATACAAATAGTGGAAAGATTCAGTTTATCGATAATGGCGACATAAAAATAGAGGAGACACTTGAAAAGGCGTATAAAAATATTCTTGAGGCAAGAGAGATGTTAAGGAAAAAAAACTGTCATGACCTTCAAGAAGAATTTATGGAAGCTTACCTTGGCGCCTTCGATGAATATTATAGAGAGAGTATTCGTCAAAAGATCATCGATTTAGAAAATATAAATAAGAAATAGATTATAAAAAAATATTTAATAAATAAATTTTTTGTAATTAATAAGTAAAATTTATTGGTATAATGTTATGGCAAACAAAATTACAGTAAGTACGGGGAATAGTTTTGACTACATCATTGATGCTATCGATAGAATAGCTGACTCTTCAGCAGGGAAAGAACCAACCTTGATTGAGATCGAAGGGAAGTCAGATACAAGAATGGATGATATTATTAAGTTTTTACGGCAAAAGGTTGAAAATAGAGATGATGCTAATTCAGGGCAGCTGCAACGATTAACAAAAGGGTTAAGGAAACTTAGTGAAAAATATAAAGAATCGATCAATAAATCTAATTCTAGCAAAAAAACTATAGGACAAATGGAAAAGCTAAGTCGCAGGTTAGGAATTGCAAAGATTTTCCAAAACCGTAACCTTGCAAACCTTGAAAAGCTAATTAAGAACTTAGAATCAGAATTGAATAAAAATCCTCCGAGACATTCAGTAAAAAAAGAGGACAGCATTGTAAGCAAGCCTGTTAGCGAAGTAGATGCCTCTGGAAACGTTGCAGCTGAAAGTGAGGACAACGGAGTCAATCCAGCAGGAGTTGAAGAAGCTGCTCGTCAGCCATTAAAAAAGTCTAGCTCTTATGCTGACTTTGCGGGTGCTGAAAATAATCAACTAGAAAAGGCACCCGAGTTCAAAAAGATAACACCCGAAGAATATGTATTGCCTTCTTACAAAAAGAAAAATTTTAAGGGTGGAGCTATGGCAGAAGAGCTCACGAACCCGATAGCTATTCTGCAATCCATGCAACAAAATATGATAGAAGATTTAATTTCATTTGGTGAAAAGCTTAAAGCTATTAAAGAAATAGATCAAAAATTAAATGAGTTGAATCCAGATAGGAAAAAGAAGAGCATCCCTCCTGTCATCAAATCGACAGTCGATGATGGAGTGCCACCACCACCACCACCACCACCTGCAGGTAAGAAAAGGGGAGTGATGCAGCAAGGCGATATACCACCTCCGCCTCCGCCCCCTACTTCTGGTAACTTAGGTCTACGGGGTGAAGTAAAGGCTAAAAAAATAACTGCAGCAGAGCGCGAAGAAATTTTATTATATAGACAATTATATAAATTGACTGAAGAAGCTAAGATTTTTAGAGAAAGAATTGTTGAACTGTTAAAGTTAGAAAAATCAGATAAATATAGCGATGATGATATTATTAATATTAGCAGTCGATATCAGTTTCTTTGCGGGGAAGAAATTCGAAAAATACCTGATAAAAAAGGACTTAAGAAGGTTTCTGAAGATAAAAAGGTGGACACCGTTGAAATCAAAAAGACGCCTTTTGAAAAGTATAGAGGAGAATTGAATCATTTATTTAATAATTATAAAGAAAAGTCTAGCTCTATTAAATCTACTATAGATAAGTTTGATAAAACAAAAATTGAATTATCTATGGTAGAATATCGCTTCCTTGAAAAACAGCGTAGAGGTGAGGATGCAAAGAGTGACCTTGAAAGTATAATTAGCAAAGAGAAGACCCTGGAAGAATTAGAGAAAAAGATAGAACAGTTACAAAAAGGCAGAAAAGATACTCTTGGGAAATTAAAACAGAAGCTAAGACAGATTAATATTGATTCTAGCTCAGACAATGTAGAACAACTAGAAGCTTTAGCTAAAGAGCGAATGGAGAGCAATGGCTTTGTCTTTAAGGAGGAAAAATCTTTGTTTGATAAAATAAAAAGTACAAAATATGCTCATGAGCCTGAAGCTAATACTGACCCTGCAAACGACCTAGAATGGAAGTAAGCTTCTTAATTTATTAGTTTACAACCCATACCCTCTCAGCCTAAGCAATTAGGCTGAGAGCTTCTTGAAATATTCCCATACATTATTTATTATTTCGTTTATAAAAAATCTGTACTTTATTCTATTTTTTTTTAATAATAAAAATTAATTTTTAAAGATTTAACCTATTTAAGAGTTTTTAAGTCTTCTATGCTCCAAAGTATGACTGGTTTTGGAAGAGCGACAGTATCTCTGTCAATCGGACAGGTAACAATTGAAATTCAATCGATCAATCGCCGTTTTTTAGAAATTACTCTTAATTTACCTGCTCAATTTTATGAATTAGAACAGCAGGTACGGCAGTGGATCAAAGATGCTATTTCTCGCGGATATGTCTCAGTTAACGTTTCTTTGATTCCAAATGAGATAAGTTCTATTGAAGTGAAGCCCAATATTTCTTTGGCTAGGCAATTACACAAAGCGTGGTTAGAAGTTGTCGATGATCTAAAGCTTAAAGAACACGAACCAGCTTTTAGTCAAATGCTCTGTACTCATCCTAAAATTTTTACTGTACTACAAAACAAAGAGGATGGTAAAGAGGACGATCAGGCTCTACATCAAGGTTTTATGAATGCTTTAAGTTTCCTTAAAAGTATGCGGCAGGTGGAAGGGCAAGCTTTATTCGATGAGTTTTCAAGGCGCTTAGTTCGTATTGAGGAGGGAATAAGAAGAGTACAGCCTCTATCTTTAGGTACTAGTGATAAATACCGCATAAAATTATTAGAGCGCCTACAAAAAGTTTTAGAAAAAGATGTTACTCTTGAAAAAGATGACCGAATTTTGCAGGAAATTGCTTTATATGCTGAAAAAATAGATGTTTCTGAAGAGTTAATTAGAGTTCAATCCCACATTGATCAGTTTCGTTTCTATATGCAGCAATCAAATGCACAGGGAATCGGAAAAACATTAGAATTTTTATTGCAAGAGTTGCACCGAGAAATTAATACAATAGGCTCTAAATGTGCAGATGCTACGATAGCCCAAATAATTGTAGAGCTTAAAAGTGAGTTAGAAAAAATGCGCGAACAAGTGCAGAATATTGAGTGATTTATAATAAAATGCAACAAAACTTATTATTTTCATACACTAAAAAGGGATTATTATTTATTTTAAGTGCTCCAGCAGGAACGGGAAAGACCACCCTTGTGCAAATGCTTACTCGAGAATTTAGTTGCGTTAAAGCAAACGTCTCTTGTACAACTAGAGCTCCACGTCCCAACGAATTTGATAAGCGCGATTACTTTTTTATAACAAAAGAAGTGTTTGAAGAAAAAATCAAAAAGAATGACTTTTTAGAATATGCTGAAGTTTTCGGACACTATTATGGCACATGCCGCGAAACTGTATGGCAACAACAGGAACAAGGAAACCATGTTTTTTTAGTTATAGATACACAAGGAGCAATGCAGTTAAAAGGGAAAGTAGATGCTGTATTCGTCTTTATTAAACCCCCTTCGATCACAGAATTACGGCGACGTTTGCTAGACAGACAGACAGAAACTATGGAAGTTTTAGAAAGGCGCCTTTCTTGGGCCGAAAAAGAGCTAGAAATAGCAACAGAATACGATTACCAGATTGTAAATGAAGACTTGCAAATATGCTACCAAGTGCTGCGAAGCGTTGTCATCGCTGAGAGCCACCGTACTCGAACATTAAGCACTCACTTGGTATAGATTTATTTTGTTAATTTAATTTAGTTCAGGAATTTAACATAATGACAAAAGATAACCAACACTTGACAACAGAACATCTTAGCCGCCGTTTTGACAATGTGTTCGACTTAGTAACCCATTCAATCAAAGTAGCACGCAATAAAATCAAGGCTGGTAGAGCTTGCCGAGTAAATACCAATATCAACAATGAAGCTTGCCAAGTTTTAGAAGAGGTTGCTGTAGGGCAAGATTTCCTTGAAGAGATCGACTATAAGGCTAGGAAAAAGCGTCAAGAGGAGGAGCGACAAGCTCAAATTGAGTTAGCTAAATCTAGAAGGGCCCATACCCGTAAAGAGAGTATGAAGCAAGAACGAGATGATGATGATAGCTACGATGATGACGATGACGATGATGAATAGGGCTTTTATAAAGAGGTCTCCATAGGCTATACTGTATAAAATTTTAGCAAAAAATGAATGATACCTCTAACCATTTTCGAATG
Source organism: Chlamydiales bacterium (assembly GCA_029240075.1). GTDB lineage: Bacteria > Chlamydiota > Chlamydiia > Chlamydiales > JARBTQ01 > JARBTQ01. The sequence goes on from JARBTQ010000007.1 coordinate 49,941, forward strand.
CAATATAATGCAAATGATCCTATTGGACATTAACAATCCACAAAATATAGGTGAGTTTGCTTTTTTACTATTTTTAGTAGAGCTTCTTATCGCATTGCTTCTTTTTGCCGTTGTGTTTGGTATAGGATACTGGATTACACAGCGGCCCCATACTAGGAGTCCTTTCACTGATTCACCACTTTTAAGTGCTTCCAATTTGTCATTCCAGGCTATGCAAAAAGTCCACTCTTTTGTGCATGCTTTGCCTTTAGGGTCTATTTGTAAGTTAGATTTAAATGAAGCTGGAGTTTGTCGTCAAACAGGTCGTATCTTTCCAAATTGCACAAATCGGTTTGGGATTGTTATCTTGCCGAAAAATTATTTAGAGCTTTACTATCCTGCTAAATTAATACCTTGGTCTGCCTTAAGTTCAGAGCAGCAAACTCTGATTAGACAACAACATATAACGCTAGAAAAATTTCAAATCTCTTGGTATAATTCATCTCAACCATCTGTAAATTCTAAATTCATCTATGATTCTTCTTACCTCCTAACAAAGCCTGGTCCCTTATTTGTGGATCTAGCAACAGCTACTTTAGTAGGATGGCAATGTGTTCCTGATACAGAATTGGAATTATTGATTATACAAAGACCTAAGGAGAAAGCTCTGTTATGAGAAAAAAGATTTTGATCACCTCCGCTTTACCTTATGCTAATGGAGCTATCCATTTTGGGCATCTTGCTGGAGCGTATTTACCTGCAGACTGCTATGCACGTTACCAACGTATAAAAAAAATGGATGTTCTTTACATCTGTGGTTCAGATGAATATGGGGTTGCTATTGCACTGAGTGCTAAGTTAGCCAACCGTTCGCCGCAAGAGCATGTAGATATATTCCACAATATCAATAAAGATTTATTTGCAAAACTCAACTTTTCGTTTGATCATTACTCCCGTACAACTTGGGCAGGGCATGTTGAAACGACTTATCAGTTCTTTAATGACCTTCGCGAAAATGGGTATATTAACGAGCAAGTAACAGATCAACTTTACTCAGAGCAAGATCAAACCTTTTTAGCGGATCGTTATGTAGTAGGGGGGTGTCCTCGTTGTGGGTTTGATCCTGCTCGGGGTGATGAGTGCCCTAAATGTGCAGCTTCTTACGAAGCGACCGACCTAAAAAATCCCCGTTCTAAAATGACCAATGCCCCTCTTGTACGCAGACCAACTAAACATTGCTTTTTCCTATTAGATAAGTTTAAAGATAGACTGGCTGAGTGGATTAGTAAAAAGAATTGGAAACCTAATGTGGTCAACTTCATTAAGCATTACATTGAAGAAACTCATCCTCGAGCTATTAGCCGCGATTCAGAATGGGGCATCCCAGTGCCATTGCCAGATAGTGGGGGGAAAGTACTTTATGTATGGTTCGATGCACCAATTGGTTATATCTCAGCTACTCGTGAGTGGGCCCAGAACCAAAATCAACCCGATAAGTGGAAAGATTATTGGTGTGATCCTGAAACCAAGCTCGTCCAATTTATTGGAAAAGATAATATCCCTTTCCACTCTGTTATATTTCCAGCTATGGTTATGGGGCAAAATCAGCCTTATAAACTAGTTGATGAATTACCTGCTAACGAATTTTATATGCTTGAAGGGAAGCAATTCAGCAAGTCAGAAGGGTGGTACATCGATTTAGCAGAGTTTTTGACTAAATATTCAGCAGACCAAATTCGCTATACGATTGCAGCTAATGCACCAGAAAGTGCAGATTCAGAATTTACTTGGAAAGATTTCCAGATGAGGTGCAATACAGAGTTATTAGGTAAGTTTGGAAATTTTGTCAATCGTGTTTTAGTCTTTGCAAGAGCCAATTGCCAAGCCAAGGTACCCCTTATTGATCATTTAGAGGTTGTTGATAGCCATTTCTTAAGCCAAATCAATCATTTAGCAACTCAGATAGAGGATTGCTTTGAGTCATTCCAGCTAAGACGAGCATGCCAGTTGATCATGGAACTAGCTCATGTTGGAAATGTTTATTTCAATAATAAGAAGCCATGGGAAGTTGTTAAGCAGCCAATGGGAGCTCCTGCTGTAGCTACAACAATCGCTTGTTGTATTGAGTGTTTGAAATGTTTAGCATTGGTTTCTTCACCAATTATGCCACAGACAGCACAAGAGATCTGGAAAATGATCGGATTTGATTCGCAGTTAGTGGATCAAGATTGGGATGAAGTTTTAAACCATAAGGTCCCTGTAGGACAAGGACTACCTGAACCCAAGGTGCTTTTTGCTAAAATAGAGGATGCTCAGATTGCAGCAGAGATGACCCAATTACAGACATTGGCAGAAAAGGCTAAACAGAAGTCTGAGCCACAGGCATTGACACCCCTTAAACCATTAATCTCTATTGATCACTTTGACCAATTAGATCTACGCGTAGGTCAGATAACTAAAGCTGAAAAAGTGCCAAAAAGCAAAAAGCTCTTAAAGTTAGAAGTTGATATTGGACTAGAAAAGCGTACAATTTTATCTGGAATCAGTACTCATGTAGAAGCTGAAAGTTTGATTGGCAAGAAAGTAGTTGTGGTGGCTAATCTGCAACCTGCAAAATTGATGGGGATCGAAAGCCAAGGGATGGTATTAGCTGCTGGATTAGGAAGCCAGCTTGAAGTTCTCCATATCGAGCATTTACCTCCAGGTAGTGTTGTTTCATAGCTTTTTATAGTTTGATTGACCCTTGCTAGAATAAAAGCAAGGGTAGGAGAAATTTGACTATTTAACTAAAAAGTCAAAATAAGTATCAGGAAAAGGTTCATCTCTTAAAGTAAAATGCCACCACTCTTCAGGGTAATTCTTGAATCCACATGACTCCATAACATTTTTTAAATAAGTACGTCTGTCTTTATATTCTTGATTGATTAAGTCATTTTCGTAATGGGAAGCTTTATCAAAGAGGTCAAACGATGACCCCATATCGATAGTACCATCGTCTAGGTAAAAAAATTGAAACCCATCGTTAAGTGTGCGAGTACGAGGCTCAATCTGTTTTAATTGACTATCCAATCGGATCAAACTTACATCAACCGTACTTCCACGACTATGGCCAGATTTCTCTGCAACATAACCCAATTCAAAAACTTTTGCTTTATCCACCCTGGGGTAAAACCAAGCTTTCATTTCCTGATTATTTAGATCTTTACTCCATTGCATAAAGCGATTAACTGCTCGTTGCGGTCTGTACGCATCGTATATTATAAGAGAATAACCATCAGCTTTGAACTTAGCTTGAGCTGCCTTCAAGGCCTCAGCAGTTGCACGAGTAACAATAATTTTAGAACTTTCATAGCCAACTATAGGGGCTCCTGTAAAGTTATCGGAGCTTCTATAGCGTAAATCTGATAAGATGCTAGGCTCAATTTCATGAAGATAAGTAAACTCTTTGGGCATATTAGAACTTTTATCTTGATAAGTTTTAAAGATCATAAGACCGATAAGCATGACAAAAATTGGTAAAATCCATTTTCGCATATTAAATTCTCCTTTTTAGATCGTAATTGAAAATTGCATAAATAATTCTAAGCTAATCTAACTATTTTAGGTACTATAAAAAGAGTGCTAATATGCTTGCTATACAATGCGCGGCTAGGTTTACCTTTTTTTCACCAGTAGAAGAAAACGGTCAAATAGCCCGCGCTCAGTATAATTGAATGATCTTATTGATTAGAGTTGTACTATGGTTTGGGCTAAGTTTACTTACGGGCCTTTAATGTGTAGTATAGCGCTGCTGATAAAGTAGCGGCTGCAATCCAATAGAGCTTGTTAATTTTTATCAGGGGATTAACCCTTCTATCGCGTAGCAGGTATAGAGCACTTAATAAGTGACGTTGACATATAGCTACTTTGATAGACCAATTATCATGTGCACATGGGTCCACTTTAGGGTGCTGAAGCAATAACTTAATAACACTTGAATATCCATTTAAAGCAGCATTTAAAATAGCATTGTTACCTTCTGCTGACGGATCAACCCTGGGATCTTGAAGCAATAATTTAACAACCTCAGACTTGTCATACAATGCAGCGATTCTAATAGCGTAGTTATTGTCTATAGAAGGATTAATTCTAGGATTTTTAAGGAACAATTTAACAAGCTCTGAAATACCTTCACGTACAACTTTTTGAAATAGTGTATTGTTGTCTGTAGTGGGATCAATTCGAGAGTCTTGAAGCAGCAATTCTACAATTTCTGTATAATGAGCTCGTGCTGCGAATTTAAAACCTGCTAAGTAATCTGCTTTTATTGCAAATTCAAGGGGTTTGTTATTATTTGCGGAGGGGTCTGGTCTACTCTAGATTCTTGTAGCAATAATTTGACAATGTTTACATGCCCCAGATTTACAGCTAATTGAATGGCGCTATTATTGCCTGCTGCCGGATCTATTTTAAACGTTTTCAATAAATAGTGGGCCATTTCAATATATCCCTCTTCTATAGACTTGTTAAAAATTTCATAAACTTTAGGTTTATGATCAACTATGGATAACTTTAAGATAGCAAAAGCTAAATCGTAACATTTGACACTCATTGCACGTAATAGAAGGTGTGTTAGATCTGCCTTTGTTTCATGAAGCTGTAGAAGTATAACTTTTCTGTAAAAGGAATTTCAATCCATTTTTACATTCTCTGCACTTACAAAAAGAGGAGCCATAGTGTTTCATCATTTGTAATTGTATTTTATTGGCGACTGTCTTGACATGTAACAGCGCTCTTCTATTGTCATCTCTGTAAAGTTGCTTGTTGACTGCTCCTAATTTAATTAAGCTTGTCGTATCAGAATAAGAATAGATTTCTCGCAAGCTATCATTAGGTAAATTTACAAAGTTCATAGAAATATAAGCCTTTTCAGTCTAATAAAAATATTTTTTATTTCAGTTAGAGGAACCTTTTCCTTTTATTTAGTTGTTTTTACTATAAATGCTCAATTTACGTTTTTTTGAAAGGGATATTTTAGCTTTAAATCAGTACTTCAAAAGTATTTTTGATCAATTAGAATAGACTAAAATATGTGGTTGCAAACAGGTAGATGATCACGTACACTAGAATTTCTATGGTAGGCTTAACGCGAAATTTTATCTTAAAAAAATTTAATTAAAGGTCCTACAATATAGCCTTATAAGTGATTTTATTTTATGAGCTTTTGGAGTCATTAACAAGTATGTATACAACTCGACAAATCCCTGTTAAAAACTTTTTTATTGGAACTGGAAATCCTTTAGCTATTATCGCAGGCCCCTGCGTTATAGAGAGTGAATCTGCAAGTCTATTTGCAGCGGAAGCCCTGCAAAAAATGATGTCAAAACATCATCTCAATTTCATATTCAAATCGAGTTATGATAAAGCCAATCGTTCTGCGGGCAGTTCTTTTCGCGGACCTGGTATACAAGAGGGATTACGTATTTTGGAAAAAGTTAAGAAAACTTTTGATATACCTGTAATTACTGATGTTCATTCTCCTGATGATGCAAAAATGGCTGGCGGTGTGTGCGATATCATCCAAATACCTGCATTTTTGTGTCGTCAAACTGATTTGATTCTAGCGGCGGGTGAAACGGGAGCTGTTGTTAATGTTAAGAAAGGGCAATTCTTAGCCCCTTGGGATATGAAAAATGTCATTGATAAATTAGTTTCGACTGGTAACCATAATATCATCTTAACAGAACGAGGGGTAAGTTTTGGTTATAATCAGTTGGTTACTGATATGCGCAGTATTCCAATCATGCAAAAAATGGGTTATCCTGTATGCTTCGATGCTTCTCACTCAGTTCAAAAGCCTGGTGGGTTAGGACATGCTTCGGGCGGAGAACGGGAATTCATACCTATGCTGGCCTGTTCAGCAGTTACCGCAGGTTGCAATAGTGTGTTTATTGAGTCTCATCCTAATCCTCCTGAAGCTTTAAGTGATCGAGATTCTATGATCTCATTTACAGACTTGCCAAAGCTCTTGATGAAATTAGAACGCTTACATGCAATTGCACAGGAAGATGTTCAATAAATTTTCCAAAGTTATATTTGTATAATCTTTGTTGTTGTTTTGCACATAGGTTTATGCAGAAGATTTAATTATTTATTTTAATTGTAGTTATGTTAAAGCGTTTAAGCTTCATTATTATTGCATTAAGCATTTTGCTTTTTGCTTTCCAGCTAATTGGCAAAATCTACTGGGTAGATCAAACTACAATCGCAGAGTATCGCAAGATTGTACAAGTAGATAAATCTTTAAAATCTCCTCCAAAAGATCTTAAAGGTGATGATAGTATTAGACAGCAGAATAGAGTCAATGTCACGAAAGATATTTGGCGCATTTTGAATCAGCAACGTTTACATGGGTTTTTATCAAGCGCAGAATCCCAAATTGTTACCACAGCGGAAACTGAACAAGTTCTTGAGCAATTAAAGGATGTAACTATTTGGTTACAACAAGAGCTTTACTACCGTTTACCTAATGACAAAGAGGGACTCTTACAATCCAATGGAAAAATTTTAATGAAAAATGGGAATCCAGAAGATCCTAATGCTTGGTTCAAGCTTGATAAACGGTTTAAACCAATGCAAAAAGTAGACTTAATTCAAGCTGAAGCTGCGATCTATCATATCTCTTCTAACCGCCTTGTAGCTTATAATGTAAAGTTATACCGTTACCTTCTGCCAACTCATACACTTCCAACTAATAATCAGCATTTAGAACCTATTATGGTAGGAACAACGGCAAAATTGGAATTATCTTTGCTTGATAGTGAAGGATGGTCTTTTAAAGCTAATCAACTTAAAACAACATTTTATTCTCCAAAAGGGATGTTTTAATGAAATATCTCAAATATTTTAATAGCTTAGCTATAGGGTCATTAATCCTCAGCCCTCTTACCTATGCACAGGATGAGGAGCATATGACCATTACTTCAGAATTTGCAAACTATGAAAATAATCACTTAAAACTAACTGGAGATGTTATACTAGATTACCCTTTGGGCAAGCTTCAGGCTGAAAATGCTGTCATTGAAAAGGGGGGACAGGAGCTATCTTTGCCTTTTAAGCAGCTTGTGATTGAGGATAAAGTTCATATTGAACTTCGAGAAGGGGGAGAAATTGATTGTGACCATGCTATTTTGGATTCAATAAGCCAGAAAGGCTTATTAACACGCAAGCAATCGCATGAGAGAGTAAATTATAATTATGGGTATTTAGATGCTAAAGGGCAATCAGTAAAATTAAGATTGCAAAGTCAACAGATGGAAATTGATTTAGAAAATTTGAAACCATCTAAAAAGCATGTGGGAAAAATGGTCATCCAAAGAGTGTGTAAAATTGATGCGATAGATAATGTTTTAGCAAGTTATAATGAAGAATTTACAGCCTTTGCTGATCGAGCTATATATACTGTGCCATTACGTAATCAGAAACTAAAGCCTACAAATAGGGCTAAAGTAGAGGGACAGATCAAACTTTTCCCAAAAAAGAGTGAGGGAATCTGTCGCATTGAACGTTTAAACTCGGGTAGTATTGATGCCCTTAAAATTTTGATTGATCCAGAACAGCGTGTTATTAATTTTGACAAACCTGAAGGTTTCATTACGACTGCTGAGCAGGGGAAAGACCTGATGCGCGACGTTTGCTTTCAATCCAATAAGTTGATTTGGAATGAGCTCACTAATATTTTTACTTTTGAACAAAATGTGCATATAGTTGATCCTATATTAGGAGCTATGGAATGTGACGGACAGGTCCTTATAAAAGATAGTCCCTATACTGAGAAAGCAAGGAAAGGTATTGAGCGTATTGAGGCTCTTGGCTACACGTTATTGAATTACACAGATCCTAATAATCATATCCAACAAAATTTAACCTGTCCTGGTCAAGTAATAATCAATCACAAAGAATTTACAACGACTTTGATTGGTAAAAATAATGGAAACGGAGGGGGATTAATTAAAGAAAATCAAGTCCTTCTGAAAGATTATTTAGGTGAAATTTTTGCAGATAAGGTACGTATACTCTATAATGTTGAAGGAGACAAAATAACTCCTAAGAAAATTATATTAGAAGGAAATGTTTATATCTTAAATAATGCTCCATTTGATCCTTCAGACTCAAAAGAGGTTTTTCAAGTAGCGTACGCGGATCGAGTTGAGCATACCCCCATGACTGGCGAAACTCATCTTTTTTCCCAAGGAGATACGCGTGTATTATTTTATGATCAGGTTAGACAAATGCAAGTTAGTGCTAAAGAGCTGATTATGCAGAGACATCAGACTATGGGAAAGAATGCCGTACAAGGAATAGGTCAAGTGCGATTTAATTTGAGCAAAGAAGAGTTAGGACGTTTGAAGAAAAGGTTTGTTATCAATGAAACGTAGTAATCATTATGTGGATCCCCAATCAGCTCTGCGAGTTAATAATCTAGTTAAAAAATTTAATGATCAAGTCATAGTTAACGATCTTTCATTCTATGTAAATCCTGGAGAAGTTGTAGGTCTTTTGGGACCAAATGGAGCTGGGAAAACTACCGCTTTTTACATAACAATGGGATTGATTCAACCCGATGGCGGACATGTTTATTTCCAAAATAACGATATTACAAATAAGCCTATTCATGAACGTGCACAGATGGGATTAGGTTATCTCGCACAAGAGCCTTCAATTTTTCGTCATCTTACAGTGGAAGAAAATATCTTGTGTATTCTTGAAAATATGCCCTTACCACGTGCAGAACGTAGATATCGACTTGAGCGTGTTTTAAAAGACTTGCATCTTGAGAAATTAGCTAAAAAATTAGCGATAAGTCTATCAGGAGGAGAGCGACGTCGGCTTGAAATTACTAGAGCCCTAGTCACCAATCCCTCTTTTTTACTGCTTGATGAACCTTTTGCAAACGTTGATCCGCTGACTATTCAGGATGTCAAGCAGATGATAAGAATGCTAGCAAAGCGAAATATAGGAATCCTTATTACAGATCATAACGCAAGGGAAATTCTATCGATTGTTGATCGCAGTTACCTGATACGCGAGGGGAAAGTGATGTTATCAGGAACAGTTGATGAACTTCTAGCAAGTGCTGAGGCTCGTCGTTCTTATTTAGGAGAAAATTTTACTTTATAGCTGCATTAAATGAAGGAAAGGGGAAGTTATGTTATCTCTACAAAAATTAGGAAAACTATTTCACTTAGACATTAAGGACGATCTGTTGCTGAGAGGTGCTAGTATCGATAGCAGACAAGTAACTTCTGACAGCTTATTTTTTGCTATAAAAGGGGCTAGAGTTGATGGCCATTCCTTTTTAGGGGATGTGGCAGCAAAGGGGGCTAAGGCAGCTGTAGTAGATCTTAGTTATAATGGCTCTAATCATGGAATGTACCTTCTACCTGTAAAAAATGTAACAGAAGCTCTACAAAAAATAGGGCAGCAACTCCTCCAAGAACGTCAATATCGTGTTATTGCAGTAACAGGGTCTCTAGGAAAAACAACAACTAAAGAATTTGTTAAGCAATTATTGTCAAAACGATACAGCGTTGCAGGTACAAAGGGGAATCAAAATACGCAGTTAACTTTGCCTTTAACAATAATTAATGCTGACCCTAGTGCTCAATTTCTAGTATTAGAAATGGGGATGACCCATACAGGGAATATTGCCCAATTAGTCTCTATAGCCCCTCCTGAGATAGCAGTAATAACTAATATTTCTTATTCTCATGGGGTAAATTTTAGTAAGTTAGAAGAGATTGCAAAGTCTAAAAGTGAAATCCTTAGTCAACATGCTACAAAAAAAGCCATACTATGGCAAGAAACTCGCTGTCTAAGTGATATTGAAAGCTCTGCAAATTGTAACCGCATCTATTTTTCAACAGACAACCCCCGTGCTAAATATTTTTTTAAGGTCACAAATATTGAAAACTTAGAAGTTGAGTTTTGGGAGAGCGGACGGCTATGTTGGTCAGGTAAACTACCTTTTAGAGGAAAGCATAATGCTCAAAACTTACTTGCTGCAATTGCCTGTGTAAGAGAAGTTGGATTAGATTGGGCTCTTATTGGAGAGGCTATCAATGATCTAAAATTGCCTGAATATCGACTTGAAATAATCGATTATCAAGGAGTCACTATCATCAATGATGCTTATAATAATTCTAGTCCTGATGCAGCCTGTGCTGCTTTAGACAGCATTCCAAAACCAAATGAAGGAGGAAGGAGGATCGTTGTTTTAAGTGAAATGCGGGAATTAGGGCAGTGGTCAAGAGGAAGTCATGAGCGATTAGCAGAGTACGCTCTTTCTAAAGTTGATATAATGCTTTGTATTGGAATTGAATGCGAAATCATGCGTTCTTATTGGAAAAACTCTGGAAAAGTTTTTGAAATAGCGTCTTCTCGTGAAGAGCTTTTAGAACTAGTGCGAAAATATGTGCAAAAAAAAGATATCGTGCTTTTTAAAGGATCTAAATATTACGATTTTCCTAATCTTATTCAAGCATTTACAGGAGAAACAGCTTAACTAAAAGCTAAGCTGCTAGCTATGTCAATTTTTTAAGGTTAGATAAGGAACAGCTGCTTTTTTCATATGAAAATAGATACTTGCAAGTCCATTAGCCCGATTGGGAGTAAGACTTGTAAAAATACCTAATTCCTGCAAATAAATAGGTTCATTTTGCAAGATAGTAATAGGATTTTCTCCCGAATAAACAGCTACCAGCAGCGCAGCTAAGCCCGCAGAAATCAAAGCATCAGAATTAGCTTTAAAATGAACCTTTCCATCCCGATATTCAGTTTGAACATATACTTGACTTTGACAACCATTAACTAGATTAATAGTTATTTTACTTTCTTCAGGAAAATGGGGAGACTCACGGCCAAAGGCAATGATTTGTTGATAAACTTCTTCAGGACCTTGGCAGTGCTTGAATCTAGCTTTGACAGCAGCTATTTTATCTGAGAAATTGGGGGATTCCATACTAGCCTTTTTTTACTTAAAAATGGGTAACTTTTCTTTTATGACTCTAGTCAAGTAGATCTCTGCAAATAGTATTGCAAGAGATCTATTGATACATTTATTGCATGTAAATTTAGGCTTAATTACCTTTAAAATAGTAGATCAAGCCGTTAAGAAAGCTATTAACAGCCAGCATTAATACAAGCAATCCCATTAGTCGTTCACAAGCAGCTATACCCGCTTTTCCTAATAATTTACTAAGTTGGGGTAGGAAATATAGAATGATTGTGGACAGTAACCATGCAACAAGTAGAGAAGAGGTTAATAAAGTAACGCTAGGCAGTTGTTGTGCATAGATCATGATCTGCGCGATTACACCAGAACCTGCGATAAGGGGAACTGCAATAGGCACAATAAAAGGCTCTTTGTCTTGTGTATTAGCGGAAGTATTGCTAGTTGCATGGGCTGGAAAGATAATACTTAAAGCTGTAAAGAACAGCACAATAGCTCCCGAAAAATAAAGTGTAGACTTTGAAATTTGCAAGAAGTTTAATATATATTCGCCAGTGAATTGCGCTATAAGCATCACTATCAAAGCGATTACCATTTCTCGGATGATCACTGCTTTCTGCCGTTTAACATCTAGTCCTTTGATTAGTGTTAAGATAACAGGAATAACCCCTACAGCGTCCATGATCAAAAAGAGCTGGGTAGTCATGGAGATAAAAGAGTCTAAATCGAACGTTTCCATAGGTGCAACCTTTCTATTTGATTAATGAGGGAGTGTATGCATGAAAGCGGTAAAAGAGCGCAATCCTTCCGTTAGCATTTGTATAGACAGAAGTAATAGCACTAGTCCCATTAATCTTTCTGCAGCATTAACTCCTTTATCTCCTAGAAGGTGGTGGATATGGGAAGCTAAAAATAGTATAACCCCGGAAAGGAGCCAGGCAATACAAATTCCTATATAAGTATCGTTCCAAAAACCAGTAGATTGGCTTGAATAGACTATGATAGCAGCTAAAGCAGATGGACCAACTAGAAGTGGTGTAGCGATAGGTACTAAAAAAGGTTGCTCTTTATCTTCTACGTTATCAGGGATATGCCCCATGTTAGGGAAAATCATTTTTAATGATTTCAATAAAAGAATAATTCCACCTGAAATTTGCACCGCAGATTCTTGAATGTGCAGCGTTGCTAAAAGTTTGCCCCCTATTGAATAAAAGACAACCATGAAGATAAAAGCGATGCAGAGCTCTCTCAACATAATACGATTATGGGAATCAATAGGAGCGGGCTTCAAAGCTAAGATGAAGGCGGGGATATGTCCTACAGAATTCATTATAAGAAATAAGGATATTGCTATATAAAAAGTGGAAAAAGAGTGCTCCATTGGTAACCTTTTGAGTTAGTCATTGCCAAAAAAATTGGACAATTGGGTTCAGTTCATCTAATTTATAGGCCTATCTTAATAAGCATAAACTGCTTAAACGTTTTAATCTCTGTTTATAAAGTTTAAAAAGGCCTCAATATAGGAAGAAAAATCCTAAATTTTTTCATATGTCACTAAAATGGTATGGCATTTGCTAATTTTAAGCAACCTGTCGAACTTCTCATATAAAAAGTGATCGTAATGAAAAATAAGCTTCTCTATACCCTATCTTTTGTGGTGTCGGTAGGAATTCTCGGATATGCTCTCTACTGCTGGTATATTTCTAAAAATCTAGAAATAACAGACAATGCTTATGTCTGTGGTCATATTCTAGATATCAGTCCCCGAGTTTCCGGGCACATTAAAGTCGTTCCTTTTAAAGAATTTGAGTACGTAGAAGAAGGACAGATCATATTTGAACTAGATCAAACATCTTACATGATTGAACATGCCAAAAGTTTAGCTAATCTAGAACTTACAATTCGGCAAATTTTAGAGTTAGAAAAACAGATACAACAACTCCGCTCAGTTTCTCGTATAAAATTAACTAATTTAGAGCGTTGCCAACGGGATTTTTGCAAAAGAGAGGAATTAATCGGCATAAAGGCAATATCACAGGAGGAATTTGAGCATGCACAGTCTAACCTGGATACCGCTTTAGCTGACTACCATCAGACAAATGCTCAACTGAGTGCTTTAAAGGTGAAAAGAGGTGACTTGGAGATTCAGTATCACCCGCAGATTCTACTTGCTAAACAACAGTTGAAACAAGCCTCCTTGAATCTCCTTTATTGCCAGGTAAGGGCCCCTACAAGTGGGTATATAGCAAAAAAAGAGCTTGACCTTGGAGAATGGGTATCCCCCCAATCTAAAGGAATTAGCTTAGTTCCATTGGATAGAGTATGGGTAGAAGCAAACTTAAAAGAAACGCAGTTATCTAATATTCGCGTAGGGCAACATGTAGAATTGTTTTCAGATCTATACAATAAAAAGGTCAAATTCAAGGGGACAGTAGAAGCTATCAGCATAGGAACAGGTTCCGTCTTCTCTCTATTGCCCCCTCAAAATGCTACAGGTAATTGGATTAAAGTGGTTCAACGCGTTCCTGTAAGGGTTAAATTAGATGCTGAACAATTAAAACAATACCCATTGTTGGTTGGATTGTCAATTTCTGCTACATTTAATACTTCATCTCAGCCTTTAGAAAAATTGATCGTTCCGCAGCAATACCATGTAAGCGATGAAGTCTCATCTTTAAAGATATATCCAATACAGAGTGTAGAGCAAAATATTGAAAATTTAGTTGATAATTTGATTAAACAAGCTAGTCTATACTCCCATTTTGTGGAGTAATGATGTCAAATATTCAACCAACCCTTTTAGATAAAAAATCGCTCTTAATATTGACAATAGGAATGGGATTAGGGACCTTTATCCAAGTTCTAGACAGTTCTATCGCCAATGTTTCGATTCCCGCTATAGCTGGCAGTTTAGGGGCTAGTGTTCATGAAGCTTCATGGGTTATTACATCGTTTGTGGTAAGTAATGCAGTTGTTTTGCCTTTATCTGGTTGGCTATCAAAGCGATTTGGTGAAGTAAACCTTTTCATCTACTCTACAATTTTATTTGCTTTAACATCATGGCTGTGTGCAGAGGCTGCTAGTCTCTATATGCTTATACTATTTAGAATTTTACAAGGTGCTGTAGCTGGATCACTAATTCCACTTTCCCAAAGTATTTTATTAGCAAACTATCCTCCTGAAAAAAAAGGGCTTGCCTTAGGGTTGTGGTCTATGGTTGTGATTATTGCGCCTATTGTAGGTCCTGTTTTGGGAGGATGGATCACAGACTATCATGGATGGCCCTGGATTTTTTATATTAATATTCCTTTAGGATTTTTATCAGCATTCTTAACATACAATGTACTAGGGCATAAAAAAATACCAGCCGATGAAAGGCCTATTGATAAAATAGGGTTTGTTATTCTTGTTATTGCTGTTAGTAGCCTACAGATCTTTTTAGATAAAGGGAATGAATTGGACTGGTTTGATTCCCACTTTATTAGTGGATTGTGCATCATTTCGATTGTTGCATTTATAGCTTTTATAGCGTGGGAACTCTATTACCCTTATCCTATAGTTAATTTATCATTCTTTAAAAAAAGAAGCTTTGTAGTTGGTTCTGTTTTGACAAGCTTGGGTTTCATGATGTTTTTTGGTAGTACTGTCTTGGTTCCAGTGTGGCTACAAACACAAATGAATTACACAGCTTTTTGGGCAGGAATTGCCTTAGCTCCGATTGGAGCATTTTCGCTTATTCTTATGCCTTTGATTGGCAAAAATTTGCATAGAATTAATTTACAGCTAGTGATTAGTTTTAGCTTTCTAATATTTGCCATAACTTTTCATTGGTTTAGCCTGTTAAATACTCAGGCAAGTCTCGCACAAATTATTACCCCTCGTCTGTTTCAAGGAATTGCTCTGGCTTGTTTTTTTCTCCCTCTGACGACTATGTCCTTATCGGAATTACCAAAGGAAGAAACTGCTAGTGCAGCAGGAGTTTTCAATTTTGTACGCTTAGTAATTGGAGGAGGAGGAGGAGCTTCCATCTTCGTAACGATTTGGTCTCGCCGACAAACTGTCCACCAAAATTTTCTTTGGGAAATTGCCAGTAAAAATCGTTCTTACTTAAACAGTAGTCTTTTAACGGAAGAAAATCCCTTAAGTAACCAGATCATAGCTCACCTGATTGCAAAGCAGAGTGGCATGTTAGCTATTAATGATATCTTTTACCTTTGTTCTATCCTATCTATAGTGTTGGCTGTTGGGGTATGGATTGCTCGCCCTAAAACAAATCATGTACAGCATCAGGTAAGTGCTGAATAGGTAAAATTAGATTTAATTTCAAAGAAACTTTACATTTTCGCTTCTACTTATAGGTTAAGTACTTCTTTCTAATAAAAAGCTTTTGAAATTTGATTATTACACTCTCATCAAAAAAAGAGCTTGCCTTTCCACGCAAATTAAATTAAATAGACAAATCCAAGAAGAACTGTGCCTAGCTAGTTAAGCTAGGCTTATAAAAAGTAATCCATGGCTGACGATTTTCAAGATAAAACAGAAGATGCAAGTTCCAAAAAATTAAGCGATTCCCGTCGTAAAGGAATGGTTGCGCAGTCTCGCGATTTTACATCGGGAACACTTCTGTTAACGAGTGTACTACTTTTGTATTTCTTCTCCAGTTTTATGTTTGATTATCTGCAACAAATAACAGTAGGGGTATTAACACACCTTGATGAACCTTTCAGTGAAGTAGAGGCGATCACTTACTGGCTAAGACAAGGACTTTTAACCAATTTAGCAATGATGGCTCCTTTCCTAGGCCCACTTTTGATAATCGGGGTGGGTATTAATGTTTACCAGGTGGGCTTTGTTGTTTCTACAGAAGGAATTACGCCAAAATGGAACAAACTTAATATATTTGATGTAAATAATTTGAAAAAGTATTTCAGCCTACAAGCATGGATGCGACTTGTATTAGGCTTAATTAAAATGACGATTATAGCTGTTATCAGTTACGTAATGATCACAAATTCTTACGTCCAATTTATGGAGCTTATGGAAGCTCCTGTAAGACAAATGTTTGCTTATATATGCAACGAGTTCTTTTGGTTGGCTGTTGTTCTTTCTATACTGCTGCTGGTTCTTGGAATTGTCGATTTTACCTTCCAAAAGTGGAAGTTCATGCAAGATATGAAGATGACCAAACAAGAGGTTAAAGAGGAACATAGGCAATCTGAAGGGGATCCAAAAGTTAAGTCAAAGATGCGTTCGATGATGCAATCGATGTTATCTAATCGTATGAAAGCTAATATTCCAAAAGCAGATGTAATTATTGCCAACCCAGTACACTTTGCAATAGCTATCAAATATGACGCTGAGAAGATGGCTGCGCCGATTTGTGTTGCTAAAGGGGTTGAAAATATGGCTATCATGATCAAAGAGCTTGCCAAGGAGCATAAAGTGCCAATTGTAGAAAATCCCCCTTTAGCCCGTGCTTTATATAAAGTTGTAGACGTAGGAGTCGCAATTCCTGCTAATTTTTATCATGCTGTTGCTGAAGTGCTAGCTTACGTTTATCGACTCAATGATAAGTTAGGCAAGCAGCACGCTAGACCAGAAAATCCTTCACATAAGATATAAGAAGTAAGGAGAGTTCATGCTAGGTAGTTTGAGTCAAAAAGTCAATAAATTGTACGAGTATAGCGATGTTGTATTGGCTTTATCAGTTGTCTGCATTGTTTTATTACTTGTAATTCCATTACCTCCTATTCTACTTGATGTACTACTGTCAATTAGTATTGTGCTCTCAGTTACAACACTACTTATGACGATGTATATCCATGAGTCCTTAGATTTTTCATCTTTTCCATCATTACTGCTGTTTTTAACACTGTTTCGGTTATCGTTAAATATAGCTTCAACACGTATGATTTTGGCCGAAGCACAGGCTGGTGATATTATCGAGACATTCGGTAACTTTGTTACTGGAGGAAATCAAGTAGTTGGAGCTATTATATTTATCCTTTTAACTATCGTAAATTTTGTGGTAATCACCAAAGGTTCAGGGCGTGTAGCTGAGGTTGCAGCTCGTTTTACCCTAGATGCAATGCCAGGGAAACAAATGTCAATTGATGCAGACCTGAATGCTGGATTAATTGATGAGCAAGAGGCAAAAGTACGACGTGAGAAAATTGCGTTAGAAGCAGACTTTTATGGGGCTATGGATGGTGCGTCCAAATTTGTACGAGGAGATGCTATTGCGGGTATCATCATGACAATCGTCAATGTTATTGGTGGATTTATCATCGGAATAGCCATGAAGGGGATGAATTGGAAAGAGGCCTTGCACACTTATACAACTTTGACAGTTGGTGATGGCTTAGTTTCTCAAATTCCTTCTCTACTAATCTCTGTAGGTGCTGGTATTCTTGTGACTAGAGCTTCTTCTAAAGAAAAACTCAGCAATATGATTCATCAGCAAGTATTTAATAACCCTAGAGTTTTATACTTAACTTCTATTGTTGTTTTTGTCTTAGGTATGGTTCCTGGAATGCCTTTAATGGTTATTACCCCTATTTCAATAGCTATAGGCTTGTATGCCTATTCCTTACAAAAAATGAGCCATACTGAATTAGGATCTTTGGACACAACATTAGCTAAGACCCAAGAAGTGGAACAGGCTCAGCAACAAGCTGAAACAGTTGAAAAAGCCCTATTTATCGATCCAATGGAGATAGAGCTGGGTTATACGCTCATACCTTTAGTGGATCAAAGCCAAGGCGGTGACCTTCTTAATCGAATAACTGTTATTCGTCGTCAGATAGCATCTGAGTTGGGGTTAATTGTGCCACCTATACGTATAAGAGATAATATGTCACTTGACCCTAATTCTTATATTATCAAAATAAAGGGGATTGATGTAGCTTCTGGAACTTTACAAATCGATAGTTATCTTGCAATGAACCCTGGAAATGTAAGCAAACCTATACCAGGGATTAAGACAACAGAGCCAGCATTTGGACTGCCTGCTATTTGGATTAGTGCTGGGCAAAAAGAAAACGCCGAATTATTAGGTTATACCGTAGTAGATACATTATCTGTACTTGCTACCCATTTAACAGAAGTTATACACGTGTATGCACATGAATTATTGAACCGACAAGAAGTGTCTCGTCTAATTGATAACGCAAAAACTTATGCTCCAGCTGTGATAGAAGAACTTATACCTGCAAGATTGAGCCTAGGGCAAGTTGTAAAAGTACAACAAAATTTATTGCGTGAGCGGATTCCTATCCGCGATATCGTCACTATCCTGGAGATTTTAGCAGATCAGAGTTCACGCACAACTGATACAGATATTCTTACAGAGTATGTGAGGCAAGGTCTTGCACGCAGTATATCAAAGCAGTATGGCGGTGATAAAAAAATTCTATATGCCATTACTTTTGATCCAAAAGTAGAGCAGATGATGGCCGAAAGTGTGCAAAAGAGCGATTTTGGGCACCGTATAGTTTTAAGACCAACAACTACACAAAAAATTATTGATGAATTAGATAGAACAATACAAGAAAGCGCCAAGCAAGGGTTACAGCCTATTGTACTTACCTCCCCATCCATTCGTCTATACGTCAAGCATCTTATAGAAAGAGGATTACCTAGATTACCGGTGGTATCCTTTAATGAAGTTGTATCTGAAGTTGAGATTCAAGCGGTTGGAGTTGTTTCTAGCGAAGTGCTCATTTAAAATAGTAGTTCAGGGCCTGATACACAAAGGAAAAGAAGATGATTATAAAAAAATATCGAGCTAGTAGTGTAGAAGAAGCTCAAAGTCTTGTTAGAAAGGAATTAGGGCCAGACGCTATCATTTTAACTACAAGCTATCTAAAGGAAAATGGTCTAAAAGGATTCTTTTCAACTAGTAAAGTAGAAGTAACAGCAGCAGTTGAAGAAGAAGAACTCGCAGCGTATCAAGCCAAGATCAACTTTCAAAGTGATGAACAACTTCTTTCCCAATTAAGGCAGGAACAGGCTTCACAGCTTCAAGATGAAGATAAGATGGTTACGCAAGGGGGAGATCTTGTTAGCTTAAGCTCTGCAGCAAGAAAAAAAATACAAGCTGCAAATTCTGTAAGTCAAGACATTAACCACCTAGCTGCGTATAAGCCAGTTGTAGGGAATGATAGTACAGTAGACGCTGCGGTTCAACAACCGTCAAAAGCTCAGGCAGAACATTTTATAAGATTAACACAGAACTTAGTAACTCAATTTGGTCAGGTAAATCAAGAGGAAGTTAGCAAGCCGGTTCAAAAGATAGTTTTTACCGAACCCTCTTTTGCTAACCATTCATCTACTTATGAAAAATCATTAGAAAACAAAGCCAACCCAATCAACGACTCAGTGCAAGATTTGATGGCTTTACGTAATATCATCAGAGAAGAGCTAAATTTAGTACAAAAGAACGTAACTCCCACTTGGACAGATAAAGGGCTTGAAGGATCGGTTTTAAATTTTCTTTTAGATAAAGGTGTCAAACATTCTGTAGCTACAATGATAGAAGGACGGATACATGAAGAATTTGGACCTGATTATATGGCACATACTGAATATGAAAAGTCTATTAAAATTAACTCTTTAAAAAGGGAGTTAGCTCGATTATTTAATGCGGGTAAAACAATTCAATTTCAAGAGAATCAACGTTCAGTAGTTGCTTTAGTCGGTGCAACTGGAGTCGGTAAGACAATGGCTGCTATGCGATTAGGATTAAGATACCAGCGATCATTGCGTAAGAAAGTAGCCATCATCAGCATAGACCCTTATCAGAATAAAAATGAAGAGTACCTCCTATCACTCATACCACCACATAGTGATATTAATGTTATGATTGTTGAAAATATGGAAAGACTTAATAAAGCCTTAGAATCATTTGAGGACAAAGATTTAGTAATCATAGATACATCTAGCATTAATCCCTATGATGAATGCGCAATTGAAAATCTACAACAGTACCTTGAGACAATCGATGATCTCCAATTATTTTTGACACTGAGTGCGACAACAAAGGATGTTGATACTTACGGTATTATTAAATCTCTTTCAGTTCTTGAACCGCAAGGAATTATCATGACAAAATTGGACGAGACCATAGCTTATGGAATCTTAATAAATGTGTGCAATGTTGCAGCTCATCCAATTAGTTACGTGACTACAGGGAATGATATTAGCGAGGATCTCGTAGTTGCTGATAAACACGATTTAGCACGTCGCTTGCTTGTTAAATATAATGATACACGCTCAAAGCACGTTAGAGAATTAGCTATGAAATAGAGTAGACTAAACAGTAGTAAGGAGCTCAATGAATGGATAAACGTTATCTATTTAGTTTTGTTTTTTTAGTTACTTTAGCGACTACAGTGGCTGTAGCAGCTATAAGTATTTTTTTTCAACAACAGTTGATGTACACGGTAATTTACTCTTTAACAGCAATGTGGGTGATGGGGATCGTTAGTCAAATTATGGTTAAGCAGCTCTATATAAGTATTGTAAAGCCCTTAGAATTATCTAAGTTAGAGGCTGCAAAAAACCAAGCAAATTCTTTAGATCTAAATATCAACGAAATAGAAGCTATTGATTCGGTTATAGAAGAAGCAGAAAAAAGTACATCAGCTAATTTAAAGAGATGATTACTGAGGCTTAGTGGACAAACAAAATTTATTCTTAAAATGAAATAAAGAATTGCACTCTATTGACAGATTCCTATAATGCACAAATATAGGCAGCCCTAAAAGAGGGGGTTAGCACACTTCACTGAAATTTCAGACGGTGTACTAGCAGTACTAATCACAATAACCGATGAATGAAGGATGAGCAGATGGATGAACGTCTAGATCCATCAACAGTTCAAGCACTGTGGGCGGAATATAAGACTAAAGGATCTATAGCTGCAAGGGATCAAATAATCACCAATTATTTGTACCTTGTTAAATGGGCCGTCAATAAATTGACTGCAGGCTTTCCTGCTCATGTTCAGTTTGATGATTTGTATTCACCAGGTGTCATTGGACTGATCAAGGCTGTTGATAAGTTTGACCCTAGTCTTAAAAATAAGTTTGAGACCTACGCTCTTTTAGTTATAAGAGGAGCTATTTTAGATGAAATTCGTGAACTAGATTGGGTTCCTCGTAGTGTGCATAAAAAAGCTAACCAAGTGGCTCAAGCGCAGGATGAGTTATCACAAAAGCTTGGTCGAGAACCTACAGATCAAGAATTAGCAAAGCATCTGAAGGTTGATGCAGAAGAATTAGAGGAGATGTTAGCTTATATAAAGCCAGCAGTTCTTATTCCTTTAAATGCCCCACAAGACGAAGAGAGTGAACAGGCTACAATCGCTGAGCGCATTCCAGATGAAAAGAGCCCTTCAAGCTTTGATGTAGCAGACTATAATGAATTTAAAAAATTATTAGAAGACGCTATTGGTGGTCTACCAGAACAAGAACGAATTGTACTTGTGCTGTATTATTTTGAAAATATGATGCTCAAAGAGATCGGGCAAATCATCAATGTGAGTGAATCTAGAGTTTCTCAAATTCATACAAAAGCTCTCATGCGCTTACGCAAACGCTTAGAATCTGTAAAAGCTGAATTTGCTGATATTTTTTAGAGACTTAAGCATTAGACCTCTTCCGAATCTTTTGTATTGGAGATTCGATAGATCTCTGAGAAATAAGTTTCTAGAAAGGTTAACTACTAGAATCTCTTTACAATCTAGTTTCTAATTGGCTAGGTAAATTTCTAAAAATGTCGTTCTATAAAAAAATCATATACATATTTACCCCTATTGTCTTCTGCTGAGCTCAGCTAAAGTGGAGGGAAGGGGGCATGTATGTACGCATTTTTAGATTCTTCTCTTGAATTTTCTTAAAAAGTATTTATTATTTACTCACCTTACGCAATGTCGTAGGGTTTGTGAATTTTTACTAATCTCTGATAAGCCATAAGGTTTGCTTTAATGGCGAGCTTATATTTAAGAGCAAAGTGATTCAAACTTGTTTTAATTTTTAAAAATTTGAGCTGGCAATAAGCTATCAGAGATGCAAAAATATGGTTTTTCTGAGAACGGACTACCTTAGTAGGAGATTTTGCAAGGCTAGCATTCTACTTAATTGAGATGAAAAGTTTCTTTATATCATAGTGAATATACTTTAGATTGTCTTTAGAGATAAACTACTTGTCAGCAAGTACGTAACTAAATTTAATTGGGTTCTTTACAGCTTTGTTTAAAAGATCTCGAAATAATTCATTCCTAGTTTTACTAGATTTTCCTTTCTCTTTTTTAATTCCTATCTCGCCATAGTGTAAATCTTTAGTAATTACTTCATAACTGATAGGTAAAGATGCTTTTCCCTGAACAATCAAACCAGAAACAATATTGATCCCCTTATCCCTTTAACACAGCGTCCTTTTGCGTGGCTGTAATACCAATTATTGACTTCATTTACATCTGTATATGGTTTTTCCTCTATACAATCATCTATGACTAAAAATCCCTCAAAACATGTCTTAATTTGGCGTATTTTTGGTTTTAGAACTTCCTATAGCAGCTTTGCATTTCCTTCATAGTTATTCAAAAAAAGAATCACTTTATCATAACTGACCTCGTAATCGAGCATAGAAGCTAATCCTGTAGCTGAGCCTGCTGATTTTGGCAAATAAGATAGTCGTTGTAAATGTCTAAAAGTTGTAATGCCATTATAATACCCTTTAGTAGTAGACAAAGGTATTTTACTGACCTTAAATATACCAGGCAATCTCAGTTTGCGTAAGGCGGATATATGAGTTTTTGACTTATTGAGCTTTTTTCAATCTTTAACGCTGAAAAGTTGGTAGATCGCTATAAAATAGGTTTCAAGGGAAATTAATTGATGATGTTATTTGATTCAGAAGATTGTTCCATTTAACTTCATGACTGTATTTAACAGCCACGAAGTAGTATAGAACGCTTGGCAATATAGAAAGTAAACTGTAGTCAAATCCAACCACGCTAGTGCATACCAATTGCTTTCCTTGTTCGATATTAGATTACATACTTATTGCTAAAGTGATTAAGCATAATTTTTATAAGGTCATGGTTTTTGTTGTACTATTAGCAAATCAAACATACTAAGTTCATCTTTTCCATTAGAAAGTACAAGGGAAATGTTTGAGTTTTGCAGTAAAGGTAATGATTTGCAGATCTGTATGTGATTAGCCTCTTCATCAAAAGACGGGGTCCAATTATTATTGATATTGCAGTAAACAGGACATAATTTCTTACGGAGCTCTAATTTAGTAGGCTCTAAAAAGTTCAGATCTTCCATAAAAGCAGTATCTTGTTCAAAGCTTTGGATCCGTTTTTCTAATAATACAATACTTTCGTTAAGGTAAGTTAAGTTTTGTTCCATTAGACCACTGTCATTACCCCTATAATTTTGTATAAATGGTAGCTTAGAGATAAAATCAACCATATCAGATTTTATTTCGACTTTTAATTTGTCATTATTAAGGAAGGGGATATCAAAAGTGTGTTTTAAATCATCAGAATGACTAGCCGAATCTAAAAAAGAGTTATTTAATTTTTGGATATTCATAAGCTCTAATAGATCCTTTGAGGATACGAAATAGGGGGTTAAGCAGTATTTTTTAATTTTCTGGCTATTTGTATCGATAGCTGTAAACTCTAAATCTTCTAAATTTTTGTAGGAGTTTAAGATAATATAAGATCCTTGTGGAGATAAGGTTACTGGGCTTCCTGGTTTGTAACCGCACTGTGCGACTAAATCTGGAACAATTATGTTTTCTTCATAGGAACCTATATAGTCTTCTTTCAAGACATTCCAACGACCAGTTTTATCTTGTTTGATTGTATATATCCAATCTTCCCCGCTCTGAGGGTCCCACACTTCACCGATTTTAAAACAGGTCTCCTTAACACTATTTTCTATTTCTTCATAGGATCTAAAATTATTGCTTTTACTTGTTAAACCAAATTGGGTGCAACTTTCATTGTTTTGTATATTTTCAAGGTTATTGATTGCAGTAATCATTTGTCTAAGTAAATGATTTAAAATGGCGGCTAGACAATCAAGCTCTGCATTCATCTCAATTTGTTTAGTCTTCGTTAAGGTAGGAGCAACATTATTCTGTGTTATTTTTGCAACCTGAGCCATATTTGCCAGTATGTTCTTAGAATAAACTAGAGAAATTTTAAAGTTTTGAATAATGAGAGCTAAATTGTTATTTTCAAAAAAACTATTTTGTACTCCTCTTAATAAGTGTTGTAGGTTGACAAAATCACTCAATTTAAATCTGTGAATTGGTAGTTGGGTTTCAAATAAGTGGCTTAAAGTATAAAAAACTTGTTGGATTAAAGCTTTATTGAATTTTAGTGGATATGCAGTACTATGATCATTTTGAGATAGGCCCTTACTAATAATTAGCAGAGCTCTTAATTGCTTTGTAAGTTCTATGTAAAAGTTAACAGGTCTAAAAGTATGCATTTTGCAGAACAAGTCCAAATCTTCTGTTAACTTTTCTATAACCAAGGATGCGTCAACACAGATAGAACTGATAAATGGGACCGCGCTAGGTAATACTTTAATGCGATTCCAGTGTTTTAAGAGACTTTTAACGTTAGGTTTTGAAAATAACAAATCATACGATGCATATTGCTCAATAAAATTTTTAATGATTTTTTCTGATCTTTCTATGACTAAGCGCCCCGTCGTATAAAGGCTACGATTGCATTGTGTAACCGTAGTCAAGTCCTTTGCCTCTAAATAATTCAAAATTTTTTGACTAATCTCTGGAGGTAAATTATTTATCGT
Organism: Chlamydiales bacterium; assembly: GCA_029240075.1. Taxonomy (GTDB): domain Bacteria; phylum Chlamydiota; class Chlamydiia; order Chlamydiales; family JARBTQ01; genus JARBTQ01. Next base: position 74,751 of record JARBTQ010000007.1, read on the forward strand.
ACTCATACAATTGCCTTAGTTTTTTGTTTTTAACATTGCTCTGAGTCGATCTAATTTAAATCGCTCATACAAACAGAGGGTTAGCCTGTAAAAAATCGAACTCTATTTGTTGTTAATATAAATTGGTAAATGCAATTTGCTTGCCTATTGAAATAGGACTTAATAGAAGTATTGAAAAAAGATTTTATTGGGACTCCTATAAAATATCGCTGTGGCAAGCACTAAGGTACAAAAATGCTATGGACCTAGAGATTGGCATTGCTGCAATCTACTATCGATTTTTTTTAATAAATAGACAATGGTTCCCATACTTTTAATGGAATAAACTCCATACAAAAAGCTTGATTGTATTGTATACAAAGTGCGGCTATGTTTGGTTTTTTTCAGTAGCAAGAAAATGGTTAAGTTGCTCATATTCTGTATATATAATCCCATCTAAAAGATAGATGAGAACCTTTTATAATTAATTAGTTTAATTTGATTTTATATAATTATTATGTCAGAATCTTATTATTGTTTGCTTGATTGGTTATAGAATAAGCGGATAGAAGATTCAAATAGGTGTAAGCTTATCTTTAACAAAGATCAAAAATATTTAGCTTTTCCAGAAAATGGCAGGCTTAAGTTGGTCTTTTGGCCTATCTGAAATTGGTTTGATTTATTTAAGATCCCCACATACAATGGGTCTCGACATTTGTTGATTTTTCTTTTGCTTCTTCGATTTTAATTTGCTATATCGAATCTTAGTAAACAGACCCTAGTAATAGGGGTAATAGATGCGCATTCTTTTGTAGCTAAAAAACTTAAATTTTAGTTTGTAATTATGACAAAACCTGGAACTTATTTACCTGTGCTCCAAGGCATTCAGAAGAATAAAGATTTTCATCGACTTGAAACACTTTTTCAACCAGATGTGCTTCAACAAATGGCCGAAGATGAAAGATCTTTATTATCTTCTTTACTGCTCGATCAGATAACAGTTGTGGACAACTGTAATGAAGAGAGCATTGCGGAGATTTTAGAGAGAGCTTTTGCCATAATGCCAGATGCTTTCGATCTCGTTTATCGTCAAAGCCTCATCGGATTAGAGCAAGGAAAAAAAGCGAATCAAAATAACCTCTTATTGCTTGCTAGGCAACGGATTCAGCATGCCGTTAAGCTAGAGCCAACTAATATTCATGCATGGGCTACTTATGCCAAGATTTTGCTATGCCTGGTTTCCAGAACACAGCAACCTGAATACTTTGAGGAGGTCCAGGCAGCTTTAAGTGAAGCTAAGAAATTAGCTATTGGAAATGAGGATCTTTTAGTACTTGTTAAAAGTTTGCAAGCTACCTACTATTTCTATAGTGCACAAGTTTCAGAAGAACCCATCGATTATATTCAGGCGCTGGAAATCTATAACAGCATAGAAACTCAAATTGGTCCCGATGCTAATTTTTTGATAGATTATACTCGTTGTATCATGGCCTTATACAATTTAGTAGGTAGCATAGGTTATCTACAAAAAGCGGCTGTTATCGGGAAAAAAATAGCTTATCACTATCCACAAGTTGCTAAATATTGGTATGAGATAGGTCTTATCTATCAGCAATATTATCGAATGACAGAAGAACACCTTTATTTCCAAATTGCTGATGAATCGTTTAAAAAAGCGGAAGAATTGGGAGAAAATAGTCTAGAATTATGGCTTAATTGGGGAATACTGCACTTTGACTTAGCTCAGCAAAAGGAAACCATAGAAATTTTAGACTCTAGCGTTCGTAAATTATCGCTTGCAGCTCAGTTTAGTCCTCATGAACCACAAGTTATTGCAGCATATACGCAGGCAATCTCTTTAATGGGAACTTTATGCGATAGTTTGGAGTTTTTAAATCAAGCAAAGCTTAAGATTCAAACAGCGGTAGAAGCATATCCTACAGATTCCTACATTAGTTATGCCTATGCAACTTGTTTGGCAGCTTGGGGAGAGTACTTTAGCGAAGATGAGTTTTATTTTGACGCTGTGGAAATATTAAAACAAGCATTAAATGTTCCTGTAAAAAACACACAAATACACTCTAAACTATGGTATCAGCTTGGGAATCTGTACTATGGAATAGGGGATATGCTTAACGACTCCTACTATATAGAGCAGGCTATTATTAGCTATCAAAGGGCGGTTAGCCTAGAGCGTGACCGCGCCAAGATCTGGACTAATTGGGGCGTTGCATTGGCAAAAATGGGCCAGTTAACCCTTGAAAAATGTTATTTCGAACTCGCTATAGAGCGTTTCCAGCATGTTATTTATACTCTTTGTGCAGGGGAAGAGAACGCAGATTTAGAAACACTTTATCAATATGGCTCTGTTCTTGATCTACTAGGGGATTTTGATCAGGATGAAGAGGACCATTATAATTTAGCTGTAGGTGTCTTAGAACGAGTCGTAGAGCAGGATCCAGAACATTTACAAGCACGTCATAGCCTAGCTTTAGCCCTTTTTCATAGAGGAGAAGTTACAGCTGAAATTGTAGATTTTCAGGATGCTGCAGAGCATTTTCAAAAGTTAGCAGAATTAAATCCTGAGGATGATGTTCTATGGCATGACTGGGGGGTAACGCTGCTACATTTAGCTGCTTTTGTAGATGATACGTCCCATACTTTTAATTTTGAACAGGTTGTTATTGATGCTGAATCAAAGCTACTAGAAGCTGCTAAATTAGGAAATATTTATGTGTTTTACCATTTAGCATGTTTATATGCTTTGAAGGAGCAATACGAAGACGCTATCAAATGGCTTACACATGCAGATCATTATGAAGCATTACCTTCAATTGATGAGCTTATGAGTGACGATTGGTTAGAAGATTTACGGGAAACAGATCTTTTTCGAAATTTTATAGCTCATCTAAAAATAAGTAATGAGTAAATAAATGTATATGAGTTCTTTAGAGTAAAGAACTCATATACCAGATGGGTTTGTTATCAGATCTTCTTCTATCAAGCAGCTTCTTCAAAATCTTTACTTTTGGAAACTCAATAGATCCCTGTAAAATAATTTGTGAAAGAAACCTATTGTCCCTATTTGGTCGTTAATTTTATAGGCCTGTAATTTTTCATCTAATACCTTTATTTGAAGTTTAGGGTGTTTTAGAAATATTGCACCTAGATAGATCTCTAAAAACTACTTAAGGTAAATAGGTTTCCTACAATGAGCATAGATTGTTATTCTAAGGTTTAGTAAAGTCTTGCTTTGAAAAAAAAATGCCCCATGCGTTGTAAAAACCTTTATACCATTTGCTAATAGTGCTTTCGGTAGTAGCTTTGGGATGGGATTTATTATTCCATATTTCAATTCGTCCATTTGAAGTTGCTGCTGCAAGGCAAGCCTCATCTTCATCAGTATTGAAGCTAAGAGTCAGTTTAGCTACACCTTCTTTTGTATTGAAAGTGTGAAGAAGTGTTAAGTTTGTCAAATCCCAAACCTGAATTAACTTTTCACTACAGAAACTTGTGAAAAGATAGTTACATTCAGATGCCATCACGGTAGCTCGAATAATCTTTTTAGAAAGGCCACCTTGCAGATCTAAGATGCTAAGAGTATTGCTTGATAGAAGGCAAAGAGCATGATTGTTACGGACTACTAGATCTTTAATAAAAAAATCTGTAGTTAAGACATCATTTTCTTGTGGGATGCGATCTAGCTTATGTTCAATTTCTAAACTTTTTGCTCCAAGGATAAGGATTTTATGATTAATTGTAATAATGATTCTTTCGGTGTTAGAGGCAAGCTTCCAACTTGTTATCTTGTAATCGGATGATACTGTTTTCGAACATAAGATATCCCCTGTCTGAGAATCATAACTTCTAACTATACTACTAACAGTTTTATCTTGATCAAAACTTAAAAAGCCTATGATTAATTTGTGGTCTGAAAAGCTGATACCCATACATTTTAAATCGTAGCTCGATTCAGTAATATCAAAATTTTTTAGAGATAAACTACTTAGATTAATAACAGTGATTGTTTTTTGCTGCGCAGTGCTTACGGCAAATGTAGCTATAAGGTTTTTGGCATCATTAAGTGCATAAAAGTTTGCAGCAGATTGATGAGGAAATTCCTTAACAATACGATCAAATTCATATTCTTCTTTGGCATCCACTGTTAAAGGAATCGTATGAAAGCTCAATATATCTGAACTAGTATCAGTATAGCCTCTATCTGTATCAAACTTTTCTCCTATAAGGAGATACTTATTAGTAAAGTGAAGAAATGGCGATTGATGAGTTCTATACTCATAAAATCTTTCTGTAGTATCTGCTATTGAATGTAGAGTAACGTTTGTTCTAGGACAATTGAATGTAGGGGAATTTGTATATCGGGTATAGACAATATGGGATTTTGAACAACTTAGATGCATTATAGACGATTCCACTTCTTCAGTAAGTAATGAACCAGGTCTTAGGAGCCGAACAATGAGCCTAGTGGAACTAGATAGCATCTCTTTAACTATACAGTTCCATTGCTTACAGACGCAACTTGCATTAGCTTTATTGGGTAATGTTAATCTGTTAAATATATCTTTAATAATATCAGATGGTAAACAAACAACTGGTATTATCTGCTGGTCAAATTTCAAAACTTGGTTTGTTTGTTCTGGATCAAATCGATTAGTAGGAAACGTCATTTCTCTTATAAAAATGGGAGGTTATAAATGGTTTCTATATTATTTTGTAGTATCTTACTACATTAGTAAAAAATATAACAGCCATTTACTAAAATGCTTTTTAGCGCTTATTTCATTAGGACAAAGCAGGTCGGATCGACATATGGGTGAAATTACATAGCATTTGCATTTTATTTGATTGTTTAATTTTTCTATTTATTAATATTAAATTAATAATTTTCATTTATTGAATTGATTTGTTTTATTTAATTTCAACTCAATAGGTGATAGATGCAAGCTTCATTTCATAATTTTCTAAATACGATTAATAAATTTGCAGGGGAACTCAGCCTTAAGGGGAACAAATTGACTTGCTTTAAAGACTCTAGTGAAAAAGCAGAAGAAAATTTAGAGAAAGTGCGAGCTGTAGTTACCTTTATCCAAGATAATGAACGTTTTTTGAATGAAACTGATTGTAAATCCTTAAAGCAACTTAAAGAAACATTAAGTTGTAAAGTTGAGACCCCCGCTCACAAAGAACAAATTCAAGCGGTCTTTGATAAGTTTATAAAAATGGCTGAAAATACAAAGAAGGATGGGCCGGCCCCAACGAATTTAACATTTAAACCTTATGAATTAAGCATTTTGGTTGCTAAAGCTGCTTCTACACAAGAAGAAGTCTTAGCTAATTTAAGTTTAGTTGCAAAGTACTTCCCACGCTATCAGCTAGGAAATAATTTTGCTGTTTATGATACAAATAGTGGGGTTCTACCATCTGATACAGATATAAATATGGTGCGTTATGAATTGAAGTTTTTTCTGGAAAAGCTTAAGCAATCAAATCTGGAAGTTCTAGAAATTGCTCAGGTCGTTTATTCAGCAATTAAACCTTACACAGTTGTACCATTGGCTATACGGATTGCTGAAGAAGAGGGGAAGGAGAATCAAGCTGGCCTACTTCATTGCAAAGATGCTGTTACATACAAGTATCCACTACTTCTGTCTAAAACATTTTTGCATTGCTATGACGCAGATCAGCAAAAATTCGGGATAGAGTTGGCTGAAACATTTCAAGACTGTGACATTTACAACCCTCCGTATAACACTTTTATTGTCGTGTTTCCAAAGGGGAGTGACCCCCATAAACTTGGCCTTAATTTGGATCCCACTATGAAATGGGATAGAGCTCTGACCGAGATAAAGAAAGTAGCAGCAGGTAAAGTTGCGGAGTCATTAGTAGATTTATCTTTGCAGGATACAGAAGATCACGGATTCTATCGGCTTTTTGCTATCTCGGGGCATGGGTTACCCGGTAATATAGCCAACCTTCCACAAGAGGAAATAGAAAAAAAAATATTCCCTGCCTTAGAAACGGTTCATACGAAGGGAACACATTGGAGTAGTTGTTTTGCAGGGGGAGCCAATTCGCTTGCATTTAAAAATAAAGCGGGGCAGGTTCCCTTCCCAGTATTCATTCAAGGAGCACAAGAAGAAGTTACGTTTGTTAGTAACCAAGCTTTTGTACTTTTAGAAGAGTTGAATAGAACCTTATTTGAAAGGCCTTTATCTGATTATTCAGATTATATTCCGCAGATTAAAGCTTTAAACAGAAAAGAGATCGCCAAATGGGATCTCGAAGCAGATGATAGTGATGAACGTGATAAAATTTTGACATTTATCCCAGCAGTTAAACAAGAAGATCTAAAAAGGTATTATACCTCAATCCATGCTTCTAATATCTCTAGTATTGACCAGGAGATTAAAACGGCTAGAAATGATGAGATCCTCACACCTATCTTAACGGCTAAGCAAAAAGGGTTAAAAGAGCACTCTGCCCTAATTCTTACTTCTAATATCTCTACTACTGAGCAGGGGATTGAAACAGCTAAAAATGATTTAGGGGCAGTAGGGGATGATACAGAACTTTGTATAAATATTACACAAGCAAACGATTACTATTTTCTAGAAGACCCCATTGTAGAATATAAATTAATCTTCCAGCAAACATCCCCTTTTGCGTTCATTTCGCGAGGAAGTGCTTCTCATCATGTCATCAGAGGTATGGAAGCTCCGAATCTTTCTATTGAAAAGCTTTGCGAAGCCACTCTTAATTCCCATAATGACAAAAGAGGTGGGTATCCTTCTAAAACATTTGTAATTGGGCTGCTGACTTGTCAGATTGAAGGAGATCTTGATACTGTAGTAAATGTTGTTCTACGGAAAAGTGGCCAGGAATGCTTTGTCTGTTATAAGAAGGGTGATCAATATTATGAAACCACTTATCTAGAAAAAAAGAAATTCCTTGATGAATTTCCTAAGAAAAAATTTAAGGAGTGGGTTCTAGAAAGGAAGAAAGTTATTTCAAAAGCTTTAGCAATAAGTAAAACTTACTATGCTTTGCTTGATTCTACTCCTTCTAAGGGGATGTTAGACCAGCTTAGCAAAGGAAAACAGACAGAAGAAGATTTTTATACAGCTATAAAAGACCTCTTTTGGGAAGGACAGGTTCCTATAGAAGCCACTCTAATTCATTATCTAGCGACTCATGGTTTAGGAAATGGGCAAAGCTCTTTCGATCCAAAAGAAATAGAAGATCTCATCAATAAGATGGATGTGAAAGAGAAGGCTACTGCATTTAGCACTCTTAGCGAATTTATAAAATTATTAGATCGTTCAAAATATAATGTAGATAGAATTATAGCTAACTTTAATTCCTATCTCTATACTCCGCTTATGCAAGCCATCACAAATAATAGAGTGGAAGAGATAGGGCAAATTTTAGAACTATCACCTCAAACCCTTAATCAATCGACTGTTTTTAAAACCACCTCTCTGGGAATTGCAATCAATACTGAACAAATAGAATTAGCTGAGTATTTATTGAAACAGGGAGCTCAATTGGAGCTTAAGGAAAGGATTAACATACCCAATTTCATAAGTATCATGTTCTATTATATAGAACAGAAAGGGGAGTTTACTAAAGAAAACCGCAAGGCTTTTTTAGATAAGATCAAGCAAATGAGGGATGGTGAAAGTATTCTCGAATATAGAAGTATTGGTATTCGAAAAATTTCGAATAGTTTAAGGAGCTTACAAGATATAATTGAAAGGTTCCCGGATAAATAAAAGAGTTACCTTTTGTTTCCTTTCAGTGCCCTGTCCCCCTCCGTAAAGAGGTGCTTTATGTTAGTTAAACTATCTTTAGCTCTGCTATAAGGGCTAATCGGCCTTTAATTAGTTGCCTAATAACAACAAATAGATGATTCTACCTTTTTTTATGAGTAGAAAAAAGTAGAATCATCAGAGCTTTGTATATGCGACAAGGCTAATATCGATTTATTCTAAGCCTTTTAATTTTAAAAATGTACTTTTCCTTTTTTAGAAATGAAAAATTATGATAATTTAATCATATTCTGTTTAATCTATTTAAATCGCTATTAGATGTCATTCCTTTTGTAGCCTCTATATAAATTCTTGATTTTATAAAGATGGCGTTACGATTTTATTTAAATTTACTTATTTTACCTAACATAACTTAGTCGTGAAGCCTTTATCTTTTTTACCAACTCCGTTATCTGCAGGGAATAGTTATAATCAGCTCCATATAGATACTGCTGAAATATTTACACAGGTATCTAGCTGCTTTAGCTATAATCCCACCACAACTGAAGCTCAACTTACAGAGCTCGGAAAGCAAAGATTCCTACAAGTTCTGTCTAGTACTATCCATATTGCTCCCAATCCGTTCAAAAAAGCTTACACTGATCCAGAATTTGCTAACTATTCTTTTGAAATAACCTGCAGCAATTTAGTGGAGTGTGTTTTAAATTGTTTTCTAGAGCAGATAGCAGAGGTAAGATTAGGAGGTAGCGCGGTTAGATACGTGCTAGATGATGAAGACAATGGTCCAAGTTTTAATGATATAGATATTTCGATTTATCTAAAGCCATCTGCGTGTCAGCAAAAATTAGACCTGTATAAATGCTTATCAGCTCTAATTAGAAAGCTTGATCCTGATCATTGGATAAAAAAAACAGATAGAAAGGACATGGGGGAGCTTTATATTCAAAAATTTCTCCAATGCCCTGATTGGACATTAGTCAGTGTAGGGGTGACAAATGAAAAGGGTAAAGGGATTGATTTCAAATTTATATTTGGAGATATGCGAGAGTATATATTTGATTTCGATTCTCAATATCTTATTTTAAATCCTGTAATATTACATATAATAAACAGCGTGACTACAGATAAAACTTCTATGCTTACCGAGATAGCTGTTCCAGTCGGAGCTTATAATGGTGATGTAATAGGCAGCTTTAAAGATTTTAAAAATAAAATATTTCGAACAAGTAGCCCAGAAAAGGTGCAGCGGGGAGGATGGGTAAGAGCCAATTATTTGAGCTCGCTCAAAGGATACACAAGCCATGAATTTAAATTAAAAAGCTTTCAGCCACAATTTTGGAGAAATAACGAACTAGCGATCGCACTGTTGAATCATAATGAGAAAGGTCAAACTGATCATTATGTAGCAGCGGTTTTTAGCTATGTTCGAAAAAATTTGATGGATACTCTTACGACACATCGAATAGGATATTCAACGGACGATCAAGGGGCTTATCTATTTCAATGCTGGTGGATGATGAAACCTTTGTCAACAGATGAGTTAAAGCAAATCTTGCCAAGAGAGCATAATTTTTTCAAAAGTCAAGAGGAATGGACCTCCCTAGCTACTAGAGCACAACAAGTCGTATCCACTGTTCAATCAAGTTTAGCTAAGCTTATTACTGATAATAGCTATTCCAATACTTTGCTCGAAAGCATTAAAAATAGTTTATTAGTCGTACCAGTACCCTTGCTTAAATCATATTTAAAGGTTTGTACAGAGCTACTTTCTTTTGCGCCTGCAACATCTATGGTTTTTCATAATGGTAAACTTCACCTCAGAATAAACCATAGGGCTGTTCAATCAGATAAGATACAAACCTTGTTATTTCCCTATTTTTCAAAAAGTATCTTGGAAACATTTATAGCTCTTACTACTCAGCATAGTGATGAAAGGATAATTTGGGAGCAATTAAATACTATTTATTCGGTCATTTTATCGTACCAAGAGGTTGAAACATATACCGTAAAGAATTTTATTCAAATAGATGAACAACAACTTCAATCGATTTGTAAAATGCCTTGGCATTATTCTTATCATCTTGCATGCTGGCTTGCTTTACGATCAGACTCTTTAGAGAATAATCAGAATTTAAAAGCTTTTGTGACTGTTATTTTCCCCGAGGCTCTTCATGCCTGTTTTAGTCCAGGACAAAAAGCGCTATTAAAGAAAATATTCAATGAACGAGTCTTGCTACCGCAAGAATTACAATATGCTTTAAAGTTTTCTGTAAGCAGCGAAGAGCAAGCAATTGAAATGAATGTTCAACATATACTAACAACGTACATTTCTTCCAACTCTGCATTATCCTATGATGTAGTTATCTTTTATTACCATTATGCTGATTACGTTGACTCATATCATAAAAATTCTCTAAGGTCCTGTTTAAGAGCTTTTCTGTGTGCACAATTTCCAAGGCTTTTGTATGCATGCCAATCTAATCATGAAAGAGGGGTCTTAATAGCAGCTTATTCAAAGTGCTCAAAAATTGATAAGGGTATGCTAACCAGCAGTTTGCAGATAAATGCAAATAACAAATCAAGCATAGTTGAGATAGCTCATAAAGCTCTTACCCTTTATTTAAACAACGACACTAATCAAATCATTACAACAGACTTTTTAGAGAGTTTTATCGAATATTCTCAAAGGTATTTTGATCATGACGGAAAAATTTACCTAGAGTGGCAGACAACTTGTCTAGAGTTTTTTATAAATCAAAAGAACTGGTTAAGTGCTTTAAAAAATCTAGAAAGCTTTTCTTTTAGTCGACTTGATATGCTACATAACAGTGTTAAGCTTGTAGATTTGCTGGTAAAACTTTACCTTAATAAGGCAAAGGAACTCTCTGCATATGTCTTGAATGATTGCCAACTCAAAATATTTGAAGATGTAGCGCTATTTCTACTTAGTGATAGAGAGCCTATTGACCCTCAAATGAAAAGCTACCTGCTTCAGACACAACAGAAAAATGAGATAAACAAGCTCTATGTAGATAGTGAGACAGGTGTAGCTCTAAATCAATCAGCTGTGGGCCATGCAGAAAAGATCTATTTATATGGAATTGCTAGAGCATTAATTAGCTCAGCGATTGATTATCAGCAGATCAATAAGGCTTTTCAATTCTTAGTAGCTTTGGATTTTAAAAAGGTAATTACAAATTTAGGCAATAGAAGAAGCTCTCTATACTTGATGATAGCGGAGAAATTACTTAAAACAGGAGAGTGTTTCCCTTTAGCGCTGTTAAGCATAATAAAAGCTTCCAAGTCTATGACTATCAGTGAAGCTGCTGCTCAATGTAATCTATTTAAAGAGCTAGCTAGATTGCCAAAGCAAAAGAAAATATTAGATGATGTCGGAATACAAATTTGTAATGCAGTAGATGATAGCTTAAATCTGCATGATATATTGAATGTATTAATAGAGCATGAAAATTACGATAAAGATTTGGAGACCGACAGTATAAGTATAAATTTAGTAGAATTAGCTGAAGAGCATAAACTATGGAGCTGCTATTATGAAAAATTTGCCAGCTATATTAAGATATTAGTTAAAGAAAGGTCTCTAGAACCATTTCAAAAAACTAGTAATTTGCAGTCTAGCTTGCAAATTACAGGCCCATCGATTTCAGCCAATGAAACTATTTTATGCTTAAAGTTTGTGCTAAAACAGATCAACGAGTTGAAAAAATATAAGAAAGAATGGAGGAGAGATCTCTATTCCAGACTATTTACGCTCGTAATACCTATAAAATGGTCAAATGATAAAGCTTGCCTGCCCTCTAAAATACAACTAGCTCAATTTATTGGTTCAAAAGGGTGTAGAGTATTTGATTTCGAGCAAAGTATTGCAATTGTAGAGAGTGGAGAAACTAGTGGTTATTTTTTTGGTATTGAGACAAATTTAGCAGATCTTTACACTGTAATTCTAAATAAGATTTTATTAGATCTTTTTATGCAAAAAACCTCTTTGCAAGAGGGATTACAACGTATACAACTTATAGTAACTAAAATTTGCGATAAAGGGTGGACTAATTACTTTACACCTGGGGCTCTATCATCAATAGTGGTTAGGTCGAGTCAAATATTGCTAAATGCAAACTTGTATCAACAAGCGTATGAATTTATGACTCAAATAGCTGCTTGGAATATCTGGCATGATCGAATAGAAGAGTATCAGCATCTAGTCAAAGAGTTAGTATATGGAGTTGAAAGTAGCCCTAATGATACATTTTTATTAGGTAAAATAGTCCAAAATCTGTCCTTGCCTATTAGCTCTGAAGATAGAATAGAATATACCGCATCTTGGTTAAGAAAGTGTTGTGAAATCAATAAAGTAGATGAAGCATTTGAAATTTTCTCTAATTTCTACAAAGTCTTATTAGCACAGAATGATCCTGTCTTAGATAAAGCGGAGATCGTTCCTAAATTAAGGGACTGTATCCATCATAGATCTGGAAAGGCTACCGATCAAGAGTTAGAGATTTCGGAAATCGTTAAAAGCAGATGGAAAACCATAACAAACTATTTTAATTGGAATCGAACATTTGATCCTAATCATCTTGATTTTGAACAAGAAATTATTTGTCCATTTATCATTTCTTGCTTAGAGCGTTCAGAAACTATTTTCAGTAAATTTGCGTGGAATTATCTTAAAGAATATTTGACTTTTACAGATGTCAATAATGATTTGAGATCTTTTTGGCAGGATTATATTGCTGAAGTTGTCACTACAGCTATTATAAAAAAACGTACAGAACTTCTAAAAAATATTTATGATGAAGTTTTCGAAGCAAAGAAAACTTCTAGCTTCATAAATCGCTGGTTTTCTAAAATCTCTTATTTTCTCTTGGTAAGATATACTCTGGATAATTACATAAATTTTACAGTTAAACATGTTGGGAAAAAGAATAGCTGGGAAAAACCTTTAAAGAATGTGATTCATTATTTATTAACTTGCGACTCTACTGTAGATGTGCAACAGCATTTACCTTGGCTTCATGAAAATTTGCCTACCTATTTTCGACAAATTTATTTTAAAGTCATGGATTTACTTATTTCTACAAAAAAAATTGAGGATTTAAATCTAGCCTTCCAACTATGGTTTCAGCGTAGCGATGTGTTGTTAAGCGATTCTGAATCTTATATCAAAATTTTAGATAGAATGATTTATCATCATATTACTTGGCTTAACTCGAATAGATCAAAAACGTCCATCGTAAATGAAATAAAGGTTCTTTTTGCTAAGGCAATCGAGCTTCACTTATTTATAGGAGAGGAGACTTATCGCAGAGATTGTTTGGCAAATATCTTAGGCTACCTTATAGATACTCAAGAGACTACTTTAATACAGCAAGTAAGTCAGTTCTTAATCGAATATAATCAAAACAATCCATTGCTTCTAAATGATGAGCATTGGTGTGACTCGCAAAATTTTTTACTTCTATCAATGGCCCAAAAACGGGAAATATCTAGCTATATCGAGATATTCAGATTTTTTAGTGAACAAGTTAAGCGTGCAGATATTAAATTTCCTGAGAGATTTTTACACGTCATGTGCAGCATATTAGCTAATGCCCCAATTTTTTATGGAAATTACCATATAAAGGCATGCCTTCGTATTATTTGTAGCGATTTAGATAAACGGCAAGAATGGCTTGAGCATGCAGAGATGCGAGCAGATTTGTATATAGCACTTATCAAAAGATCAGTTGAAGAAGCTATCCATTTTGACGCTGTGCAGATTATGCATGCTGCTTCATTAATGGAAGAATCTATAGAAAAGGGGATTATAGAACATTGTAGCGATGAAGATTTGGGTAAGTCATTTACAGAAGTCCTTAGAAATTTAATTGGTTATAATTTGGAGACTTCACTTTTGAAAGCTGTTTCTTTATTTAACCTGATTCTTACAAAAAAAAATCATCTAAGACTGAACCCTTTTTATAAAGTTCTACTATTATCCTTAGCAGATAGTTTACATGCTTTTGTAACTACAAGGGATCGGCCTGATACCAATTTTGTACAATTACAACTGTTTAGAAGATTCAGACTTGCATATATCGAAGTGTACTTATCATTCTTTGGCACACAAGAGCTAAATAATCATAATTTTGAGGAGCAATTTTTGACAGGTCTCCAATTTAATATAGTTAGTAGTATTAGACGATTACCCGATATTGTAAGGGAGGGGCTTGAACCATTGCTTTCTGAAGATTTTATTGTTTGGAATGAGACTAAGACTAAGAATGACCTTCGAATACTCTGGGCAGATGATAAATTACTAGATCAGATTTTAAAATCTTTGAAAGATTATCAGACTACTAATTTCAGCGCTTTTCCAGCGTTACGACTTAAGTGTTATAAAAGTTTATATAAGCTGCTTACAAATAAATCAGTTAAAGCAGCTAAGTGTTTAGTACCTTGCACTGAGATCATCCAAGTAATAGATATACCCACTGTGATATCTGAAAAAGCGATTATAAGAAGTCCTACCATTTTTATAAGTGACCTTAGCTTTCTTAGTGAAGGTAAGGGCATTGATCTCGTTAAGATGAGCCTTACAAAAGTACACCAACTTGTAGCTCAAGAAAACTGGAACGACCAAGCTCTGAATGTGCAAAAGGAAGCGTTAGAATTTTATGAGGAGTGCACCAAGGTATTGAATAGCTAAGTTACAGAGTTGCCTGCTAGAGACCTATAGAAAGTCAAATTTTCATAAAAAAACAATCACTCTTCTTCAGTACTGGGAAGTTGTGGCCCTAAAGCTTTTGCTAGAGAGACCAAGTTTATCCATATCTCAGTCTGGCTCTGTACTAACGATAAATGGGAATTAAGAAAATTATTTTGAGCTTCAAGCACATTTAAAAAAGGCAATATACCTTGACTATAAAGCTCCTTTGCCAATTTCAAAGATCGGTTGTTTGCATCAACCGCTTTTTCAAGTGAGCTGACTTTAGTTTTAGTATAAGAGTAGTTAGTTAATCGATTCTCGACTTCTTCTAGAGCTTTGTAAATGACCTGTTCATAGCGTACAAGAGCGGCTTCTTGTCTAATTTTATGTACATTTACTTTTATTCTAACTCTTCCAAAGTCAAGTAAAGACCAGTTGACAGAGGGACCAAAGCTCCAAAAGGAGCTATTAGATTGTAAAATTTGATCATGATGAGAGCCTAATTGACCAATTGACCCTATGAGACTAAAATGTGGAAAAAAATCAGCTATAGCAGCTTGAGTGCGTGCTGTGGCTGCGGCAAGTTCATATTCAGCCTTGCGAATATCAGGACGTCGCCGTAAAACCTCTGAGGGAGTATCTATTGGGATAACCCATTCAGGTGTTAACCACCAAGACTGTATCGTTTCTTTGTTCTTATTGCAGTGTAATTGTTCCGTGACTTGTTTAGGATTTTCCTTTAACAAGGTTGCTATACGGTAAATACAGGAGTCATAGAGCTTTTGTAAAGCTGGTAATTGGGCGTATGTCATAGCTAGCTGAGCTTCCGATTGTAAAACGTCAAGCTCACTTATTAACCCAGAGCGAAGCTTTGCTTTAGCTAAAATTAGAGTTTCTTCCTGTACTTCAGAATGTTGCTTATGAATACTTATTTGCTGTTGCAAACTGCGCATAGTAATATAAGAATTTATTAATTCAGCTAATAGAGTAGCTCGTAGATCTTGCTGACTTGCTAAAGCTCCATAAATTTCTTTGAGTGAAGCTTGCTTTGCGTTTCCTATGGCTCCAAAAAGGTCTAATTCCCACTGAGCATCAAATCCTATTTGAAAAAGATGGTTTTTACGCGAACTTCCGGAGGTGAAAGCTGGCGGTAAATTAATCCTAACAGGACTATTTAAACTTTGTTGTTGTTTAGCCGCTTGCCCCCTTGTTTGTAGATGGGGATAAAGCTCTTTTTCAGCGATGTTGTACGTAGTACGTAGTTCAAGTATATGTAAAGCAGCTAATTTAAGGTCTAAATTATAAGTTTGAAATTTCTGTATCCAAGCCTCAAGTAAAGGGTCTTGCAAAAGTTTGCCCCATCCATTTAAGTCTGTAACCAATTTATGTGAAAATGAAGTTGATTTTGGCCTTTCGTAGAAGCTTGTCCAATCTGTGGCAATAGGTATGTTAGGTTTTTGATAATCTAATTTAGAAACACATCCTGAAACGAATGTAGTAAATAGGAAATGGATTGAAAGATAGGTATAACTTAGTCTATTTGAAAATTCCATTTCTTAGATCAGACCTTTTTTAAAATTTAACAAATATTGTAGCTCTTTTAGCACCTTCTATAAATACAGTTGTAATAGGCAGTAGAGGGGTAAAATATTTTAAAAGTTGTTTATCTTTTATTGCGATAAGTGTGCCAAGTTTCGAACCAAGTTTACCTTATCTATCTCGAAGGTAAAATTGAGTAATATCTTTTGCAGAACCCTTTTTCGGTTGATTTTATAAATTTTCTATAAAAGATATTTAGCAAAAGATCTACTTTGAAAGATAATAAATTGCTGAAATGGCATTAAGATGCTATATTACTAGTACTAAAGTTAAGGAGAATGAATGAGTTGCTTTTTTCATACTTCTAGGTTATGACCTAAAGTGTAGGGGAAAGACTTTTTATAAGAGGCGCAGCTTGAAATTGCCTCTTATCATTTCGAATACATATTAGAAGGTATTGTTTGGAGTTTTATTAGGGGGAAAGCCGGAGATATGTCTGAAGAAGATCGGCTATTTACATCATCATCATCATATGGGTCAGATCATCCTTTAATTGCACGTAACCGTCTATTAGGGCAATTTCTTTTTGTAAGCTTAGGAATTAATCTAGCAATGGTTGCTACATTTTGCTATATGAGTCTAGCACAGAAAGATCGTTCTCCAATTGCATATGACCTTAAACCAGCTACGGTAGACCAACAACAGCCCCCTTTAATAGAAACCAGTTTTACAAATAGAGAAATCCTTTCTAATTTTAAAGAGATGGCTTTTGAGCAGCTGATTGCTAAACTGAATGATACTAAGCTGGTGGAAGAAGGATTTACTCAACGTGATTTAGCTTTGGCCGCCTTGGTCAGCTTTCACAATTTTGATTTAGAAAAGTCATTACCAGGCATAGCTTTACAACAACGTCAAATTGCTTTATCTGAAGATTCACAAAAGATAACAATTTTCCCAGGGCTAACGGATCAACAATACCAAGCTATTACAACTTATACGAAAGTGGAAAAATGGCCTATCAAAGACAAAGGCATCTTTAGACTACTAAAAGAACGAAGTTTTGATTTTAATCCCTCTTTGGCGGAGACTTTTTATCTATCACAAGAATTTTTAGCAGTAAAAACTCTTTTGCAAAGGTCTGAAACCTCAATTGATAATAAACAGTTGCTACGTTTATTACTTGACGGAACTTGGGAGATGCTTGAAAGCTTTACGCAAGGGCAAAGAATTGCTCAAGATCTTTCTGAGGCGCGCAGACAAAAATTTTTACTTGATTATATTGAGGTGGGCTCTAGAAATGGTGCCTATTTGCTATTAAAAATAGACAGTGCTTTTGCATCTAAAAGGCTTAATGATACCCAGACTATTAAAGTGCTTAGCTTATTAAATGAAAAGACCGAAGAAGCTGAGTTCTTTGCCCAATGCTTGCTTATGAGCTTGCGTAGCGATGCTGTGAGAAAACAAGCTGCAGCAACTCTATATGCTTTTGCAGGGGAAAATATTCCTGAAAAATATGAACATATCCAAGCTTTAGCTCGTTTTATCCCGCAAGATGTTTTAAAGCAGCAAGCTCAGCTAGTAAATAAGAGTATTCCGGTACTAACGCCCACACCTGTATCAAAGTTGATGAACGAGAAAGCTACCACAATTCCTAGTTCTACCTCAGCTAAAGCAGCTATATTTTCCAGAGTTGAACCTACTAAAAAAAATGATGGTTTTTTTTCCTTTCAACGCAAGGAGCGAACTTATATTATCCAAAAAGGGGATAATTTATGGAAAATTGGCCGTAAATATAATATTGATGTAGATAAGTTGCGAAACCACAATAAGCTTTCAGATGATCGGTTGCAGATAGGTCAAGTGATTAAATTACCTCAATAAGTATTTTAAATGTATAAATAATCTATGGGGGGCTTTCCCCCTATTTTAAGAATTACTATTTTTTAGGTGAAGATTTGGTAGGATCTGGTCTATCTCCCTCTAACAGGGTATCTTGTTCAATTTTTTTAATGATGATTCTGTTTCGGTTAAGTAATCTTTTGATTTTCATTAAGATCTGATCGGAGACATTTAAACATTTAATTGAAACAGCTTTTTCTTTTAAAGTTTCAAGCCTTATTTTGTAGTTAGGTAAACCATTGTAGATACTTTGATATTTTGTGTAGATAGCTGTAACTGCATCTTTACTGGTTTCTCTATCTCCAAAAGAGATCATGACTTCTTCGTGAAAGATTAGTTTGAAAACACGATAAGTTTTTGTAGATATTGAAATTGTTATTTCGTTATTTTCATACTTATAAATATTAGTAGGGTTTTCTTCGGTCAATTGTT
Organism: Chlamydiales bacterium; assembly: GCA_029240075.1. Taxonomy (GTDB): domain Bacteria; phylum Chlamydiota; class Chlamydiia; order Chlamydiales; family JARBTQ01; genus JARBTQ01. The sequence goes on from JARBTQ010000007.1 coordinate 93,099, forward strand.
TATTAATAGAGTTATACAAATCTTTTTCTGTATATAAAGTGAACATTTTCTTTCCTGTGTATTTAAAAACAGCCACACATATTGGTATAATGGTAACTGTACAATTAATTGCTTATAAAACTTTGCTTATGATGGTTGCCTTCCTATACAGCTTCTAAAGTAACCTATAAAATAAGATTCACTTTGAATATAGCCAGCCCTTTCTGTAAGCGACAAATTTCAGTTAGAGGCCTTTTGAAGTTATTAACTCCTTAGGGTCTCCCTTGTAAAACGCAAAATGAGCTAAAGCGTATTTTGCTATCGAATAAAAACGAATAAGGAAAATATCCTTCTTAATGCAAAAGAGGTGTACCAGTTCATTATGTTGGTGTAATAATTTTATAGAGATCAAATTGCGGAGTTTTATATCTATCGCAATGGTCCCTATTTTACTCGTCCAACATGAAAAAACGGTAATAGTTGCAGTATAACAGATACCATCAGTTCATATGCCTTTATTGCTTTATATAGGCAATAGAAATCAAGCCTTATATTGAGCCTCTTGCGAATCCTTACCTTGAGAACCGGTATGTAAAAATAAAGGTCTTAACTTTTTCTATACCAATCATGACTCTTTTTGAAAAGCTTTAGATTAAAATTTTATACGTGAAACAATTAGATTATCTTAGACATTTAGGAGTTACGCAGTTGGATTAAGATACTTTTCATAAGTAGGGTTATCTAAAAAACTTGCGACAGCATTTCTTATCAACTGGGATTTAGCGCAAATC
>JARBTQ010000034.1 GCA_029240075.1 Chlamydiales bacterium
TAGTTTATCCTTTTATAGTTTCCCTTATGTCTTAAGTATCAGAAGAACTTAAGACATATCCCCTCTTTTTTGCTCTATTCATTAGGACTGAACGGTTACGCTTAATTGTATTTTTATTAAAATTTTGTTGAAAATAAAAATACAAACAATTATTTAAAAGGTAATGATGATGAATTTCTTTTAATTGTTGTTATTATTAAACCTTTAGATTTTAAGTTAAAATGAAAGCTATAAAAATTAATTTTTTTAGATGTACATTATTACTCCTTTTAACAAGTAGCTGTATAGGAGGAGGGCCTATAAGCCGTTCCTACTTAATTTCAGAAAAACGTGTTTTAAAATCGAGTGATCAGACAATGCATGCACACTCAGCTTCTCCAGAAAAGAAGTTAAGCGCCGATAGACCACTCTAACGAGTACTGTTACTGCTCAGTATAAGAAGAGATTCTTCTGTTTATTTAAATGTTATTTTTTTTAATTTAATTTTTATAAAACAAAAGTTTTTGTCTTACAGAAAATATAATAAGCTCTTATTTTGAATAAAAAAATATATAAAACATACTATGCTTTATTATTTTCGCTTAACAGCACAAGGGGTACAACCTCTAGAACAAAGTCTACATTCATGTATAAACGGGCAAGATCCTATTTGGATTGATATGCTCAATCCTTCGAGGGAAGAAGAAGAGTTGGTTGAAAGCCTATTGAAAATAGATATCCCAACGCTTGAAGAGATGCAAAGAATTGATGATTCGAGTCGTTTTTACACTCGAAATCATACATTATTCATGACAGGTTTTGTATCGAATAAAGACTCTTATAGTCCTTTAAAGACAGAAATTTTAAGCTTGGTTGTTAATGCTAATTACCTGATTACTGTTCGTTATGTAGAGCTCCACACATTCCATATATTCAAGTATAAATTAAAAACAATTGAACCGCAGCATATTGATACTGTCGATAAATTAGCATTAGGAATTATAGAAACGATATCAGATGATATTTCTGAAGGTTTACGCAAGACTAAAAGTTGCTTAGAACATATTACTTCTACGATTTTTGAAGATGAAGACTTAAAAATTGGTGAAACGAATCTTAAAAAAATGATTCAAATTATAGGTCGTACTGATAGCCAGATGTCTAAGTTACATGAAGATATAGTTAGCTTAGCTCGGATGCTTAACTTTCTTAGTCAGACAGAGGTTTTAAGATTAAGCAAAGATTCTTTACTCCGTATCAAAACGATTGAGAACGATTTGCGATCCATGAAAGAATATTCAACGCTTTTAAATTCAACCACAAATTTCCTTTTACAGGCAAACTTAGGTTTTATCAGCATTCAACAAAATAAGATTATAAAAGCTTTTACTGTTGCAGCTGTATTATTTCTCCCTCCAACGCTAGTGGGAACTATTTACGGTATGAACTTTCGCTACATGCCAGAGTTAGAATGGGTATTTGGTTATCCATTTGCAGTCGTGTTAATGGTTCTTTCTTGCTGGGGGCCCTATGTTTTCTTGAAGAAAAGAGGGTGGCTATAGGAGTATTTTCTTTTCCAACCACCCCTTTTTACTATCCCTTAATTATTTAGCTAAAAAGCGTCTTGCCCACGGCATTGTTGAGAGTTTTGTAAATTATTTAACTTATCTACAAGGGATTTTGCTGGGGAAATTTGCCTAAGAAACTTACCGTCTAGCGTAATAGGTGCTGGAGGATTTTTACCGACAATAATTTCATGAGCGTTTGTTCCATTATTTCGCTTGTATCTACCTTGAATTCTTAAATCTAATGTTTCTTGAACTTTTTTGATATTTACCCAACGGATAGCTAACTTATCTTTTTTAAAATAGGGAAGATTGGGTTGGCTTCGCCGTGTTGTAAACTCATTTCTTGCTGTTTCTAAATCTTCACCATTTTGTAGATTAATGCGAACACAGTAGACTACAGTTCTATGAGTGTCATTAGTAATTTTGAATACACCATTTGCCACTCTATTCGTTTTATTCAGTTTATTTTCCCAAGAGGCCTGGTCACCTAGCACGCTTAAAGTCTCCTCATTGCACTCTCTAGCTGCTGTAACTGAGGGATCTGCCTCCCCTTTATCTCTTTCACCTATGAAACTTCCCCAATATGTCGAGTGCAGTTCTTGCCCTAGTAAAAGATACCTGTTACCCTTATAATCACAATAGGGTAAAATTCCAGCTCCACCATAATTATTATTATCTGTAAGTGTAATCATTTTATACCAATTATTTATATTTTTATTTTTTTAAACACTTTTCATTGTATGTTTTTTTTAAATAAAGGCGAACCTTTTTAAGGAAATGCCAACATTATTTTTAAAGAGGGAGGCGCTAAGAGATGATAAATAAATTGAATAGCATATTCATCCGTTTTATTAGTAACAAGAAAATGTGCAGATTATATACAATAGCGAGCCTCGCACTGGTTTGTTGCGGGATGAATACTACCCTTTATTCGATCGACTATTTACTAAAAGAGAATGTTAATATGCAACAAATTGTTATCTACGTAAAGCCGACTTGCCCTTATTGTATTAAGGCCAAGCAGTTATTAGCACAAAAAGGCATTGGATATATAGAAGTTGATATTACACAAGAGCCGAATCGACGTGCTGAAATGATAGAACGAGCAAATGGACGAACTACAGTACCCCAAATATTTATTGGTGATACTCATGTTGGAGGCTGTGATGATCTCTATGCGCTGGAACAAGCAGGCAAATTAGACAAATTACTAGGTTTATCGAACTAGAGGGGATAAAGCAATTCAAATAGATATAAAAAGCTTAAAAAAATATGGCAATTAGCGTTTTCAATCTTTTCTCTATTGGTTTAGGTCCATCTAGCTCACATACAGTGGGACCTATGCGTGCAGCTCGGCAATTCGTGAATCTTTTACATTCGCACGACCTTTTATCCCATGTAGCCGGTGTTAAGACTCAACTTTTTGGTTCGCTGGGTCTTACTGGACGTGGGCACGCCACAGATATCGCGGTACTGTTAGGCCTTGAGGGAGAGTCTCCTGAGGGTATTGACCCCAATGAGGTTTTTAACAGGATAAACTCTATAAGAACGCAGCAGACGCTCACTCTAATGGGCAAGTATCCTGTAAAATACTTTGAAAAAGATCATTTAATTTTTCATAAGTCAAAACGTCTTCCTTATCATTCGAATGCTATGACTCTAGTAGCTTATGGAAAAGAGGGGGGGGAACTTTTTAGCAAGACGTTTTATTCAGTCGGTGGTGGATTCATTGTAGATCATGATCAAATTTCTAAACCACAGACTACATACGAATCCCACATTCTACCCTATCCTTTTAAAACTGCAGCAGAGTTATTGACACATTGTAAAAAAAATAATCTGACAATAGCACAAATAATGATGGCAAATGAGCTGACTTGGCGCTCTGAAAAACAGGTGAACCAGGGCTTATTAAACATTTGGTCTGTTATGAAAAGCTGTATCGATAGAGGATGTCAGCAAGAGGGGATTTTGCCAGGTGGGCTTAATGTGAGACGACGAGCTGCTCAATTATATCGCAAATTAACAGAAAATGACTCTAATTTTGCAAGTAATCCTTCTGTTATTATGGATTGGGTAAGCTTATTTGCATTGGCTGTTAATGAAGAAAATGCTGCTGGAGGGCGAGTTGTAACCGCTCCAACCAATGGGGCAGCAGGCATTTTACCTGCAGTACTACAGTATTATATAAAGTTTGTTCCAGGTGCAAATGAAGAGGGGATCATTACTTATCTTTTGACAACAGCAGCAATTGGTATCCTTTATAAAGAGGGAGCTTCTATCTCTGCAGCTGAGGTAGGATGTCAAGGTGAAGTTGGCGTTGCTTGTTCGATGGCAGCCGCTGGCCTAACAGCTGTATTAGGTGGAACTGTTGAGCAAATTGAAAATGCGGCAGAAATTGGAATGGAACATAATTTAGGCTTAACCTGTGACCCAGTTGGTGGTTTAGTGCAAATACCTTGTATTGAGCGTAACACTATGGGATCAATTAAAGCGATTAATGCTGCACAATTAGCATTGCATGGCGATGGTCATCACATTGTTAGCTTAGATCAAGTGATTGCAACCATGTTGCAGACAGGTAAAGATATGAAAGCAATTTATAAAGAAACCTCGAAAGGAGGTCTTGCTGTTAATGTAGTTGCATGCTAAAAACAGCTTATTTGAATATAAGATTTTTATAGACTTTTCATGAAGGATAAATTATGATTAGTAACTTTAAGAAAAATGATTAAAAGCAAGAACTATTTAGCTTGCAAGATGTTATAACCCTAAGAGGAATAATGGCTAACGATAAACCTAAAACTAAAACTAAAGTCCCCACAGCTATTAAGCGTGACCTGCAAAATGAGAAACGTCGTCTTATAAATAAAATGTTCAAATCAAAAGTACGTACAGCAGTTCGTAACTTTGAAGAAGCTTTATCTAAGACTGGGGACGCTACACAAATCAGTGATAAGCTCAATGCGGTATACAGTTTAATGGACAAAGGTGTGAAAAGAGGCGTATTTAAAGACAATAAAGCGAGCCGTACAAAATCTCGTCTTAGTGCACGTGTTAGTGCCAAAGCAAGCGCTTAATTACTTCAGTTTTTCCAAATTTTTAATAAGAGATGGCTGTTTTTATAAGTAATGGTCATCTCTTTATTTTTCTAAGAAGTCTTTTTATAAATTTGATGAAATAAGGAACATACTATGGCTAATCAAAATATACTCCAAGTCAATGATGAAAACTTTCAATCAACTATCTCTCAAGGTGTAACACTTGTAGATTTTTATGCCGATTGGTGTGGACCTTGTAAGATGATTGCACCTGAGCTAGAGAAACTAGCACAAGAGATGGGAGATCAAGTTAAAGTTGCTAAATTGAATGTTGAAGAAGCTCCAGGAGTTACTGCTCAGTTTGGAGTAACTTCCATTCCTACATTAATTGTATTCAAAGATGGACAGAAAGTTGATTCTCACCAAGGACTAATGCGTACAGAGCAGCTTAAGCAGTTTGTAAGCAAAGCTCTTTAACATACATTGCATGGATAACAAGCAGCACAAAGTATTTTCGCAACAAATTGCGGTTCTTGCAGGGGAAGGAAAAATGCCTTTATTAACTTTGCAGGAACTTTGTGCTTCTGGTAAAGATCCTTTTCTAATATCAATCAAAAATATTACTTCTCCAGATTTATTTGTATTCGTATCGGAACATGTAGAGTTGTATCTTACTCAGCTAGGAAAAGCGATTAAAGAATGCCGAAAGCGGGAAATAACTCAATTAATACTCGTAGGGCGAGTACACCATAAGAGCATCTTTGACCTATCATTACTACACATGGATTGGACAACAATAAAACTTTGGTTAGGGCTTAAAGATAAACGAGCTGATACCATTCTTAAAGAGATTGCAGAAACTTTTGAAAAAAATGGAATACATGTTCTGAATTCTATTGAATATTTGAAAAAATATTTAGCTAAAGAGGGAGTTCTCACTCAAAAACAACCTACCGAAGCGATTCTTACTGATATAGCCTTGGGCTGGAAATTGGCTTTAAAACTAGGTGAGTTAGATATTGGGCAGACTGTAATTATCAAGAAACAAAGTGTTGTTGCCATTGAAGCGATGGAAGGAACAGACCAATGTATTGAACGAGCAGGACAGATTGCACGTGAAGGTTGCGTTATGGTCAAGACAGCTAAACCACAGCAAGATTTTCGTTTTGATGTGCCTGTAATCGGTTTAAATACAATTCAGAAATTGGTCAAAATTAAGGCTGCAGCTGTAGCTATTGAAGCTGAAAAAACCCTCATCTTAGATCCAGAAGCGATTGATTATGCTAATCAGCATGGCTTGGTCATTATTGCCATGCCGAGTAGATAGAGGAAAGAATACAGAGTTATAATAGCTTTTAGAGGGGTGCAGTGCCTTAAGTTATAATTACGATTACCACTTAATTCTGGTAAAAGCTTTATAGCAAATATGTCGCCATCTATACGTCGCTGTCTTAAAAAATTTTGACAACTTAAATCTTAATCTTTTTGCCTGCGCTAAGATCTATACTACTATTCATATCCCAATCCTTTAATTAAATTTTAAAAATTATAAAGCAGATAAGCTTTTTATTTTTCTGCTTTACTATAGTCTCTATTAATTAGAACTTTATCTATTGAGCAGACAGGCTATAAGCACACTATAAAATACGATTTGAGGCAAAATGTAATTTTTATATCGTGTCTGTTTTAACTTCCATGCAAGAATGCTTGTTAAAGTAAGTCCTATCAGAGCTGGGTAGATAATACTTAAAATAGGAGCTAAAAAATTAGCAACTCCCCGAAATTCAAAGGTAGATATGACAAAAGCAAGTATTGATGTAATACAAACCATTGTCGCATATTGCTTCTGATGACCATAAAAAAACTTGCTCAAGTATTCTGCATAGATCGATATTAGAGCGATAGCAGTAGTAAAGCAAGATAACAGGATAACCATAGCTAGAACTATTGCAGCATGAGATCCCATAATATGATGAGCTATTGTAGGTAAGATGAGCTCGGGTGAAACACCTTTAGTTAAAGGAGCGTAAGCAGCCCCTAAGTAAACAAATCCGAGGTAAACGATTGCTAAACAGCTGGCACCTATTAAGCTGGATAACAAGCTAGTGGACAAAAGTTTCGCAGTGGAAGTCTGTTTGCGTAATTCTTGTACAATAGCAGCTGAAAAGAAGAAAGCTGCTAAGAGATCCATTGTTTGGTAACCTTGTGTAAAGCCTACTTTGAAATTATATAAAGTGGGGGTTTGGCTAGGTTCTACAACAGGGGCTGAAAATATTCCGTATCCTATTAAGATCGCTAATCCTGTAAGGAGGATAGGGGTTAGAAACATTCCTAATATCCTCATAATAGTATCTTTTCTTAGAGTACATAATACAACTAAACCACAAAAAAGAAGGCTGAATGGGATTAAACCTAAAGTGGGGTAAATCGTCTGTATGCCTCCATGTGCTACAGTAATGCAGCGGGGAATGACACCAAATGAACCTAGTAAAGATAAAGTAAAGAAAGCGATGATTGTTCCCATCCATTTTCCAGTCTGATCAAAGAAGCCTTGGTAGTTACCTTCGTATAAGATAATTGCAAAAAGACCGAGAAAAGGAATAAAAACTCCTGTGCATAATAAACCTAAAAAAGCATAAAACCAGCTATCTAGTGAAGCTTGCCCGATAGCCAAAGGAAAAACTAAATTACCTGATCCAAAAAACATCGAAAACATAGCCAGACCACTAGCTATGGTGTATTTTATACGCATATGAGAGCCTTTAATAAGAAATAAAATAGGGATTAATAACTTTAAAATTAAGATAGTTTCGTCCCGTTAGGGACATTCAGATCGACATTGATTAAATAAACAATTTTACGATCAACTTCAAATCCCAATAAAAGAAATTCTGAGACAAATCCTGCGATATTTTTAATCGGTAGGTTGATAACTCCTGCAACTTTTCGTCCAGGAAGTTCTGTAACTTCATATAAAGCTGTAATTTGAGCAGATGTTTGCTTGATCCCTATTTGATCCCCAAAGTCAACCCATACTTTATAAGCAGGCTTTTTTGCCTTGGGGAATTCTTCAGCTTTGACAATTGTTCCAGATCGTATATCTACTTTAAAAAAATCTTCAGGAGAAATCATATAATGAGCAATTATTTAATAAATTAAAGCAAGATTATACGGGAAAGGATGAGATCAGTCAAAGGAATTACACTAATTCTGGTAATCTTAAATATTCAAAAAAGGTAATAAATTGAGTCAGGGTTATCTCTTCTGGTCGTGTTGTCTCCGGTAATTGAGCTTTTCCTAAAGCAATTTTGATTGCAGTAGAAGAATAAAGTTTGCTAAGAGAAGAACGCAACATTTTGCGTCGATGCTGAAAAGCAGTACGGGTAACTTTAAAAAAGCTTTCTAGATCGGAAACAGCAGGAGGTTCATGCAGCTTTAATTTTACAATAGCTGAATCTACTTTAGGTTTAGGATGAAAGCAGTTATGGCTGACTTTAAATGCGTAAAAAGGTTCACTGTAAACTTTAACAAATAGAGAAAGGGAGCTGTATTCAGAGCTACCTGCAGGTGCAACTATTCGTTGTGCTACCTCTTCTTGCACCATAAATATGAGGTCAGAGAATAGTTCATGCAACGGAAGAAATTGTGCTAAGATAGGTGAAGTCAGTTGATAGGGGAGATTGGCAATGACTTTGGCTTTTTTACCTGGTAGTAATCGTGGACGTATACAAGCTGCAATATCAAAGGTACAGATATCGTCACAAAAAAATTCGCTTTTAGGATACTCTGTTTTAAACCGGTTTAAAGCTTGAGCAAAAATAGGGTCTTTCTCAACAGCGATGAGAGTAGCTCCAGTTTTCAAAAGAGCTTCTGATAGAGCGCCTGGACCTGCCCCAATCTCTAAAACAATATCGTTTTCTTCAAGTTGAGCTGTATCGACTATTTTATTTAAAATGTTTTGATCGATCAAAAAATTTTGTGATAAATGTTTTTTAGCTCGCGTACCAAGGCTATTTAAAAAGGTTAGTAGCTCATTAAGATTAGCTACACCCATATTTGCTCCTACTTATTTAGACAATTAAGATTAATAAATGATAAAAGGTTCGAAATTATCTCCATGCCCTTTCGTAAAATCTTCAATAAAAAAATATGATCTTAAACGCTTTAAGTAGATCTCTTTTTCTTTTATGAAATGCATGTTAGCGAGTTCTGATTTAATTTCCTGCTCCACATTTTCAAAGTTTATCGCTTCTTGACTTTTGCGCTCTTTAAGATAAAAAATGCGATAAAGATATTCTTGTTTTACTTTACTAGCAGCTAAAACAGGCTTACTATATTCCCCTTCCTTGAGCTGATTAAGTATTTGCTGTAGGTCAGTTGCAATCTCTTTTGTACTTTGCTTAATCTCTTTCGAAACATTAATAGATAAAAGTGGTTCTTGTTGCAGATCTTGTTTTATTTTATTTTGTAAGCTGTCAGGAATTTGTCTAGAACTTCCTAATAAACTATAAGCTTCATTTGCATATTTTTGTGCTACTTCACCATTAATATGTCTAAATGAAATAACTTGATAAGTCCAGCTTCCTTCTTTCTGATATAAAGCAGATTTTTGGTAATAAGTACTAAGCACAAGAGCAGGAGAAGCAGCCATATCAGCTTTCCAGTTAGAAACTCCTAGCATGCGCTCTACAGTTAAATCTTTGCATAATAGATCCCATGCTTCTTGATAAGTTAAGCCTAAAGTAGCAATATTTGCTCGCACATTAGGACCAAATGCTTTTTCTAATTCTTCCCGAACTGTAGCATCATTAACGACCATTTTCTTTTCTCTAGCATCTGACATGATGAGTTCTTCATCAATGAGATCTTGCAAAAAGTAGAGCCAATTAACTTTATAGTATTGATATCTATCTTGTAACGTTGGTTGAATTCCATTTGACTCTCTAAATATAAAGAGGTCCATTTTCTTCATAACATCCATTACGGTAATTGATTTGTTGTTTACCTTTGCTAAAACGCGGTTATTGAGCAAGATTTGTTTAGAGGAACTATTAATAGCACTCTGTTTATTAATCAGCTCAAGGGCTGGTAAGGCGTCTGGTATTAGCGTTATTGCAAGTTGAGCGCAGATAAAAACATGAATTAATTTAGTCATCAGCAGAGTCCATTAAGAAAAAATTAGACTATTTGTGTACAAGGGATTAAAAATAAAACAAGGGGTATTTGAGAAATATACTCAATCCCCCTTGTTGTCCATTTAAATCGATAAGTTCAATTTAATTGATTATACAGTACTAGCTTTGGCTGCTTGTCTTTCAGCTTCTCTAGCAGCTACAGCAGCAGCAACTTTCTTGCTCAAACCGCCTACAGCCCAGATCCATAAGAGAGACACAATTGCAAATGTAGCAAAAGCTATAGGAGCAATTTCAACAACGCTCTTTGCAGCTGTGATACCTACAAGCATATTTTGTACAAATGCGCCACCAGCTTTACCTGCGCGTCCACCAATAACGTCGACAGCAGCTTTACCTTTACTCTTTAATTCTTCATCAAGAGGAATGTAAGCCATTTCTTTTGTAGGGTCAAACAAGCAATATTTAACTGCTTTAGAGATCACAACAATTGTTGCACCTAGGAAAGTAGCAGCAACAATAGGTGTTGTGCTAAAACTTTCTAAGATACTATTAGCCCACTCTCTAGCGAAAATGAAAATAAAGAATGTTGATCCTCCAAAAAGGATAACAGTAGGAGTGATAACTGCAGCGCTAAACCAGCTTACTTTACGTAGGATGTTAGAGCCTAAGAAAAGTCCGAACAAGATTGTAAAAATACCTGTTGCGGTGGAGAAGTTACCCATAAATGCGTTGAAAACACCTTTATTACCAGCAGCATATAGTTTTAATTGCTCTTTCCATTGTACTTCAACTAAGTTGATAGTTACCCCGTACGCCATGATTAAGATTGTAATAAATCCTAATTCTGGAGAACTGAAAATGATTTTGATACTTTCTGATAAGCCAGGCTTAGATTTCTTCTTCTTACCTTTCCCTTCTTGTTCAGTAGGGTCATAGTAAAGAGGGTCAGTAAGTACACTTGTGTGCATCCAGCGGTAGAGACCTAATGCAACAAGACCCATGATGACCACAGCACCCATAAGTAGGTATAAGGAATATTGCCAGAGCTCAGCATCTGTTTTTCCTGGGAAGTAATCTTTAATATCTACAGAACAAAATCTTACGGTTTGTCCAGAGAATATAAGAGCTACGTTACCGATAACAGCAAACAGACCATAGAAACGCTTGGATTCGCTAAGACGAGTCACTTGGTTAGCAAATTGCCAGAAGAGAAGAGCGATCATCGCGCTACCCCAAATTTCCGCTAATACATAGAATAGGGAATAGGACCAATTTGCAAATAGATCGATAAACCCGTGGGTAAATCCTTGCATGAAAGTAATTGAAGATTTCCACCCTTCAACAGTCACAGGAGATGGATGTAATGTATCTAAGTTTGGTGAAATTAAGAAACCAAATGCAGCAAAGAATACTAAAAATGGAGCAACTATAATGTAAAATAGTTTTTCACGATCAAATAGGTTTGTCAATTTAGCATAAATGATAACAAACAAAATAGCTGCAGGTGTAACGCAGTAGAGCTTCAAGAATGTAATTGCAGCAGCTCCTGATGTGTTAACTACTAAAGCATCTTTAGTATCGCGTAGTGCTGTATAGTTAAACAAGATACAGAACATAATAAGGGCCATTGGCAGAAACTTTTTAGTCTCATGCGCATGAATTGGCCAAAGAAGTGCCCGCCATCCGGTGAATTCTGGGGTTTGAGCAGTTTTTTCCGACATGTGTTAAAACTTTAAAAAAGGTTTAGGGTTTTCTTGTGGCTATTTCTATCTTGTTTTAAGTTGTTAGATAGATAGCTTTCCAAGAAGTTTTACTTTCCCACGTTATTCCATTTATCTCTAAAATTTCGCAATTAGGGGTGCTAGGGTAAAATAGGTCATGTGTTTCCTATTCCTTTTGCGCCTATCTGTAAAATTAAGGATTTTTGAAAAACGCAGTTTTTTCTAAGAAATGACAGTATATTAGCAAGAGGAAAATAAAGCTTCAAATAGAAAATCATTTACTAAGATCAAAGATAAAGTTAACCCCTTGTTTCGTTATATAAATAAGGAATTGATATCTTGTTTGATGTTAGAAATAAGCTTCTAAAATTTTCACTTTTAGCATACAGACTTTTTAAGCTTTGTACTGGATGAAGACTTGGGCTTGGCCCCAAGTGAAACGAGCAGTAAATTCTTTAATTAAAGGAAAACGAATTGCTGACGTATAATGAAATAAGGGATAACTTACCGTAATTACTTTGCTTCCCTTAGGTAATTTTGAAAGTTTTTCAATCCAAGCCACGATAAAATCATCTTCAAAAGAAGTGCCGTAAAAATAGACTACAGTGGCAAGCTCATAGTTAGCTTCTAAAATATTCTCTTCAATGAACTTGACCGAATGAATGTCATATTTCGTGCTAATTGCTTTTGCTCCTGAAACAAAGAATGGAATTTGTTCAATTCCTACAGCCTTGCAGTTAGTAAAGTAAGTAAGCCAAAAAGTTGTTCTACCTGTACCACAACCTAGATCGTATACAGTGTCGTGAGGTAAAATTTTAGCTTCTTTAGCAATAAGCTCTAGAGTTGTTAAAGGAGTTTCACCGTAGACATGTATATCTGCATTATTTCTACTTTCTAAAAAAAGTTTAGAAATCTGGTAGGGGCTTTTAAAAAAATAGAGTAATAGCAGGGTAAGATCGCATTTTAAAAAAGGGTAAGATCGAGTGTAGTACGATGCAATAACACGTATATACTCTATTGCGCGTTGTAAAGAAATGATTAAGCTGAGCCAGATGAGATTAATTGCTTTGCTGTATGTTTTGAATGCCAACCTAAATTCCTTTGTAAATTACGTAGTAAGCTTACAATAGTTGCAGCTATCTCAGGATCTTTACCATCATATGCTTTCTGAATTTGTTTAACACTAGTCATTACAGTAGAATGGTCACGTTCAAAAATTTCTCCTATTTTCATGAATGGTAGTTCCAATTCTTTACGGCATAAAAACATAGCAATTTTTCGCGGTAATACGCATTCACGGCTTTGGGATTTACCTAAGACCTCCTGTACAGGAATCCCATAATGTTCAGAAACTATTTGAATCAACTGTTCAGGTGTTAAATGGATCAATTTTTCAGATTCTATGAGATCTGAAAGGTACGTTTTGACTAATGTTAGTGGTAGAGTTTTGTCGTATCCTTTTAAAGTTTGCCTTTGCAGGTGTGACCGTAGAACTAAGGCATCCAAAGCTCGCATGATACCTTTACAGCTTGAGAACGTATTGATTAAAAACTCAATAGCATCGTCAGCTAATGGGAAGTTAAGAGCAGAGGTTCTTACTTGAATCAACTCCTTAAGATTAGCTTGAGGTAGTGCTTGCATTGATAGGGCAATACCCCATTCAAACCTACTTACAAGGCGAGCCTCTATATCTTTTAACTCTCTAGGAGGAACATCTGCTGCTAGTACTATTTGCTTTCCTTCAATATGAAGAGCGTTAAATGTATGAAATAACTCCTCTTGAGTAGCCCCTTTCCGCGAAAATAGCTGTACATCATCAATAATAAGGGCGTCCAGTGAACGATAAGCTTTCCTAAAAGTTTGCATTTCACCTGCTCGAATAGCATTTACAACATGTTCAGTAAATGTTTCTGCTCGTATGTAGACAGCTTTTAATTTGTGGGCAAGTAGCTCCTGAGCCATTGCCATTAACAGGTGGGTCTTACCGACTCCCGCTCCGCCATAAATATAAATAGGATTGAAAGTAGGGTCTTCAGGCTTTAGAAAATCTTTTTGCTCATTATCTGCGGTATAAAGGTAATTAGTGGCTTCACAAATTACTTGATAAGCAAGTTTATTTCCATCTACAGGAATAAAACTTTGTAAAGTATATGATGGCTCTCGGATATCAAATTTAAAAGAAAAAGGCTCCAGCTGCTTTTCGAACTTGTCGTTAGGCAGATCAAAGGAGGAATTTTCTTGGCTAGATTGTGAGCGATAAGGATGTTGCTCTTTTGTAGAAGCAGCAGATACGTGAACTTTAATTTGCTTATTATTGTTATTGACCAATGAACCTTTTATTTTATGGCGAATATGCTCTTCAAACCATTCTTGCTGGAAAGTATCATTAGCTTCTAAGTATAAATTGCAGGCATCATAATGAACTATTTTTAAGCTTCGCAGCCATTTATCGACGGTATCAGGACCAAGTTCTTTTTCTTGTTGAAGTAAAAATTTTTGCCATGCTTGCATAATAATAGATTCATGAGACCAATAAAGCGTTTGGTTAGAGGATATAGCAAGTTTAGAAGAAGGGCAATGAAAAAATGCTTTGCCAGATTAGATTTTTATCGATTAAAATTAAGTTTTTTTATCTTAGGAGCTTGCGTTTCTTTAGATTCATGTTTGAGGTAATGGCAAAGCTTAAACTAGGGGGGAAGAGAGAGAGTTATTGCAGCTTAACGCTACTTGGCATAATATTTATTAACCGATCATTGAGTAGAATAAAGAGGGTATAGATGATAAAGAAATATTTTATTACAGGATTAATTGTATTATTACCACTGACAATCACAATTATTGTCATAAAATTTGTTCTTAGTCTATTGACAAACCCTTTTCTAGAGATTACTCGCCCTTTAATTGAAAGATGGAATCTTAATAATTCTTTTTTCTTTTTTAGTGAAGAACAGATGGTTTTAATAATCAGTCAAATGCTGATTTTAGGTTTTCTGTTTTTAGTTTTAGTAGTGTTGGGGATGTTAACTCGATGGATTTTGATGCAATATCTATTAAAATTAACGGATTTTATATTTCTGCATATTCCTGTTATTAGCAGTATATATAAAACAGCTCAAGATGTTATAAACACCTTGTTTGGCTCACAAGCTCGGGCCTTTAAACAGGTTGTGCTCGTTCCATACCCTAGGAATGATACTTATGTGATAGGTTTGATTACTAAAGATACGCCACATCGCGCCGGAGATATTATAGGTGTAGAATTGTTATCTGTTTTTGTTCCTACGACACCAAATCCAACCTCAGGATTTCTAATGCTTTATCGTAAAGAAGAGGTTATTTACATCGATATGAGCATAGAAGAGGCTTTTAAATATATCATTTCTTGTGGTGTTATACATTCCTAAAATTTAGCCTGACCAAATTTCATAATATGGGTGATGAAAGCAAATTGATTCCTCGAACTAAGATTGTCATTTTTAATACTCTTGATAGTAGTACAAAACTTTCCAGGCTGTTGAGTATTATACAGTATCATTTTATGCAAAAAGAAAGGATATTACTAGCTGTTCAAGATGCTAAAGCTGCATCTTTTATAGACCAGTGGCTTTGGAAAACGCCCTCTATAAGTAGTTTTTATCCACATAAAATAGTGGTAGAGCCTTACCATATTCCAATTGCTATAACAATGACTGAATTAAATTTAAATCAAGCAAAAGTCTTAGTCCATTTGCGTGAACAAATACATCCTTTAGTCTCTCAATTTCAAGTAGTATATGAGTTGAAAGATATGACTAGGTCGGAACGGTATCAAGCTTTTCAAAAGAGATTTTCAATCTATAGAGCTGGAACTTACCCTATCATTGAACAATAGTAGAAGTCTTTATGATTTGGTAAAGGCTTTGAATAGGTGTTTCGCTGTTTACTAATCAGTTTTGATTCTAGTAATTAAGGATTATCTATAAGATTTCTTTTAAGGTTTTGGACGATATTGTTTTCAAGAAGCTCAATCAATTTCAGGATAGTGCTAAAAATTGCTTGTTCATTAGATCTACTATGGCATTTGAGAATTATATGTTCTATTCCACATAACAATGCACCTGGGTATTCTGCATAATTTAAAAAGGTTTTAATTTGACTTGAGTTCTTTTCAAAGCTAGCTTGAATGGGTTGATTAAACTGTTTTTTCTGTAACTGTTGCAATATAAAATCGCTTGTACCTTCGATTGTTTTTAACAAAACATTACCAGAAAATCCTTCAGCAACTAATATATCAATTTCCCCGTCAAATATTTGGTTTCCTTCAATATTACCAGCAAAAGTAATTTGGTGCTTCATAGCTAAGTCTTCTAATAAACTATAGGTCTGACGCAGTATAGGAGTTCCTTTTATTGGTTCTGTGCCAATGTTTAGTAGTCCAATTTTTGGAATCAAATTAGGAGCATCATGACTGTTTCTTTCTCTATAATGGTAAAAAGCCTTCCCTAGCTTAGCAAATTGGATAAGGTGCTGAGGACGGCAAGCGGCATTAGCGCCAACGTCTAGCATAATTAAGGGGGTTTTGTGTGTGGGTATTTGTATAAGTAGTGCAGGTCGAGTTATGTCTGGAAGTAAGGGTAGCATAGTTGTAGCTTGGGCTAGTAGAGCTCCAGTGCTACCTACCGAGATTAAAGCATCAGTGAAACCATTTTTAAGGTCATTTAAGGAAATGGATAAAGAAGTGTGTAACTGATCAGATACAGTGGAAGTTGGAAGAGTATTAGGGGGTATGGCTTCTTCGCAAATTGAAGTCTTTACCCTAGAATTTAAGGGGATTTCTTCTATTAATAAATTGGAGGTGCTATAAAGTGTGAAATGGGCAGATGTAGGGTAGGTTGCAGCAAATCTATTTATGGCATTGGCGAGGTTTTGAGGAGGTTCATCGCCTCCCATAATATCTATGCCGATATGCCAACGTGCTGTATCGGCAGTATTGCAAAATTGGTGGTGATTAAACGGCATCGCCTTTAGTATATAATCCCTTACCATAGTATCCACAGCTTATGCAAGATGCGTGACTTGGTTTCAAAGCTTTACAGCTGGGGCAGTTAACTAAATTTTTAGGTTTTTTTGCAGAATGTGCTTGGCGGGAATTTTTACGCGCATTTGACATGCGATTACGAGGTACTGCCATGATTTAAGTTCCTTTTACTTGTTGTTAATGTTAAATTTATCTCATTAAGATTTGTCTGCTTCGAAGGGAAATTCGAGATTAGCGAAAGGTTGATGTGTAGGACCAGACGTTTTATCTTTACTGATGCTAGAGGTAAGGTATTGTGACAATTCTTTGCGCAGTGAGCAATTACCATTATTGCACTCTGCAAAGAATGGAGCTTGTAATAAGATTTCTTCACGTACTATAGAGGAGAAGTCAAAACATTTTTCTGGGATTTCAGCTATCGGAACTACATGATAGAAATCTTTAAGTATGATAGGAGTAGTTACTTCCTGATTGCAAATATTGCATGGAATAATAGCTTCTGTCCTTGCTGTAAGCTGAATAATAAGCTCTTCTCCTGCTAAATAAGCAGAACCATAAATAGCAACAGGGTTTCTAAAGCAAAGTTCTCTTTCTTCCATCTGTATGAAACTGGGAGAAGTTGTAAAGTCGAACTTTAGTGCCCCTTCATTCGCCAACCGATCTGTATAAATTAAAAAATCTGGATCTATCAAGCTCATAATGAGTTAAATATTTTAAGTTTGCTACTAGTTATGCTACATAAATTGAATTTATAGTTTGGTATAGCAGGCTGCATCTATGTTGAAAGAGAGCCTGTTACTAAGAAACACTATCTTATTCCATGGAAAGTTTTAAATCTAGAAAATTATTAAGAAGCTGAAATTATCAGAAGTGGTTAGAGCGTAGCAAATAAAGTACCTTTATTAGTTATAAGCAATGCTTTTGTTTGTTTATTAAATTATTATAGTGCCGATAATAAAATTAATAGATAAAAAGCCAGAATGCTGATTTTACTAACTAAGGAATAAAAATGTCTCTAGCGAAACAATCTTTTAAAACGGTCATTATTCCTAGCTATCTTATAGCCTTATTAGTTGCCACGCCTTCATCCTATCTTATGGGGATGAATAGTATATGGAATAGTGCTGTTTCCCATCCCCTACAATTGCTCCTTTTTATTATCCCTTTTATCATGCACCAAGCATTTAAAATTGATGATATTGAAAATAGGCTTGATCAAAAGCTGGAAAAAGAAAAGAAACGTCAGCAAAAAGAAGCTCAAACAAGCCTACTTTTTAATGCAAGATATCGGCCTTCTTCTGAGCAAAAAGATATGACTGAATGGGAAATTAGAAATAAGGGATTTAAACCTTGGGAAAAAGCAATTTTTGTAATCGAAAAGAGCAACGGTATACATAAAGAAATAGAAAAGCATAGCCTATCCTTAGTCTTATCCAAGGGGACTTATATCATACAATCTCGACTGAAGGCTGAACCTGGTTTCCAATGGCGTACTATGATTATAACAGAAAATGGTTACCGGGTCGATTTAGCGGAAAGGTGGATTGAACCTAGTTGGCTTAGCCAATATAGAGGAAAAAAAGAAAATAGAAAGATAGTAAAAACTAGTTAAGTCAATTTTGTGAAAACAATAAAAAAATATTTAAGCAAGGCTTAACAAAAAATAGAAATACAGAGGTATCGGTAAATGTCCCAAATGAATTATCACCTTACTAATATATCGAAAGCGCAGCTTGGAGAAGTTTTTTCCTTATTAGGAGATATGGGGCATTTAATTCGCGCGACGGTTGATATTCAAGGGATTATATATGATTTTTCTCCCTCTTTTCTTGAGTCATTCCAAGGGGTAAATGCATCCTTTGTACGGGAACAAAAAAATTATCGAATATCTAATTTGTTTGATAAAAATGAGCATGAAATGATCCTTTCAATGTTGTTTCAAGCGGTCATGTGGAAAAAAGCAAAATATAAAGAGTTTTATTTGTATCAAAACGATATTTGGAAAGAAAAAAATCTAGCAAAGTACTCAGTCATTGCTATTCCTTGGACTGTTTTAGATAAATCTCAGAAGCAAACTCAGTACGAAGATGACACCTCTAGGTCAGAGAGTACCCCTAAGCTTAGCAAGCCTATGTTAGAATTGATTTTTATTCCTCAGTCCATAGAAGGTTATTCCTCTGGAAACTCTCATAATACAGGCACATTAAAACTGGAAGATTTTTCAACGACTCATGCTGCGCAGGCACACGATCTCAATAATCTGTTAACTGGGATCGGGACTGTAGCTTCACTGCTTCGCATGCAATCGAATAAATATCCCGAACTTATTTCAAATATTGAACTTATTGACCAGACAGTGCAGAAAGCTACTCAACTTACATCGCGTATTTTAAATTGTGTAAAGGGAGTGGAATTAAATTCCCAACCACTGTCCACCTTATCAGTGCAAAACAGTAGTCTGGATTGTATCGTTAATACTACACAGCTTTTTAAAAGTACTTTAAATGAAAAAATCCAACTAAACGTGGAACTACCGGTAGCTTCAAGCTCGATTTCGGTTACAGATATTGAATTAACGCAAATATTAATGAATCTACTTACTAACGCAAAAGATGCTATTGTAAATGAAGGAACGATCACAGTAACTGTTGATTACCAAAATCAAGCTGGTGAAAATTATTTTATTTTGGGTGTACAGGATACAGGGGTTGGTATTAATCAAAAAGTAAAAAATGGTATGTTTAAACCCTTCTTTTCTACAAAAAGCCAGAAGACTAACTCAGGTTTAGGGTTGACTATTGTACAGTCGCTTGTAGAAAAAGCTAGTGGTTCAATTAAATATGAGTCAGCTGAAGGAAAGGGGACTAAATTTATTGTAACTCTCCCAGTTTCTGGTAGTTTAGGCTTACACAATACATCTTTTTAGGAAATAAGACTCAAGATAATTGAGACTAAAACATCACCTTTTAAACCTAAAAAATTCCATTTTTTGATAGAGTGAATCTCCTTAATTATTTCACTATCATAAATTTTTTCAATTTTCAAAAAAGAATTCACTTTATTTTTCCTTAAAGAGCTTTAATTAATCCTCAATCTGACTTGAAAGTAAGCTTATTTGTGGCTCTTCCTTACTGTAAGTTAAGGTAATAGTATAGGCTCCTATAGGCCAGAAAGGAGTATCTTGGCAAAAGAATAAATCATTGTATTCAGTTAAATAGATTTAAGTATTAATAATTACCGCTTTTATCTGGATTTAAAAGTTGGTGGAAGAGAGTTATAAAATCTATCTTGATCAATTAGATTTAGGTACTACTTAAACTTAAACAAGTCCTCAATGTCCTCTACCCCTTTATATAGTGGAAATGGTACAGTAGCCATAGACGTAATAGAGGATATTAATTTATGAATTTAGGCAAATTTGACAAACTTATAGAAAATTTAGAAACAGTTCAACTAAATGTAGTCAATGGTCGTATTACAGAGATCGTTGGCATGCTTATTAAGGCTATTATACCACAAGTCAAGATGGGGGAAATATGCCTAGTTCAAAGGCCGGGGCTTTCTCCATTACAAGCTGAAGTGGTTGGATTCACTAAAGATGAAGTTTTCCTTTCTCCTTTAGGGGATATGAAAGGAATTGGCCCCTCTTCAGAAGTAGTTCCTACCCGCCAAGGATTGCAAATTAAAGTAGGTCCTGGATTGCTAGGACGTGTTGTCAATGCTTTAGGTGAACCTTTGGATGAGGATACAAAAGGGCCTCTAATATTAGATGAATTTTTTGACGTAAGGCGTTCACCTCCCGATCCTTTAAAACGGCAAAGAATCAAAACACCTTTAAGCGTGGGTGTTCGAGCTATTGACGGCATACTTACTGTAGGTAAAGGGCAGCGTGTAGGTATCTTCGCAGCCGCCGGAGGAGGAAAATCAACCTTAATGGGTATGATTGCTCGCAATGCTGTAGCTGATGTTAATGTTATTGCACTTATTGGGGAGCGGGGTCGTGAATTGCGTGACTTCATCGAAAAAGATTTGGGGCCAGAAGGACTTAAAAAATCAGTTATTGTTGTATCAACTTCAGATCAAGCCTCTCAATTACGTCTTAATGCAGCTTATGTAGGGACTGCAATCGCAGAATATTTCCGGAACCAAGGTAAATCTGTAATTTTAATGATGGATTCTGTTACCCGTTTTGCACGCGCATTGCGCGAAGTTGGTTTAGCAGCGGGAGAGCCTCCAGCGAGAGGAGGATATACACCATCTGTTTTTTCAACTTTGCCACAACTTTTAGAGCGTGCGGGTAATTCTGACAAAGGTTCTATCACTGCTTTTTATACAGTACTAGTAGCTGGTGATGATATGAATGAACCTGTAGCGGACGAAGTTCGTTCTATTTTAGATGGACATATTATTTTGTCGGCAGAACTAGCTCGATCTTATCATTATCCTGCTATTGACGTATTGCCATCTGCAAGCCGGGTCATCACAGAGATAGTTGATAAAGAGCACTTGCAGAATATTGGAAAACTGAAAGAGGTATTAGCTAACTATAAGAAAAACGAACTTCTTATTAAAATTGGGGAATATCGAAGAGGTACAGACAAAGCAACCGATTTTGCGATTGATTACGTCGATAAAGTAAACCGATTTCTAAAACAGCAAGTGGAAGAAAAGTCCTCTTTTGAAGAAACTATTAAGCAGCTCAGAGCAACCTTTCGTTAATCGTCCTATACTCCAAAAAATTTATCAAGCCTCTTTCGAATCTTTATCGTTAGTAGCTTGATAGATCTCTTTGAAATAAGTTTTGAGACAAAACCATTTTAAATTATTTTAACTGTTATAATTCTTAAAATTGAAAAAATGGTAATTGTCTGCTAACTTTATTGCGAAGATCGGGGCTATAGAGTTTTATCTTGGATTGTTACTTATACAATGCACGGCTAGGTTTACCTTTTTTCCACCAGTAAAAGAAAATGGTCAAATCGACCGCGCTTTGTATAGATATATTTAAATATGAAATTTACCTATGATCCTATATAAAGATGTGAAATATCCAGGGCAATCGCTTAAAAATTAGACTAGACATATAAAGAGCTGCTAGACTATGCCTTTTATTTCCAATAAATAAAAGGTAAAGCTATGCAACAGAAAAT
>JARBTQ010000008.1 GCA_029240075.1 Chlamydiales bacterium
ACAAATTCAAATTTTACAAATTACAGGTCCGAATTAAAGCTGAGCTCAGTTCTACATTGACAAGTGCTGACACATAAGTGGGGACTTGGTGATAGAGGGGGATGATTACAAAAAAATGACTTACATGGCGCTCTACATGCACTATAATAAACCCCTGACCCTATTAAATTTGCAGGGGTCTATTCTTCTTAAGATCACTATGTAATTTCAGGGTTTGTAGCCCCTGAGCTGCTTTCTTAATCGCAAAAAAGAGAATAAACTGATCGACTGATACAGTTATATCTACTAAGATTTCGTCGGCAACCTAAAACGGGGGCTTCGTGGTACAGGCATTAATTCAAGCCCTTTTGCTATCAACATTAGGTCAAACTCATCAGGTAAAATAGGGAGCCAAAAACTATCAATCTCATTGTAAAAGTGAATGTTTAATGCCAGATCGTGATATTTTTGGCATTCTGAGACCTTCCGTATTTGCTTGACTGTTGTTGAAATCATCCGTTGTTTTTCTAAATTGATAAGTTCTACCTTTTCTGAGCTATCCAGCAGCTCTTTTTTTCCCTGTTGTTCATTCGTTAACGATTGCTGATTCCCCTCATCGACAAAAGTTAAATCTTTTAGAACAAGTGCTAAAGATACTATGCAAGGCTGCTTATTGTCTTGTAGTTCTTTATATTTTTCACGTAATACTTTTGAATTTTTTGTATTGTTGAATAGGGTATCGTAATAACGGGCCTGTTCTTTAAGTTTTTCATTGGATAAAGCATTCAAGAGCTTACTAATAGTTATTGAATTAATGACACCATACAAACAAAATAAAGTATCGTAATCACCCCATTTTTCAACTTCTAACATGACGCCAAGTAAAAACTTTACGCCTCTCTCAAATTGAATTAGATTTTGAGAATTTAGCAATATTCCAACTTTCAGGGCATTACTCAGCTTATTAGAATGCTCTATTGCTTTAAATAAATTAGGGGATTTTTTTAGCCTTTTTGTAGGAGATTGAGCCTTTGATGTGAACTCTTCTCTCCTAATCTGTGTTAGTAGTCGATATTTTTGTGCTACTAGCTGTAAAGCAAACTCAGCAGCAAAATTAAAGTCTAAAAATTGTTCTGTTCGGTTGCTTCTATTAGTATGATTCGTAAGAATGTTTTGCGCTTTTTTGCGGTAAATTTCTAGCTGGCAATCTGGAGAGAGAGAGCTAGGACCAAAATACGTTCGGATATCTTTACCTAACTGACTATATCTTGTTATTCGGGCATCTTCTGGACTGACGTGTGAATCTACAGCATATAGCGCATTTAAATAGGCTTTAGAAGCAATCTGTTTGTTATAGTTGGGTTTGACTCGTTCAGCATCTGACAATGTTAAGTTCCATTCTTGTAGAAAACTACTTACTTGTTTGATTTCTTGGTCTGTTTGTAATGTCTTGTAGATATCAATGGTCGTTTTAATACATTTTGAGGGTGAATAAAAGCTGCGAAAGGTATCTAAAAAAACTTCTCTTTGATTTGAAACATTTCCTATAGCAAGTCTTAAAAATTCCTCTTTAGTTACTCCTTCGATGGTAAAGGGCTCTTCAATTGAGTGTCCTCGCCCAATTCTAATCCCTTTTTTAGAATTGAGAGTTTCTCTTAAGGATGGTGAAGAGGGAAGACTTTTCAGGATGAATTCATCAAATTGCCTTTCCAGCTCATCCTTATTCGCTGTTAAAACTTGTTTTTCCTGTATATATTTACGAGCTCCATGCATCCATTCCTTTAATTTTGTCTGCTGATTTTTTAATTTTGGATAGGCTTCCATTACTCTAGCAGGCCAAGCGTTAGGAGTTTCTAAAATTTGAAAAGTTCCATTCAAAAATTCAGTATCTTTTTCCGTTAAGCAGAGCTCTATATTTGAAGGCTCGATATATAATTTAAGAAAAGCTTGTAAGATATCTAAGATTTTTTGCAGGGTTGTATATGAGCTGAGGCCTGGTTTCCTTACTGAATGAAAAGCTTTTGAATGAGATTTGATAGAAAAATGGCCTGTTTGTTCATTCCAGTATAATTTTTTATGAAGTAATTCATGAGATAGATAGGAATAAAAACCGTCTACTAACCTTTTTAGATTATCCAATCCTCTTATTTTTCTAGCTTGACTACTTAGCTCTAATAAGGAATTCTTCTTTACTTCTGTAACTGTATAGGAACGGGGCTTAGTGGATTGCTCAGCTTTGTTTTGAGAAGAAGCTGATAAAATCCGTTCTGTTACTGAATGACTTTTTGACTGCAACGCAGTTTCTGTTGAAATCGTATAATGCGATGGCAATCTAGCTGGTATGTTTACTATCGGAGAGGAATTCTCTTTATCATTTTTATGGTCACAAGACCTACTAAGAGGAGTTTTCTTTACAGCTGCATTGCTAAATTCTGAACTAGAAACTTCTGGGCTTGAGGATGGGCCTGGAATAGGATTATAATTACGATATTCAATTTGTAATTCATCACATAAATGATTAAAACCAGGTAAAACAGCGTCTGATTGTACTTTTCGGAGAGTATAAGGATAAGGATTCTTAACGCTCAAATTTATAGATAATCGCCTATCTGAGGTTTTAATTTGTTTTAGTGAGATAATACGCTTTTTGTAAGCAATACGTCGTTGGTTGTTAGGCCATGAGCATGAATATTGCTCCTCTGAATAGTCATTTACATGCTCACGTATACTTTTCTCAAACTGATCTATTAAAGATTTTACATTTGAGAGTGCCCGAGGTCTAGCCGAAGAAATCGATGTTGGTCCATCTTTCAGATTATCTGCGCCCATCGAGTCAGCGGCTATACAATTATTGGTAGTTATAATATTTTGCATTCTAATTCCATTACATTTTGATTACAAAGCTTTCTTATCTGTTATTCACAATCCCCTTTTTTGCCTTAAATGAATAAAAGATTGCAATTGGTTTATGGATAAGTTATTAAACAGGAAGTTTAAAAATGGATTTAGACCAAATGACCTATACTATTAAAGAGATCCCACTTAATGATCGTCCTAGAGAAAGATTAGAACTTTATGGCGCAGATATTCTATCTAGTGCTGAGTTGTTGGCCATTGTACTGGGAAGTGGAACTAAAGGTAAATCTGTTTTGGTACTAGCCCAAGAAATTTTAGCTTACTTTGGCGATCCATCTAAAATTAACGAATCTTCAATTCAAGAATTATGCCAAGTAAAGGGATTAGGCAAAGCTAAAGCTATTCAAATTAAAGCTGCGATTAATTTAGGAATACGTGCCGCAAGAACAGAAAATAAACTAAAAGTAGCTCTTTCGACTCCTTCGCAAGCTTATGCTTGGATTCGCGATGCTTTAGAGCATCGCAAAGAGGAATGTTTTGCTGTTATTTTGCAGGATACAAAAGGGTGTGCTATACGTTATGAAATTATATCTATTGGTACTCTTTCAAATACTTTAGTGCATCCCCGCGAAGTTTTTTTCCCAGCTATACGTCACAAAGCAGCTAGCATCATCATTGCACATAACCACCCTAGTGGTGATCCTACCCCCTCTGATAATGATTATGAGTTGACTAAACTTTTAATCAATGCGGGCAAAACCATTAAGATTCTTGTTAATGATCATCTAATTATAGGGCATGACAAATATGTTTCCTTAAGACAACATGGATTCTCCTTCGAGTAACTGGAGTTACAAATAAGGAAAATTTTAAATTATAGTTAAATTTAAAAAAAAAGCCTCTAATACGGTGCTTACTTTCATTGATCTTTCGACCCCTAATAAA
Source organism: Chlamydiales bacterium (assembly GCA_029240075.1). Classification (GTDB taxonomy): domain Bacteria; phylum Chlamydiota; class Chlamydiia; order Chlamydiales; family JARBTQ01; genus JARBTQ01. The sequence continues at coordinate 3,781 of JARBTQ010000008.1, forward strand.
GCTTTTTCAATCTGCTGTTGCACTGATTCAATACTTAGTATCCTAGATTGCTTTATTCGTTTTTTTAATAGGTCGAGAGCTAGCTGATGAAAAACAAAGGATTGTTGAACTCCAAAGGAAAGTAATTGTAAGTCTCTATACCACCATAAAACTAAAGTTAGAAATTGCCCTATGCGCTCTAAATAACGAGAACTTAGAGTACCAGCAATCTCTTTTTCAATAGAGTCTTTATGAAGAGCTGTCAGATCTTTATAAGGGGCGATTAAAGTATCGTGTAGATTTTTTTCTAACTCTTTCTTTTCGTGATCGATTTTTTTCTCTACTTCGATAACTAAATCTTGGATGGATTGGTAGCTCCATTGCTTTTCAGAAACAGATAACAGTTCATATAATAGATCTAAAAGAGGATCTTTTCCTTGATGATAAAGTTTATTAGCTTGGGCTAATGATCCTTGCGCCAAAGACGCAAAATGGTGAGCTTCTGTACTTGTTATTCCGTAAGAATGAATCAGCCAGTTAGCGATCTCCTCCGGTTGTAGTGCCTGGAATTGCACACGACGGCAGCGGGAAGTGATTGTAGGTAAGAGCTGCTGGGGAGAGCTCGATATCAAAATAATAAGACTATCTTTAGCAGGTTCTTCGAAGGTTTTTAATAGAGCATTTGCACTCGATGGTAGCATTCTCTCTGCATCATACAGAATAAATACTTTGGATTGTGCTTCATGGGGGTGCATGTAAACTTCTTCACAAAATTGACGCATGGAGTCAATGCTGTGCATGCCTGTTTTTCCTTCTGGTCTGTAAAGATGGATATCTGGGTGAGTCTTAGCTTGTAACTTGTTGCATTGCTTTTCCTTGCTGATTGCTAAAATAAATTCCGCACCAAAGGAGTAAGCAAACTCCCCTTTGCCTACTCCTTCAGGGCCAGAAAATAACCAGGAATTCCCAACGGCTTTGTTGAGTATTACTTGTTTGAGATGCTTTTTTACTCGATCATTTCCTATAAGCTGTTCTAGAAAAATCATGTTTATTTTGTTGATCCGATAGATTCTGCTATTATTTGCCAAACTTTGTTAAATACTTGATCTGGCGATTCTGCGGCATCGATAATATTGTATTGTTTAGGGGTTCTGTATTGAGCTAGTTTCACAAAACCTTCACGTACTTTGTTGTGAAAATTTAAATTTTCCAACTCCATACGGTCTTTAACACTACCTCTATGTCCAACGCGTTGCATGCCTATAAGAGGATCAATATCTAGGTAAAAAGTAAGATTTGGTTGTAATTCCTGAGCAGCCCAGTTTGATAAATGTTGCACCTCTTCTAAACCTAGAGCTCTTGCAATTCCTTGGTAAGCTATGGTTGAATCGTGAAATCTGTCACAAATAACTACTTTGCCTTGGCTTAATGAGGGCAAAATGACTTCTTCAACATGTTGTGCTCTTGCGGCTAGGAATAAGAGCAACTCTGCCCTTATTCCTATATTTAAAGATTCCCCAGAATCTAAAATAAGGTTACGCACTTTTTCTGCTAACATACAGCCCCCAGGCTCTCGTGTTTGCACAAAAGGGATTTGCCTTGCTTGCAATTGGGCACAAATTTTTGTAATTAAAGTTGTTTTTCCTGCCCCTTCTCCCCCTTCAAAAGTTATGAAAGATTTTTTATGACTCATCAGGTTGTTCCATCTCCACAGCCTCTATGGTTGCAATCTCTTCATCTGCATCTCCAGCGGCATCTGCAACTTGTCCATCTATTTTCTGAATCGCGACAATCATATCTGGATCCTTGAGATTAGCTAGTTTGACCCCTTGAGTATTACGTCCTAATACACGTAAACTGCTCATATTGAATCTAATAGTTTGACCAGATGAAGAAACCAAGAGAGCACTATCATTAGCAGCCATACTCAATGCACCAACCACATCTCCATTTCGTTCACTTGTTACGATCGATTTAACACCACCTGTGCCACGATTAGTAATACGAAAATCGACAACAGAGGAGCGTTTACCAAAGCCTTTGCTACATACAACTAAAATAGTCTCCTCTTCCAAGCCATGGACTACCTCGCAGCTTACAACGTAATCTTCCTCTTTCAGATTGACTCCTTTAACACCGCGCGCTGTGCGACCTAAAGAGCGTAATGCCGACTCATCAAAACGAACTGCCATCCCTTTTTTGGTAAATAACATAATCTGCTGTGTAGGCTTCACAAGTCTAGCAGCAACTACTTCATCCCCCTCATCAGGATTAATTGCATAAACTCCTTTACGGCGTGGATTACTGTAAGATTCTAGATCTGTCTTTTTAACTACTCCATATTTAGTCACTAGTAACATGGATGTTTCGATTTCTTTAAAATCTTTTACTGGTAAGGCTGTTGCAATTTTCTCATCGGGCTGAAGATCTTCAAGAAGCTGAACTAATGGTTTCCCTTTAGAACGGCGCCCTGTATCAGGAATCTGCCATACTTTTAGCCAGTAACAACGGCCGAAATTAGTAATCAACAAGAGAGTTTCATGTGTTGAAGCAACGTATAAAGCCTTTAATACATCGTCTTCCCGCTTCATCTGGAAACCTGCTACCCCACTACCACCTCTTCGTTGTTCACGGAAAGTATCTAAAGGCATTCGCTTGATATAGTCATCGCCTGATAAGGTAATGACCACTGTTTCTTTAGGAATTAAATCCTCTAAATCCATTTCACCATCAGCTGGGATAATTTGAGAAAGGCGGGGTGAGGTATGAACTTTAGCTATTTCAGTGAGCTCATCCCTGATCACTCCGCGGATCAGAAGTTCATCAGCTAAAAGTGAGCGATAGTAAGCAATTTTACGTTGTAACTCTTCATGTTCTTGTGTAATTTTTTCGCGTTCAAGTCCTGTTAACTGGTAAAGACGTAGCTCGAGGATGGCTATAGCTTGTCTATCACTAAAATCCATTTCAAGCATTAATTCTTGCTTAGCGGCTTCTTTGCTATCACTTGAGCGAATTAATTGTACTACGCGATCTAGAACATCGATTGCACGCAAAAATCCTTCCAGGATATGAGCTCGAATTTCAGCCTTATTAAGTTCGAATAGAGTTCGTCTACGAATTACTTCAATACGGTGCTCAATCCATGCTAAAATAAGCTGTTTGACATTCATTGTACGTGGCAACCCTTTATCAAGGGCTAATATATTGCACCCAAAACTTGACTGGAGATCTGTAAACTTATAAAGCTGGTTAAGTGTAAAGTCGGGAATCTCCCCTTTTTTCAGTTCTATCACAATACGTAAGCCATTACGATCTGATTCATCGCGCAGGTCTGATATAGTAGAGATCTCTTTGTCGTTAATTAAGTCGGCAATATGTTCGATCAAGCGAGATTTATTAACATTATAAGGCAATTCTGTAACCACAAGGCGATGACGGAGTCCATCTTGCATCTCCTCTATAGCAACAACTGCTCTCAATACAATCTTGCCCCTTCCTGTATGAAAAGCATCCCTAATTCCTTTATACCCACAAATTATTCCCCCCGTAGGGAAGTCAGGCCCAGGCATAACGGTCAATATCTCGTCAATTGTGGTCATTGGATTTTCTAAAACAAGCAGAGTTGCTTGGATTAACTCTTTTAAATTATGGGGGGGAATATTTGTTGCCATACCCACGGCAATTCCTGAACAACCATTGCAAAGTAGATTTGGAAATTTAGCGGGAAATACTGTTGGTTCATCTTTTGTCTCATCATAGTTAGAAACAAATTCAACTGTATCTTTGTCCAAATCTTCCATAAGTTGTGTTGCAGAATGAGTTAGGCGAGCTTCTGTATAACGCATTGCCGCTGCATCATCACCGTCCACCGATCCAAAGTTTCCTTGCCCATCAATTAAGCGATAACGCATTACCCATTCTTGTGCTAGACGCACTAATGTAGGATAGATTACACTTTCACCGTGAGGATGGTAATCCCCTGAAGTGTCTCCACATATTTTAGCGCATTTTCTGTGTTTTGCATTGGGCGTCAAGTTTAACTGCCGCATAGCGTAGAGAATTCTTCGTTGTGAAGGCTTTAAACCATCACGTGCGTCGGGTAGTGCTCTGGAGATAATCACAGATAGTGAATAGCGCAGGTAACTTTCTCTTACTTCCTCTTCTACGTTACGAGGAAGAACAAGACCTATAGGATTTTCTGTAGTCATTATTAGTGCTCCTGCCCTTTAAATATCTAAGTTTGTCACGGATAAAGCATGTTTTTCGATAAAAGCTCGACGAGGAGGCACTTCCTCTCCCATCAACATAGTGAACATATGGTCGGCTGCTACAGCATCTGGCATAGTCACTTGTACAAGTGTTCGCACTTGAGGATCCATTGTAGTTTCCCATAATTGCTCAGCATTCATTTCCCCAAGACCTTTATAACGCTGGATTTCTACACCTTTACGTCCATTGTTACGCAGACATTGGATTACATCTTTTAATGTATATGCTGTAACTATCTGGGCTGAATCAATTTTAATCTCAAATAAAGCAGCACCTTGTGCTGTATGATATTGTACAAGCGAGGTTCCAAATGCATTTACCTGAGCTTCTACAGCTGCAAGTATGCTAAGTTTGTAAAGCTCAATACAGCTCCATCTTTTTTGTGTAAGAGCAGCTGGCACAGCTTTAGTTTCAGCTTGCCCTTCAATTTGCGCTTCTACTTCTTCTATGATTTTTTGCTCTAACTCTTGAGGTGTTTCAGTCTTTGGCTTGACTAGTTCGTTAAGTTCAGCTTCTGAATAGACAAATACAGGCTGTGTTTCTCCGTCAGAGACTTGGTAGCATGGAAGACTATCCCCTTTACGTGCAGCTAAAAATTCTCTAATAGCAACGCCCTTTTTCTCGATTGAAGCAAAGAAGCCCTCTACCTCTACAATTGCTTGAGTTAGCTTCTTCAATTCGTCTAAAGTTAAAGAAGTTCCTTTTTTCAAGTCTGTTACCGTAACATCGCTAAGACCTAACTCTAGTAAATAACTATCTAGTTCTTTTTCTGCATGGATATAACGACTTGTTTTCTTGCGCGTAACACGATATAAAGGTGGTTGTGCTACATAAATAAACTGGTTTTCTAAGAGTACAGGCATGTGTCGGTAAAAGAATGTTAGCAATAAAGTACGAATATGTGAACCGTCGACGTCCGCGTCAGTCATGATGATAATGCGATGATAACGAAGCTTTTCAATATTAAAATTGTCCTTACCGATACCACATCCAAGTGCTGAAATTAATGTGCCAACTTCTTGGCTCTGTAAAACTTTTTCTAAACGGGCTTTTTCAACATTCAAAATCTTACCTTTTATTGGTAAAATGGCTTGAAATCTGCGGTCCCGTCCCATCTTAGCTGAACCACCAGCTGAGTCCCCTTCTACAATATAAATTTCACACTGAGTAGGATCCCTTTCTTGGCAATCAACTAACTTACCAGGTAAGCGTGAGCTATCAAGAGCTGTTTTGCGCAATGTCAATTCCCTAGCTTTACGAGCTGCTTCTCGGGCTTGAGCTGCGAGAATTGCTTTTTCAACGATTGTTCTTGCAATAGCTGGATGTTCCTGTAAATATATATTAAGCTCTTCACCGACAATCTGTTGAGCTACCGATGCCACATCATTATTGCCGAGACGTTGCTTGGTTTGCCCTTCAAATTGGGGATTAGGCACCTTGACAGAGATAACAGCGGTTAATCCTTCACGCATATCATCGCCTGTCAGGCTAATTTTATCTGATTTCAAAAGATTTTGAGTCTTAATATATTGGTTGAGAACACGAGTTAAAGCTGTTGAAAAACCACTAACGTGACTTCCGCCTTGTCGTGTAGGGATATTATTTACGTAAGAATAGATAACCTCACTATAGCCATCGTTCCACTGCATCGATACTTCAAATTCAATAGGGCCACTATCCCCTTCGCGAGTGCCTTGAAAATAGATAGGGTTTGGAAATAAAGCTGCTTTATTCTCATTTAAATAAGATACAAAAGAAACAATGCCACCATCATAAGAAAATGTCTGTTCTGCTTTGTCTGCATCTCGTTCATCTAACAAACGGATAGAAATTCCACGGTTTAAAAACGCAAGTTCGCGTAACCTTTGTACCAGAATATCATATTGAAACTCTGTCGTTGAAAAGATCTTATCATCGGGCCAAAATGTAACACGGGTTCCTCTTTTGGTGGTCTCTCCTGTTACCGTTATATTCGTTTGTGGTTTTCCCCGAGAAAATTCCATGGCATGAATTTTGCCATTAATGAAAACTTCAGCTATAAGTTTTATTGATAAAGCATTAACACATGATACACCGACGCCGTGCAATCCACCCGATACTTTATAAGTATCTTTGTTAAATTTTCCTCCAGCGTGCAAAATTGTCAATACTACTTCTAAAGCTGAGACATCTCTACCTTGTTTTAACGACTCCTGAAGGTGCTTTTCTATAGGTATACCACGACCGTTATCCTCAATCGAAATGCCACCATCTTTTAAGATTGTTACAATGATTTGGTTACAATAGCCTGCCAAAGCCTCATCGATAGAGTTATCAACAACTTCGTATACTAAATGGTGTAAACCTGTAATATTTGTATCACCAATATACATTCCTGGACGCTCACGGACAGCCTCTAAACCTTCGAGTACAGTAATCGAACTTGCATCGTATTCTTTTGCCATTTATTGAATCCTACACCTTTTTTTACTAAAAACGGGAATGTATTAACCCATACGAAAGACAATTGTCTTAATCATTGTATTGGGGAATTTTTCACGTAAACTTTTGATTAATTTAGGCTTATCATATTGGTTTAATAAGCTATATAGAGTGGAATCCTTAACTTTTACAGTTAAAATACCAGCTTGAAAAGAGATGGGTTGAGTAAGCGGGGCCAATTTAGGACCTATAATCTCTGGCCAAGTTGCCAAAATAATATCACCACGATCTTTGTATGAGCGACTGATATTGCCTAGCACTTCAGGTAAGAGATCGGAAAGCTTATGCCCAGTAACAGCAGTTCCCTGAAATTCTTTGGGATTTTTACGCAAGTGAAAATCCTATTTTAATACATTAACGATTATCTTTATATAGAGTCATTATACACATTTTGCAGAGAAAAAGCAAGAGGTGGAAAGAGTTAAAATTCAACTCTTAAACTCTTTTAAATTGTAGGCTTAATGAAGAAAAAAGAATAGCGGGGGAAGGATTCGAACCTCCGACCTTTGGGTTATGAGCCCAACGAGCTAGCCTCTGCTCCACCCCGCGTTATAAATGACAAATTGAACTGAAAATATAAAGAATAAAGAGAAAATAGCGGCAGTCGGACTTGAACCAACGACCCTCGGATTATGATTCCGATGCTCTAACCAACTGAGCTATACCGCCATCTGCAATTAGCGGGGGAAGGACTCGAACCTCCGACCTTTGGGTTATGAGCCCAACGAGCTAGCCTCTGCTCCACCCCGCGTTATTAAAATCTGGCATAAGGTTAACAAAAGCTGCATTTTTGAGCAAAAAAAATATTAAGTGAATATTAACTACTATTTGTCAGCGACTTATAGTTCAAATCAATATTTTTTCCATTTCTTTAACGAGATCATTAAATTTATTTATAACATTTTCAACAGGATGAGGGGATATAAGGTCTGCTCCTGCAATCTGCAATTGCTCCAAAGGATAAAGACTTCCACCGCTCTTGAGAAAATTTAAATAAAGTTGACGCTCTTTTTCGCCACCTTGAAGCACTTTATCCGCTAAAGTCAAGGCTGCACTAACCCCTGTTGCGTATTGATATACGTAGAAAGGTGAATAGAAATGAGGTATACGAGCCCATTCTATAGAGATCTCTTCATCTACCACCACACTATCTCCAAAATAGTCACGGTTCAACTGAATGTATATATCTTTCACTTTTTGTGGTGTTAAAGGTTCTCTTTGCTCAATTAAGGTATGCATTTTCAATTCAAACTCAGCAAACATTGTCTGCCGGAAAAGCGTTCCTCTAATTTCTTCAAGTTTGTGGTTGATCAGGTAAGCTTTTTTTAGAGGATCATGGGATTGCTTTAGTAAATGCTGCAGCAATAACTCTTCATTGAAAGTAGAGGCGACTTCAGCAACAAAAATAGTATATTCAGAATACTGATAAGGCTGATTTTGCCAACTTAAAGCACTGTGCATACTATGTCCAGCCTCATGTGCTAGAGTAAAAGCATCGTTAAGCTCCCCTGTAAAGTTCATTAAAATATAGGGGTAACTGTCGTAGCAACCGCTTGAATACGCTCCTGTTCGCTTAAACTTATTTTCATAACGATCAACCCATCCCTCTTGCATAAGGCCTTTTTCAAGACGGCTTTGATATTCGTTACCTAAAGGTGCAACAGACTCAATGATCCACTGAACTGCTTTATCATAATCAACTTTAACATCTAATTCAGGTAATAAAGCTACGTACATATCGTAAAGATGCAATTCTGGTAAATTAAGGATCTTTTTCCTGAGATTATAATAGCTATGTAAAGCACTTAATCCCTTTCTAACAGTAGCTATTAGATTAGTATAAACTTTTGTATCAATATTTTTAGGAAATAACGCTGATTCTAAGTTAGACTTATAATGATGAGATTTTGCGTAAAAATTGTATGCTTGTAACTGTCCCTGGAATAATTCACAAAATGTATTTTCCTTTTCCAGATATTTAGCATGTAGAGTTTGAAAACTATTTTTTCTTAAGGTGCGATCTTGGCTACGGATATACCCTTGGTAGGCAGCATGAGTTAACGGTAATTCTTGGTTTTGTGCGTCGGTCACTGTACCTAGATTTAGATCTGCATTATTAAGAGCAGAAAAACTTTTTCTAATCGCATCTAATGGTTGAGCTGCTAATGCAACTAGCTCTTCTTTTTCGGCGGATAAGGAGTGTTCTTTTAAATGACAAACTTTTTCTAGGTAAAATTTATATTCTTTTAATAGAGGATCCTTAATGTAATCTTCTAGAGTTTGTTTTGATAGAGTCAATAATTCAGGTTGTATCCAAGAACTTTCTTGCGCAAAGAGATGGTAAAGAGATGATATCTTTTGAAATTTTTGTTTATGTAAATCGTGTGTAATATCCTCATCATGACGTAAGTGTGCATATGTATACAACTTACTGATTATCCTATCTAACGAAAAGTAAAGGTCTAAAGCTAGCTTTACATTTTCCCCTTTCTTTGCAAATGTGTGACGTAAAGCTTCTAACTGTGGCCAGACTTTTTGACCTGACTGAGATTGACATAATTCGGCATACTCCTTGTCCCATACGTCCCAATTTCCATATAAAGCATTTACATTCCAGGTATTGTTTGGTAGTACATCTGTGCGTAATTGACTCATATCCCGTATCTCCCCATTGTCGCCACTCTTCATTCAATAAAGTACATTAAACTTATTCATAGCTAAATTTAGTATAGCTTCTACGGCTCGCTCTGCATCCTCACCTTCAGCCTCTACTTGTATCTTTGCTCCCCAATTTGCTGACAAAGTTAAGATATCAAGAATCGACTTTGCATCAATGCACTGCTGATTATAAATCAGCCAAATATTAGATTTAAAAGTATGAGCACATCTAACCAGCTCAGTAGAAGGGCGCGTGTGTAACCCTTTTTTGTTAGAAACTACAAATGCGGATTTGGATTTAGTAGCAACCATAAACCACTTCCTAAATTTTGTTCTTTTGTTATTATAACGCGTCTCATATTTTCTGTAATTGTTTTAGCTAAGCCCTAAGTCAGTTTAGTTTTCGCAATAAAAACAAAAAACGATCCTATCCATTTACTTTTAATCGTAAATGGTAGGATGCACCAAAAACCAGAGTGATACTAAAAACTGTACTTATCCCGCTTAGAGAGCCTTGAACGGCAATCCCGCGCTAATTCAATAATGTAACGGACAATGAACGAAACTAGAATAATGTTCAATAAAAAAGCCTAAGATAACCTCAATTATTTGAAGATTAGAAGAGTACAACGCGATCAGTATTTTTCTTCACCCTACCTAGGTATTATTGCCATCCATTAAATCTTGGCATGCTATTTGCTAAATTCACATCTCCTAGGATTAAAGCAAATAGATGAGATCTCTTGAACATCCTCCTACCGACTGCCTTAGTAAACTCTTATAGAAAATTTTAGAAGAGACCTATTGGCTAAACAAGTTCAAGGAATTATTAAAAGTACCTAAATAAGTTTAAAATTCTATAGAGTGTGCTCAACATATGAATAAGCTGCCCTTGTGGCTCTATTTTCTCATTGCTACTGTGTCTCTAGCTAGCTGCGCTCCCCAGCCTAAAAATATCATGTTATTAGGACTGGATAGAAAGCTTACTCATACAGAAAAATTAGCCTTAGAAATAAGAAAAATTCCTTGTCAGGATAGCGAGTTCGTAACCCTTGCTCAAGCTATCTCCCTGGCTTTTAAGCAAAATTTAGAAGCTTCCGTTTATGAACAACAATGTGCTATACAGCGAGAGGCCTCTACAGGTAAAAGATTAGCCCAATTACCTTTTTTTGCTTTAAGTAATGGGGATAGTAGTCAGCCTAATTTATTTAATACCCAAAATACCCTTGAAAGATGCTCTTTGTATGAGATTGAAGAAATTTTAGACTTTAGTATTACTTATTTTCAAGCTCGTCAAATTACAGACCGGACACCTGCAGTTATACAACAATTCCTTAGAGCTAAGCAAAATCTTATATTTGAAACCTTTTCAAAATATTCGAAAGCTGCTCTGTATAAGCAAGTCTTAAATAAGTCTAAGCTCCTCTATGATAAAGCTGTCGATTTGCAGCAACAGGCTTCTGCGGATAAAACTTTTGATACGGAGCAACCCCTATTAAAAGAACGTCTACATCAAATTAATTCATTAGTACAGAACTACCAAGCAAAATACGAAAAGGCCCTAAATAATTTAAAAGGGGTTTTAAATTGGGATGCTAAAGCTAATTTGGATATTGATGAACAGATTATTTCACTAAAAAATCCCCTTTTATTGAATAGCGATATTGAACAACTAGAAGAGCTAGCTCTGCTCAATCAAGAGGAAGTGTATCCAGACAATTCTAACTCAAAAACTAATCTCGCAGAAGTAAAACAATTATTCTCGAAAATACTCCCTCAATACGATCTCTTTAAAGATGAGCAAAAAGAAAATAATCAAGTTAATCTCTATCAAAATTGGGTTTCTGCTGGAGCCCAAATAGCCGCAAACTTACTAGCCTTTCCTGACTTATCCCCTATCCATACGATTAATAGACAAGATATAACACAACAGAGAACTAGACAAAAGATTTTGTCATTGGGCATCTTGACTCAGATCCACCTAAATCATTTCGAATATCTATGTAAACAGGCCAAATTTCAGCACGATTATGAAATCTTAAGTATTAGACAAGAACTTGCTGATCGATTAGAGCAAAACAATCAAATAAAAAAAGGCGCTATAGCTGGTAAACTTGATGCCGCAATAGCACATTTATTAACTGAGTTAAAAACTTTGAAACAGTATATACAGCTACAACTCAGCTTACAAAAGATTTCCAATATTGTTGGACTTCCTATAGTAGCATTTACCACTGCAAAGCCTCAACCTTATCAGGAAGTATTAAGTTCTATTAAAGTTTTTCCATCATTGAATGAAAAATATTTCATAGGTACTAAAAATTCTAACCAAAAGATGCTTGGTCAAAATTTTTCTGACAATTTTATAGCTCTTTTGAGTATAGAAGAAAATTTAAAGGGCTTTCCTTAAAAGAAGTCCATTTTGAGCGTCAGATTTGTATAGAATAAATCGGCTCAGCGATAGGGAAAATAGATGTTAGGATGTAAAATTTTCTAGTCGTCAGATGCAAATTGCCGCTAGAACATGAAGACCAAATATTTTTTAATGTTATATAGCAAAACAGGGACATAGCTAAGATGCAATACTCTTCACCCACTTGGATCCGATTCATACTTTCACTAGGCTTATTTACTAGCTGTACCTCCAAAGCTTTGGACGTAAGGAAAAATCGGATTGAAAACCTTCAAAAAGATTTGAACGAATTACATAAAAGAGATACCGCTATAGCTCCCGAATATACGTTAGATCAATTGGTTGCTTTAGCCCTAAGTAGAAGTATTGATATTCTTTACCATGAGCAAGAGTACGAGATCCAAAAAGAGATCGCAACTAAAGCAAAATTAACACAACTGCCCTCCTTGACAGCCAGTTTTGATAGTAGTATGAGATCTCCCCCTATGCGCAGTACGGCAAGTTCTTTTGCTGCGGACGGAAAGACCCCTATCGAAAAGACAAGCGTTGAATATTCCCAGAGCACCCCAAAAGAAAATCAACAATTTTCCCTAGGTGCAGCTTGGAATGTGTTAGATTTTGGCTTAACTTATCTTAGAACTAGGCAGGAGCAAAACCAACTTCTAATCTTGCGGCAAAGACAATTAAGGTTAAGACAAAACCTAATATTAAATGTTACAGAATATTATTGGAAAGCCTCCGTATTCAAATACGCTCTACAAAAATCTACAGAGACTTTAGCTAAGACTAAAGAACTACAAAAAGCTATTAACAAACAAATACAAGCTAAAACTATTTCTGAAGTGGTGGGATTGCAAATTGAAGATCAAATTCTACAGATGCAAGCTCATGCACACCATTTTAAAGTCGAATATGAAAAAAACTTAACTGTCCTCATCTCCCACTTACAACTTCCGCCTGGCACAGACCTCAACATTAAAGGATTTGATAAGTTTCCTGAGCTAAAAGGGAGACTTGATATTGATGTAGCTAATTTAGAAGAGCAGGCTTTACTTAATAGACCTGAGTTATTTGAACAAGATATCAAGCAAGTGATCGATATTGATGAGACTAAACAATCTCTTTTAAGAATGTTTCCCAATGTCAGCTTATTTGCAGATCTTAATTATAGCAAAAATAAATATCTGCTTCATCATGCTTGGTTGGATCTAGGCGCGAAAACAGCTTGGAATCTCTTATCCCTTCCTCAACAGCTTCATAATTTCCGTTCCAATAAATTGGGAGAAGACTTAACTAAACAAGCACGCCTCTCGCTGTCCATGGGGGTTTTGTCACAATTGCGTTTAGCCTACCTCCTCTATGATGAAGCGATCTCCACATTTGAAATCACACAGCGTTTATTCCAAGTTAAGCAAAGAAGATTAGCTGCGGCACAGAAGAGCTTTGCTGAAGGGCAAACCTACGAAATGGAAATTATTGAATTACAGGCGGAAACTCTCTTTGCCGAAATCAATAGCCTTAATAATTTTGCTGAAGCACAAATTGGGTTAGAGAAAATAGCCAATACAGTTGGTATTCCCATGCTCTTTAGTGATATCAATGTGAGCAAAATTGCTGAACGCTTGAGTTACGGTAAGCCTACTCCAGTTCTGCTTACTAATACTTGGTTGCAATGGGAAAATCCTAAACAAAACTTTAAAAAATACCCTAAAAATAAAATATTTTCACGCCAAAGAAATGCGCTTAATTACGAAAATCATATGCGTGGAGTTGTAAGTCAAGAGATTCAGGAGCACTCTAAAATCACCCCATTTAATCAACAATTTGACTCTAAAGAGATCTCTTTTTTCCAAGCAAAACCTGCTGATGGCAACGTTATAGATAAAGAGGATGAACAAACGCCCCCTAATGAAACTCAGAACCAAATTGACTCTAATATCGATTGTAATACTGGAGCAGAAACTTCATGTGAAAATACTGCAATAGCTAAGGCTGAGCCTCAAATTACTGGTAATGTTATTGGAGCTATTTTTGCAGAAAACTCACCCACGACAGAACTCAATTTACAAATTCCTCTCTCTGAAGCAATAAATCAGGAGCAAAATGATCTCATTGAAAATGAAAAAGAAATCACTAATTCTGTTTTATACGAACATCTAGTAATTATTGAACCACAGGAAGAGTCAAACCAACTTATAGATATAGTTGAGGCAAAGGATTGCTGCGAAGATGAAAAACAAGTACCTAGTAAGAAGCCCGAGGGAAGTGGTCAACCAACAGCAATTGAAGCTAGTGTCAATGAGACCATGATAGTAGAAGTTGCATTAGTAGATGTAATTAGTCCTATGAACGACAACGTCACTGATTTAACAGACCTATTAACGCAAGCTGTAGAAGAAGAAAAACAAGAAGATCTACCCATTCAGACTTCTGTAGAGAACGCAACTCTTTTTATAGAGGCAGAACCTATTGCCTATACTCCGGTTGACAACTCTTTACCTAGCTTAAATCAATCAACTACCATTCATAATAATGAATCTTCAACATCTCAAAGTCATTTTTCTCCTACAGAATCTTTAAAAGAGGTTGAACAAACTGTTGAAATTGATGTTAAAAAGAAAAGTGTTGAAGATCTTCCTTATGATGTAAAAGAACACACACTAGAAGGATTAGATCAATCCACCTCCACTCATTATCCTCTTAAAATAGATGGATCAGAAACAGATTGGAATGCGGATACCCCTTTTGAGGAAGATTATAAAGAAGATGAAGAATTTAGCTCTTCCAAAGAAACTTCAGCTATAGAGTCTGGGGAGGAAACTCAAAGTAAGTCCTATCAATCAGAAGATCAACAGGAAAGTGCACTTTTAGACTTACCAGAATCGATCAAACAAGTTCCTGTCGAACCACAATTAGTAGAGCAGGAACTTCGTCCGTATATTTTCAATATAGCGGAGCAACCTAATACTAGTAATGAAAACGAAAAAATTGAACAAACCAGAGAAGACAAAGATCCTCAACTCTCTTATGAATTAGTAGGTGAGGCAACTACTGATACTATAGCTTCTACGGAGGTTGATCTTAAGGAAAGCTATAGAGAAAAAGACAGTCCCTGTTTGACTCCCCAAATGGCAGCCACTGTCGAAGAAAAACAAGAACCCTCAGCTCTTAAAACAATCGAACTTGGGGCTAATACTGAAGACAGCGTTGAACTACCAGAAGAACACCAAATTGAAATTGAAGTGCTGGAAGATCAAGCTAGTGAAAATGCTACAGAAAGTCAAAAAGATTATAATTCTAAGGCTATCCATGAAACAAATGCATAAAGATCAGCTTTACAAATTTTCAGGTGATGAAAGGATGCAAATGGAGTATTTTCATCCTTTTCACCGGGCAGGATTTTTACAAATCTCATTTTGGCAAGATTTATTAAATTTCAAATTGTCAAAAGTTTATAGATTTTTACTCAACATAGGACTACCCGTTGTACCTTTAGCCCTCTTGTGCTACATGACCCCTTGCATTGCCCTAGAAAATACTATACCTTCTAGTCCTGTTGCATCGTTGATTGAAAAACCCGCTAAAGAACACTCTTTTCGAGTGGTCTTAACACCACTGCATACAACAACAGTTCGTACAAAAGTACCTTCTAAAGTAGTTTATATTCATAAACAGATGGGAGAAAGCTTTGAAAAAGATGAGGTACTTGTTCAACTGGAAGACACTTTGTTTATTGCAGAAAAGAATAGAGCTCAAGCCATATTTGAAAAATTTAAATCAGTTTTAAATGCAAAACAAGAGCTTTACCGCTCTAGTATTGCGTCTCTTTCTGACCTGAAAGAAGCTGAAGCTTCTCTAGTCTCCTCTGAAAGAGATCTTATAGCTGCTATGGATGCCCTAGATAGCTGCAAATTTAAAGCTCCTTATATAGGTTCTATATCTGCAGTCCATATTAAAGAATTTGAATTAGTACAACCAGGCGACCCAATTGTCGAATTAGTGGATGATCATATTCTCTTAGCTAAATTTCTTCTTCCTTCTCACTATTTCAATCAGGTCAAGAAAGGGCAAAAGATCGAAATTAGTGTACAAGAAACTTTTACTAAAGAGATTGGTACAGTGACTCAAATAGATGCTGTTATTGATCCTGCTAGCTCTGTCTTTAGAGTGTATGCCGAAATTGATAATTCTGATAAGCATCTCATGTCTGGCATGAGAGCAGATATTATACTTAAGCCAGCCCCTTCTAACCTAGCGTCATCGCGTTAAATTTATGAGAGCTTTATGATTACGGCAAATTCAGATAAGGTCTCTGCAGTTCAACTATTAGCAATTATCAATCAACTCAGTTTGCAAGCATACCGTTCGCAATCTCTAGAAGCGTTAATATTTCAAATTGTTAATGATACATACCATGCGATTAGTTATAACCGCGCTATGCTTTGGAAATATGAGGATAAGCAATTCGTTCTTTTAGGAATTTCTGGCCAAACACAAATTAGTAAAAAAAGCCCTTTAATTGATCAAACTCAGCTTTTAATGAGTCATCTTAAAGAGTTAGAAAAACCACAAATTTTGTCTAAGGACTCTTTTAAAGAACAGGTGCATACTATATGGCATAAGCTTTCAGCAGATTCCCTACAACCAGAGATTTGTTGGTTTCCCATTATTCAAGACAAGCAGCTTATAGGAGGCCTCTGGCTAGAACGGTGGCATAAAGAAGAGTGGTTGAACTACGAATTAGAAATGCTAGGCTTTATTACTGCAGCCTATGCAGCTGCTTGGGATAAGTACAGAAATAAATTTAACTGGAAGAAAGTCTTTCGTTTCTGGGGTTTCTATTTAGGCATAATGTTACTCGGATCTTTTATAATTCATGTCCCTTTGCGCATAGTAGCTCCATGCGAGGTAGTTTCCAAAGACCCAGTTGCAATTAGCGCGACTTTGGATGGAACTATTGCTCAACTTGAAGTGAAGCCAGGACAATTGGTTAAAAAAGGTGACCTACTTTATAGCTACAATCCAGAAATTCCTCTTCAAAATTTAAAATCCTTTCGCAAACAGGTAGAGGTTAGCCAAGCAGAGCTTGATCGTGCAGTCTCTTTAGCTTTTACTCACAATCGAGGTCTAGCTGAAATCGAAGAACTTTCACTACGCTTGAGAAAAGAAAAGATCGCTTTAGAAACTGCTGAATATCAAGCTAAGCATTTGCAAGGATTTGCCCCTAAAGATGGTATTGTTATGTTGGATGACCCTGAAAAATGGCGCGGTAGTCCTGTGACTATTGGGGAAAAGATTCTTCAAATTGCAGACCCATCTGAGACTAAAGTACGTATGTGGATACCTGAGAGCGATAATATCGTACTTAACCAAAATAAGCCTATCAAAGTTTTTTTAAATGTAAGCCCTAATCGTAGCTTTACAGCTCAATTAAAATACATTGCCAGCTATACCCATGTAAATGATAAGGGAATGCCTTGCTTTACCTCCGAAGCAAATTGGATCGAAGAAGAGGAAAATTTAAAATTAGGACTTAAAGGAAGCGCTATCCTATATGGGGAAGATGTCTCCCTTTTTTACTGGCTTGTACGCCGCCCTTGGACAGCACTGCGCAACTTCATAGGATTTTAATCAATTCATGATAAGCCTATTTTTTAGTCTATAGATAGGCTTATTTTTCTGCGATAAAGTATACATTTTCGCTTGCATCTATTTCCCCAGATTTTTCAGATGGAAAATATCCCCCCTCAATCTTTTCAAATTTTGCCAGCTTGAGTGCATTGCCTAAAATCTTGTAATCGAGTAGATGCACGGAGTTAGGGAAATGTTCGCGCATACTTGGAATATAGTCCCATACGTTATTTATATAACCTGCCCAGTCGCTTCCAGCTCTCTTTTGCTCCTCTATTCTATTTAATTTAAGGTTGGGACCTTCTTAAAGTTTTTCTCACAGCCCATCTTGCGACCTCACAAACGATTCAATGTGCATAAAATACATATCATAAATAAAACTAGAATTTTAACAATGTTATACTATAATAAAAAACTGCTTTTAAATTCTACATTTCTAAAGTTATATATAAGGAAGTTTTTATGACAATTAATTGGGGTTCATCTAAAATCTGTGAACTTGATATCAACGATGAACGTTTGCAAGTTGAACAAGAAAATTTACAAGTTACAATTTCAACTATAAAGCAAGCTCTAAATCTAATAGAAAGCCAGATGGATAGCAAATTTGCTACATATGAAAGGCCTCCTAGAAACTACCATGAATTTTTTAAGTACCTTTTAAAAGCGAAAGAGGGCTTTAATACTAAGCAGTTTTCAGCTAGTAGAATAACTATCAAAGAATCTATAACTGCTATAGTCTCTGAAGTAGTCAATACATTTTTTAAATCCCCACAATCTATTGTGGAGTTAGGCTCTGGGGCGTTAGACCTACAAGGTAATTCATGGCTAATGCAACATATGCCTAGCACAATACAAGACCATGTGGAACCTACAGAAGCTAATAACTACTTTGTTAATTTAAGGAATACTAAAAAACAATCATTAAGGCTTTTGGATGGATCTGAGGTAAGCAAGCATTATAGTGATAACTCTTTGAATGGCATTGTTTCTTCTTCTTTCCTAGATACCTTGGATGAAGAAGACCTTCTTGCAACTTTAGGTCAATCCTACAAAACTTTGAAAGAGAGAGGGACATTCATCCATTTCGCAGCTCTAGAGCCTTACATTGATACCTTTTTATCTGCTCATTGCACTGAAAGCATAATCTACTTTCCTTCCATGATTAATAATGATTTTAGCTTTACGCAATTACAAGTTATTAATAGAAAGTGCTATTTAGAGTACCTTAACCAACTTGGGCAGCAAAATATTGAAATTCTAGGATTAGATTTTTTAAAAGAATTTGGCAATCTCTCACCTATCTATCTAGATACAGTATGGCAAATGCTAAGGACCGATCCTCGAATTGGTCGAAAGCAAAGAGAATTTACTACATCATACCTTGCAAGATCGATGAAAGCTTTGAATCCTCCCGGTCTTACCATTGTTGATAATAATGACTTCTTTGAAAAGAGAGTACATAAAGGTTTGGAGGATACTGGTTTTAATATCCTTGAATTTGGTTACCGTGAAATATCGCAGTTCACTCAAAGGCGTAAAGATTTACCTAAAAAATATGAGGGTTATAATCATTTTTATTCAGACCATGGCAAATTTACCTATAAATTTGTAGCCCCAATTGCTCCTAACCTAGTTTACCAATATGTCAAAATGCACATTATCATAGCAAAGAAGCCTTCTGCTAGTAAGTTTTAAACAAAAAAGTTTAACAGAAGCTACAAAGGCCAGCCTAATAATCCTTATTAGGCTTCTAGAATGCTCTAATCTATCTAATTTTATAAAAAATAAAATGTTCTATTGTCTCAAATTACACTTAAATTATTCTATTGCTTTAATAAAATCGTTTTAATATGATTTAAGGGTTCATATATTCTTGAATTACTTCTTAAAATATAAAAATTTAATCTTTAAAAAAATAACCTTCATAAACTCCTTTAGGAATTAATATGTCTTCTTATACTGTAAATAAACGTCCATGTTCACCTCAATCTATCTCTTCATTGCAAAATGATACAAATTTTCTGCTCAATACCATAGAAAAAGAAGAAAATATTTATAAACGTATCCTCTTTAACCTTGAAGCAAAGGATTGTCTTGCCCTTTCGCGTGTTAATAAAGCTTGGCGTCAAATTATTAATGAGCATTTTGCAGCACTTAATAATAGTAATAGCCCAAAGATTCAAATACAAAATCCGGTGTATGGAAAAAAACTAGCAAGCCCTTCAATACCCATTTCAGAGGGTAAACCTAATACTGATTACGCTAAAGTGATCAATCGGCTAGTAGATAATCATAAAAATAACGCAAATACTCTGCGTTCTAGATTTCTAGAAGTAGCAATGAAATTTTTATCTGATTTGGCTTTAGGCTCTAAGCTATCTGAGCTACAACTTAATGCAGCTATACAAAACCTTGTGCAGGAGATGCTTGATTACAATCTTTTTGATACTGCCATTGAGTTAGCAATGACTTTGAAAAATGAAGACTTTAGACAAGAAATCACAGATTTGATTGAACTGAATGTAAAACAGAAAACTAAACTTACCGTACAGATTGCAAATGATCCGAGTATACAACACGCTATTCCCTCCGTCTCTAGCTCTATCCCAAAACCAGACCAAAAAGTCGAAAATATTGTCCGTAAAAAATTGTTTCCTAGTTCTGATATTCCTAGCCAAGGAGTACAAGGTAATCTTTTTGACATATCATCAAGTTTTTTAGAGGATCCCTTTGGGAACAACAGCAGTAGCCCTGTTTTAATAGGTGAGAGAACAACATCTAATCCAAAAGGATTAGAGAATTATATTAATACTCAATATGGAAAAGAAAATGAAATTCCAAATTTAGAGCAAATTAACAAATTAGAGAAAAAAATCCGAGACAAAGACGCTCAGATTACAAAAGCTAACCAAGATTTTTATATTGCTGTAAAAGAAAAGGAATTTGAAAAGGCAAAGGGGTTAATAGAAAAATCTTCTCTTAATCCTAATTTAGCCATAGCTGTCGCAGCTTTATTTGATGATATCAATCTTTTAAATTGTATTACAGAACGTAATAAAGGTTTGACTGCGTCTGTAGAAGGTAATTTAGCTTTGTGTTTTGCAGCAGAAAACGGGTATGAGGAGTTTGCTA
This sequence comes from Chlamydiales bacterium, assembly GCA_029240075.1. Lineage (GTDB taxonomy): Bacteria > Chlamydiota > Chlamydiia > Chlamydiales > JARBTQ01 > JARBTQ01. Next base: position 24,347 of record JARBTQ010000008.1, read on the forward strand.
ATGCTCTGATTTCAAACAATTATGCAAATCCTAACGATGATTCACACGAAGCTCTTATATTGGCAATTGAAAATGAACATACACAAACAGCGTTATTTATCTTGCAAAGTAAGAATTTTAGTTTTGAGGGTGATGAAGATATAATTCATTCCACTGCGATTGAGTTCGGAAATACAGCAGTAGTTCAAGCATTGCTAAAACACGAAAGATTTTCAGCTGAAGATCATGTAGAACGAATGTTTAATAAATCGATTGAATGTTCCTGCAGGGATGTAGCTGCATTAATTCTAAATTATAGAGATTTTTCTTTAGAAGAAATAGAAACTTTCCTCTTCAAAACAATAAAACTTCAATCTAAACCGATAGCTAAATTATTGCTAGATTACAAAAATTTTCCCCCAACAAAATTGCTCGAGTATTTTCAATACGCAGTCGAAAATAAAGCTCCCCCAATGTTGGAGTTATTAATCGATCATCCATCTTTTCCTCTGGACAAGTGCGATACTTTACTATCAAAAATACTCGAATCAAAAAATATTGCTGCTTCAAAGGTAATTCTTCGTCATCAAAAATTCAGAAAAGAAGTTACCCTGTCGCTATATTTTGAAACTGTATTCAACCTTGGTGACCAAGACTTAATGAATATTATTTTGGAAAGCTAAAGTTCGAAAGAATATTTTTATCAAACTATTCAGCCTCCATCTCGGAGGCTTTTTTATTTTAGGACATTTTTATAGAAAATCATCTTCTTGCCGGTTTTGTTGCGACAATAATAATGTTTTCTTTCCCTGCGCTTTGAAGCTCTTTGGATTTGTAAAGAAGCGGTGCATACTCAGCTTTATCTACAACGAAACCTTGTTTTTCAATTAATGGCTTGAGAGTTTCTAAGGTAAAAAAGTGGAAAAAAGGCTCCGTTCCAAATTGTGACCCTATCTGTTCCTCTAAATTTTCTATTTCTCCAGGGTATTTCTTTCCTAATTTTTTATTCTCTTCAATAATTTGTGGGGCTTTTTGAGCAGTGCCCATATAGGGAGATAAGACATTGATAAACATCTTGCCATTGGGCTCTAAAAGCCGATAAGCTTCTTGTAATGCACGCTCCACTTTATCGCCGTGAAAATAATGTAAAACACGAGCAAGTAATACACCTTTAATGCTGCTTGATGGCAAAGTTCTAATCTTAGCATCATCTGGAAAATCACCAGTTACCAGATTAACATTCTTTAGGTATTGGGGAGAATCAGCAAAATACTGATTTTGCAGAAGGTATAGATGTCTAGGATCTAGATCATTAGCTATGAGTTTACCCTCCGTCAGCCTTGATGCAGCTTTCTTAGTAGCATATCCATAAGCACAAGCCACTTCCATATAAGTGGACTTAGGATCTGAATCGATAAAGTCCAAAAAAGCCTTAGTGGCAGGATCTTCAACCATAGACATTGATCCCATATTATTAAGAGTAGGAACTCTTACCCCATTTTCTGAACTAGGGGGTGGAATTTTCAAATTTTCAAAATTTGTAAGGGAAGTTGATTCCACTTTAGCAAAGGTAAAATTTGAGGCTACTTTACTACCAAAGATAGCAAAAATAGTCACAAATGCAAATGTCATATACATGCGATTATACATACTTCCTCCTTTGTATAAATTTTAAGGATGGGCAAAAGTAGTTAGCTAGTATTATGCTCCCTTAAATCTTTCCAAAACAACTCTTTTTATGATTTTATGATCAAAATAAAGCTCATTCATACTTATCACGCTGGGTATTCTTAAGTATTTACCAAAACGGTAAAAGAGGCTAAAAAGGGTGCGACCGACTAACTTAACTATTTTCAATCAGACCCTATTTATTAAAGGAGCTTATCATGAATTTTATATCTTATAGACTTTGCCATCGCATGCTACCCCCTACTTTTCATTGCCATTTAATGGCTTCGAGGAAGATAACAACCACAAACACTTTTGAGCGATTTAAAACAATGCTTAATTCAGAAGAAATAGAGAACGGTTTAAAACCTGACAGGCTAAAAGAGATGGAATGGATCTTTTTTACTGAATCAGCGCAAGAAAAAGCTCGCATCCAAACTATATTGAACCGCACTATTTTTCACCTTCCGCTAGAAAAACAAAATGATTTAAAAAAGAGGTTTGAAAAAGAGGGTCATCCTATAGCAGAGCACTTAAAGCATGCAATGAATCTATACCAAACCCTTCCTGTAAAGCCCTATTTAAACCTCGATTTTCGTTTTTTTGAGTTTAGCTTTTACGACGATCTACGTAAGCATGAGTTTTTTATCGATTTTTTGAATAAATTAGCAACTTCTCCTCAAAAGTATTTGCTTCATCCCCTCAATCAAACAGAATTACAACAAAATCTCACTCAGAGTCCACAAGGCAAACTTTTTGATCCTGAGGAAATAGAAAAAGTCTCGCAAACAATGACGGGTATTTACTGGCAAGGAAGTATTTATCCTGCTCTTTTAAGCCTCAGAAAGAAAGTATCAAGTTGTGATAGAGATGTAAGCGCATATATGAATCACGCTGTGCAGCACGATTTACGCTGTAAAGATCCTATCACAGAATTGCATATGAAAGATCTTACATTTTTGGATGCTCCAGAACTTGTCAAAATATATCTATGTCTCTGTTTCAATAAACTAAAAAAAGAAAATAAGCTCTATTTGCTTCACTTAAAGAAAGATGATTTATACACCATAAAAGAAGAAGGCGTCTTTACAACTATACTAGAGTTTGAATCTATAGTTCAGGAATTTCAGCAAGAATATAAAAGGCTAAAGGAAGATTGTCGTAAGGAAACGGAACAAGAACGAATGGAGAGAAGACCGTACAACCTATATAATCAAGAAGTAAGCGAAAAGTATAGGAATAAAAATCTTGAACAACATTTCTTTGCAAATAATGCTCCGCATTATTCTCTAGGAAAAAATAAAACTAAAATTGAGTATTCTAAATGGAACTATAGCTTCCATAATGTAATTGAGCTTTTAAAGCATTTAAAAAACTCGAGCTTAGAAGATCTTAAAACTTATGTTTTTGAAAAGAATTATGAAGAAGCAAAGAGTTCACTAGATCTCTATCGACCATCCCTTAAGGAAATTTCAGAAAAATATTTAGAGCTACAAAATAATTGGAGATTTTACGATAGGGAATTTAAAGAGGGTGATTTTTCTCTGATGTTTGGTCCTCATAAAAACAGATTAACCAATACTTACCGGACTATAGACAAAGCTGGTGTTTGGGATACAGTTAAACTATTAAACAGTACTCCATGGAATGATCCCAATTATAAACTTTATCTTAACGCAATAGAAAATCTACTGAAAGAAGGTATGCCCGACATGCCTTCCCTAGCAATGAATCTCAATATACTATTCCTTCAAGACCTTGCTAAAATGGGATGGAAGCGCTATTCAGAACTATCGAGAGAAGTGACGTTACAAGAAGTAGGAGTCAAAGCACGTCTTGAAGCAGAAAGTTTTAGCTTGGAAACGGCCTAATCCTAGTAAAGGTCTACAATACATCTTGACAGCTTCTGTATTTAAAAATATAGGGGTTGTCAAGCTGGTTAGATCGCTTTTCATTCTATAGCAATCCCTCAATTTTACGATTAAAAAATTCTATTTTTGAATCATTTGAGTAAGCTAATTGTTCAAAATAGGTTTCACTTCTTGTACCTATTACTACCTGTAAAAAAAATTATTATTCCCAAATAATGATCAAAATGGCAATATATATAGGTTATTGTTTTATTTATGCTATTCAATTCTATTTTAGAGCTTACAAAATATTAGCTCACATTCTCTGAAATCATTTATCTCATAGCTTAATAGGCGCCCTTTTAAAATATAATTACATTATAATTTGATAAAATGACTTATTTCCGCATATTTTCTGAACAAAAAAAACCTAAGTTTGAAGAAAGCTTTTTTACAAGCGTTTCTGAAAGTATATTAGAAAAGATTGATTACAAGATAGCTTTAATAATAGGTCGTTACCTTGATCCTATAGATATTCAAGCTTTACAGTGTTGTAATAAGCATGCAAGATACCAAATGCTAGCTAAACAAATTTATCATGAAAGAACAAGTGAATCTTTGGTTAAAGCATTAAGGTTATTTTACAAAGTTTACGGTCCTGTAATAGATACTCCTCTAGCTTATTTAGAGGAATATGCACAATATGAGCAGGACAACCCTGCTAAATCTACTTTTTATAGTATTGTTAGAAGTAATTCTGAGTGCTCTATAGAGTTATCTACTAGAGATAAAATTAATCAGTTAATGGGCTACTACCTTAAGAAAGTATTTCAATTTACGCCACAAGAGCATTTAGATACGGTAGCTAGAACGTTGGCTTACATTTTTTACGAAAATGAAGATTTTGATCTTTGTAAAGAATTTTTACCCTCTTTTAAAAAAATTATCCATAGCAGACTAGAGATAAGTTTATTTGATAGGCTAAAAAGTAAAACCAATCAGGTCTTATTAAATCTGTCTAAGCCATTCAAGGCTTACCAATTTACAAGATTCAATCAATTTACCTTACAGTCTCAATTAAGGTCTATTGATTCCCTTGACAAAACACATATCTATAATAAATGGACTTATGATGAAGATAAAAAATGTTACCTTAGCTGTTATTATGACTTAAAGACTGAAACGTGGAATTGGCGTAACGCTCAACTAGATTTATTAGCCCATAACATCTTTCCTAAAGGCATTTTCATAGAATTTCTTGCACAAAACGGGGAAGATACTTTAAAAACAATGCCTTCGAAATTAGCGCCCGTTCTAATTAAATCTTATTTTGATCAGTTGCTGCAGCAAAAACAGTATTCCTTTTGTCTTGATATAACGCCTAATGGGAAAAATTTCTTAGATGCTATTATAGAGGGTAAACATGTAAACTTGATCGATCTAGCAATCTATTTAGAAATGCATTTAAAATACCCTAGTTCTGTATTCTCAGCGTTGAAACACTGCCTTAGTCTAGAGGATGAGTTTCTCATGCAAAACCTTATCAAAATTCTTAAAACTTCTCATGCGTTTAACTACGAAGTTGAAATTTTGGAACATGCTATTACAGAAATTTTAGATTTTTGTAAAATATGGTACAGGGACAGAGAAAATGAAATTAATCGAAACATACTCATTCCCCTGTTACAGTTTTTTAGCTCACAAGTTCACATTCAGCAGGTTATCCATTTATTTCCATTCTCTAATGACAGACGAAGCGTTGACTTTGAAGATTACAGCTTAAACTGGGGACAATTACTATGGTTAAATTTTCCATTAAATATAGTACAAAAAATCCCCCATAATCTAGATAGCCTTAAAAGCATTATTTATGAAGAAATTAATTTAGGTCACCTGATTTTATCAAACCTATTGGCTGAATATGACGATATGACAGAAGGTGCAGATAGGCGCCAGGATAATATTATGAAGTTACGCAAATTAGCTCAATGCGGTATAGACATGAATGCTAAAACCTCTTTAGGTTTTAATTTATGGCATCTTACAGCTGGTTTAGCCCATTTTGAATATGAACTATTAGATGCTCTTGTAGATTTAGGGATTGATGTAAGAGCTCAAGATCATAATGGAAATACACCTCTTCATCTATGGCTTTCAGACGCAGAATCGTGTTCTGTTCCCTTCAAATCAAAGGTTATTAGCTATTTGATTAAACAGGGAGGAGCCAATATAAATATACCGAATCATAAAGGCTATACACCTTTACACCTATATGTAAAAAATCTAATTTCTTGGATAGGTAATCATACAGGAGAAATTACTGATTACCAGTCTTTACTAGAAATACTGCTAGAGGCTGGTGGAGATTTACATGCTAAGATTGAAGAAACCTCAAGCCCTTATGAATATGCAAAAAATATTTATGATACTTTGACGGTGTCTCTTGATGATCGAGAGGATCAATTAGATGATACTTTAACAGTGCCTTCTGACGATCAAGAGGATCAACTATTTGATCTCTCCCCTGAAAAAGTTTTATTAGCCATAAATATTTTTCGAGATATTATAAATAGACGCGTATCGAATCAACCTCTTTAATTTACTAAACAAAATCTATAGGTAGAAAAATTTATGGTACTCTTTTCTACCCATTTCAAGCTGACTAGAAAAAAGATCTTTTCTATACTGGAAACAAATTAGCTAGATAGTGCATTAAGAAGAATATTAAATCTCTTGTATAACTTTCTATCAATTGGTCTGATAGACCTTTGCAAAAATGGTAAAGGTATTGCAGGAGATCTATTTTATTTTTAATGCCAGACTGGGTTACCCTATATCAACTATCATAACTGAAGAGAGTATTATGTCAGCCAGAATCTCTTTTGAAGAGGGGTTACACCTTCTCCAGCAATCCTCTTTAGAACAGCTTAAGCAAATGGCTGTGGAAATCCGCAATTGTAAGAACCCCTCGTCACAAGTCACTTTTGTCCTAGATTCTAACCCCAATTACACAAATGTTTGCAATGCAGATTGCACTTTTTGCGCTTTTTACCGCAAATCTAAAGCAAAAGATAGTTATACGAAGAGCATTGAGGAAACGATGCAGCACCTGGAGTTTGCAAGGCAAAATGGGTTGACTACAGTTTTATTGCAAGGAGGGGTCAACGACGAGCTGAAATTAGATTATTATGTAGGACTAGTAAAAGCAGCTAGAGAAAGATATCCTGAAATCTATCCCCATTTTTTTAGCGCGCCTGAACTATGGAATTGTGCTAAAGTTTCTAATTGTTCAATTCGAGAAGTCTTACAAGCTTTATACAATGCTGGACAACGCACCATTCCAGGAGGGGGTGCAGAAATTCTTTCCGATCGAGTACGTAACCGCATCTCACCTAAAAAGTTGACTTGCGCCGAATGGCTGGAAGTACATGAAACCGCTCATGAAGTTGGCTTTAAAACAACAGCTACAATGATGTATGGACATATCGAAACTGCTGAAGATATTCTCATTCATCTTGAAAGAATTAGAACTATACAGGATCGAACTAATGGGTTTACAGCATTTATTCCTTGGAGCTATAAGCGGGATAATACAGCGCTGGGAAGAATTGTTAAAAAAAATGCGGGAAAGGAAGAGTATTTTCGTATTTTAGCTTTTGCTCGTATTTATCTAGATAATTTTGACCATATTCAAGCCTCTTGGTTTGGAGAAGGCAAAGAGGTTGGTATAGAGTCCTTAAATTATGGTGCGGATGACTTTGGGGGCACTATTTTAGAGGAAAATGTGCATCTAGCGACTAACTGGATTAACAAGACTGACCATAAAGGGATTGTAGCAATGATTCGAGCTGCAGGTTATAAGCCTGTACAAAGGGATCCTTTATATAATACTCTTAAAACTTATGAGCTTAATTCTAATCTAGAGCCAGCTTTTATTAATGTTTAAAAACCATTAAAGATATGAGAAGCCTTTTAAAGGATAATTATAATCTAGCTTAATAAGGCTTCTCATTACTTAGTCGTTTTCCTTCCCTTTTTTGCTTGCTTTACGCTCTTTTTTCACATCTCTATCGCCAGCCAATTGTTCTTCAGTTAAGCCCAGTGCCTTTACTCTTTCTGCTAGAATTTGGTCCATTCCTCTTTTCCATGCAAAATAGGTTTGGACTTTAGGTTCTACCCCTTGATGTCTTTCATAATTCGTAGCTTCTTTCATCTAGCATCCTTTGGCTAAAAATATATCCATCTCTTATTTTTATTTTTAAAAACAGAACTTATATTTATATCGGATCCCCTTTCCCTTACTTTAGTCATCAGCTAAATAAATTTTGTAAAAGACTTATTTGAAAGTTATGAACAAAAATTGCACAATCCACTTGATAGATTCATCGCTCTTGCTTATAATTTTCTTTATATCTATTGATTAGGAGTAACAACACATGACACGTATGAGTAAGCAAGGGGAGCGCCGCAGCCGCTCACCACGTAAACCTAAATTAGGTGGAACAAAAACTGGACCACTGAAAAGCAACCTCAAGGCAGGATACAAGCCCCACGCAAACGCACTTCCTGGTGAATTGGGCGCATTAGCTTTTATCCCAAAAATAAAATAAAATCTAGTTGCATACACCGTTTATATTATAGAAGGTAAAGGAAAAGAGATGTCAAGACACACAAGTTACGGAAAAAGCACTAAAGGCGTAAAAAAGCGTAATGTTTTAAAACGTTATGAAAGAATTGACGTTATGCGCAAATTAGGCACTTGGAAAGATGGCGATAATAAAAGAGTAACTGGTTTACCTAAAACTCCATCTGTATAATAAAGCTTTATCCTATTTAAAGGATTCAGATTATACATCAGAGCAGACCTCTTGCAAAATGACGCATACAGAGGTCTATCTGACTAGCAAAAGTCAAAATCACCCCAAAATCTCATCCTCATTACATTTTATAATTATGCCCCATTTCCCCTCTTCAGACTCCCCCTCTATACTTGTTTCTGTTGAAAATGAACAAAAAGATCTTACCCTTTCTAACATGTTAAAAGATCAAGTCAGCGCAATTGTCCAGCAGGTCTTATTATTAGAAGAAGTAGAATACCATGAGGTCTCGCTCTATTTTACTGACAAAGAGACTATTAGCCAATTACATGCTGATTTCTTTGATGATCCCACTCCCACAGACTGTATTTCATTTCCGATGGATGATTCTGATGAGCAGGGTTATCGTGTTTTAGGAGAAGTTTTTGTTTGCCCTGCTGTAGCTATTGAATATGCACAAAGCCATTCTATAGATCCTTACGAAGAGACAACTCTTTATGTTGTACATGGATTGCTCCACCTACTAGGATATGATGATATAGAAGAAAGTGACCGCTTAGAGATGCGCGCTGCAGAACAAAAGCATATAGACCATTTAAAACAGTTGAATTTATTGCTAAAGTCTGCGTAAATTTCGCCCTTATACTTTTACCAATTCTAGTCTTTTAAAATTGGACTTATAAATGAGGTCAAAAAGACCCCATTTTAATTTTATGCACTAACAGCTATTTTGCGTTCATACGTCTATTAGATATTTGCTTACTATTTAGAACGTAATGATAAAGTTTTTTTAAGGATCAAATTGCTTATCTCATAACTTGCTGTTTCTAAAATTTCATATAAAGAACAAAATCCTTTTTTCTTATAATCGAGACATTCAAACAAGCAGCTCTGAATATAGGTTTGATCTAACAGCACTTTTAGGACTTCCTTGTGCCCTAATTGGGCAGCTTCCACAAGCAATCTATTTTTATTCTGGAAAAAAAGATCTGTTGTTGGCGGACTATAACTTAAAATATAGTCTCCCTGTGCAACCTCTAAAATTTTCTTTAGTATTTTAGGTTGGTTATTTGTACAGGCTAGATAGGCTAGAGAACGCATGATTTCAAATTTTGAACTTGAATCATATTTTGCTGCTAATAGTGTAACTTCTAGTAAAGAAATTAATTCTTCAAATTTTTCAATATCCCCTTTTATAACTAAACTATTAAATCTAGCTTCTAGCATCTTGTATAAATTTATTCTATCTCTATTATAGTTTTGAGGTATGGATTTTAGAGTTGCTTTGATTGCAGGGTCATCCAATAGATCCTTTATACGTTTTGAATCACCCGAATGAAAAGCTAGAGTTAAAGGATAGTACGGAACAACCCTAGTAGAATTATTGCTCCATTGAAATCCAGTAGTTGTATCAAATTTTAGCTTGTTAAGTAATTCTATATTTTCTAAATCCTGTGCAGAAGGTACTGTCTTTAATTTTTTAAGGATTAAATCGCTTATCTCATAACTTGCTGTGTCTAAAACTTCATGTAAAGAATCAAACATTTTCTTCTTAGGGTCTAGGCATTGCAATAGACAATTTTGGATATAAGTTTGATCTAATAGTAATTCTATAATTTCCTTATGCCCTAGTTGAGCAGCTTCCACAAATAACCTAATATGACTAGGAGGGCACAATTCCACAGAATCGTGGTTCGTTGGAGGAGTGTAAGTTAAAACATATTCCCCGCTTGCAACTTTTAAAATTTCTTGCAACATTTCAGGCTGATTATTTCTACAGGCTAGATGAGTCAACGACTTCATGATTTTATAATAGGCTGCATGGTTGTGCTCATTCGCTGCTGTTAGCGTAGGTTTTAGTAAAGGAATTAAATTTTTAAATGTTTCAATATCCTCTTCTATAACTAAACTATTAAATCTAGCTTCTAGCATATTACATAAGTTTTTCCTTCTGTCATTGGAGCCAAGGGGCAAAGAATCAAGAGCCTCCTTGATCTCAGGCTTATCCAAGACAGTTTTTATAAGCTTTGAGTTTTTTGAATGAAAGGCTTGGATTAAAAGATAGTAGGGAGGCATCTTATAATTAACATTTTGAATCCATTCAAATGTCGTTGTTGCACTAAAACCTTTTACACTCAGTAGTAAATCTACATTTCTTAAATTTCCTTGTGATGCATATTTAGCTAAGTCTAAAGCAGCTTGCTCCCCCTTGCTTGCTTTAACAATATTACCTATTGCAAGTTGTGCTATTCTATTAAATAACTTGTTTACTTGTGCGTGCAAAGCTAAATCTCCAAGCTTCATTAAACTCATTATTTTTACTTGTATATCTTGTGGTAACTTTTCAAATTTAAAATATTCTGGAGCAAAGCTTTCAATTTTACTATTATTCACGTTCATAAAAAAACCTTAAAAAAAATTTCTATATATAAAATTTAACAAAAATAAATGTAAAAATATACGAATATAATAAAATTAATCAAAATACATGGAAGGAGCTTTTCAATCATTAAGATAAAATGAACTTTCATATAGCACATGCGATTGGGGAGGTTAGCTCATGTTATCAAGATTTAGCTTGGATTGATGAAGTTGTGCACTCAACTGAAGCTGACTGCAATAGCCTCAAATTTTATTGCAATGTGAGCTTTGATTGCATATAATACTTACGCTTGCTAGTTACTTTACTAAAAAAAATATTTCCAAATATTTCGCAAATGAGCTAAATAGTCGGAAAATTTAAGAGTCAACCCTATAACCCGATTGTGTAGTAAAATTATGACCCTCAAGAGTGAACGCCTAAAAAAATTAGAAGGAGAGCTAAACGATTTGGCCCAGTGGCTTAAGCTCAACCTTGTTCCTAAAAAAGAGATTGAAAAGCATAAAGCTGAGATGCAAAATTTAGAGGAAAAAATTGAGGAGGAAAAAAATCGATTACGAGCTCTCAAAGAGAGTGGCGAAGTTGAAGAATTCATTGCTCCTCGACGCAATATGGCTAAAAATGCTTATGCTGAAGCTCCGACTATGGCTGATATAGACTTGGTTGAAGAAAGTGGTTTTACAGATATTTCAATGGACGCAGAACAAGATACTGTAGGTCTGACAACCTCTGCTGTAGAAGATGATGATGACGATCGAGAAGAAAAAGAAGATCGTACGCGTTATGATGATGAAGATGATGATCCTTTTAGTGACCGCAATCGCTGGCGCCGTGGAATCAAAGATCCAGATGATGATGAGTGGTAAGAATTCCCCTGCAGAAGAGATCAGTCTGTATGTTCATGTTCCCTTCTGCAATCGCAAGTGTGATTATTGCCATTTTTATGTACTACCCAATCAGGAAAGATATAAAGACATTTTGCTTAAAGGGCTTGAATTAGAGATTGAGAGGGTCAAGCCCAATGTCAACAACCAAACCTGTGTTTCTATTTACTTTGGTGGTGGAACTCCTTCATTATTTGGTCCAAACCGTGTTCAACAAGTCCTTAAACTAATTAAAAATACAGGTATTATTTTTTCTCCTCAGATCGAGGTTACCTTAGAAGCTAATCCTGATGAATTTAGTCCTGAACTTGCTTTTGAATATGCAGCCGCCGGCATTAATCGCCTAAGTATCGGAGTCCAATCATTTAACAATCAACTTTTACCTTTGTTATCACGACAGCATAGTGCAGAGCAAGCAATCAAAGCTGTACAATATGGAATACAAGCGGGGATCTCTAATATCTCGATTGATTTAATGTATGACCTCCCACACCAAACCTTAATGCAATGGCAAGAATCTCTTGAAATTGCAGCTTCTCTCCCGATTACTCACCTGTCACTTTATAATCTAACCATTGAGCCCCATACTGTTTTTTTTAAGAAACAAGATCTCATCCGCAAACAACTGCCAGAAGAAAAAGTTAGTACAACAATGTACCAAAGAGCAATTGAAGTTTTTGCAGCTCATGGACTACAGCAATATGAGATTTCAGCTTTTGCGCGTAATCAGCATATTTCTAAGCATAATATTGGCTATTGGACAGGTCGTAATTTTTGGGGATTAGGTCCTTCAGCGTTTAGTTATTGGCAGGGAAAGAGGTTCCGTAATGTAGCCAATCTCTACCGCTATCAACAATCTTTGGCTGCTGGAGTTTCTCCTATTGACTTTGAAGAAAAGCTACCTCCTGAAGAGAGCCTAAAAGAGCTTCTTGTGATTCAACTACGCTTGATGGAGGGAGTTCATTTAAAAAAATTTCAAGCTAAATACGGCTTACTGCCATCTGAGACACAAATTACTATTCAGAAACTTATAGAAACTGACTTCCTTCATTACCCATCACCTCTTCAACTCTGCTTAACGACAAAAGGACGCCTTTTTTACGATAGTGTTGCCTCTGAGCTCATTTAAAAACTAAGTGTTGCTCAGAGACCTCCCTAAGAGTGAGTAACTTTAGGTGGATTAGGAAAAGTGATTGTAAAGCAGGAGCCTTTCTGGAACTCGCTACTTACAGTTAATTCCAAGTTAAGGAGGATACACAATTGCTTTGAAATGTAAAGGCCTAAACCTGTTCCTGAGTGTCTACGATTGTATTTTTTATCAACTTGGTAAAACTTATCAAATAGCTTAGGTAATTTATCCTCTTTAATTCCTATTCCTGTATCTAAGATCTGAATAGATAAAGGGCGATCTGTACTCTCATCCCAAACTAATTCTATCTTCACGTAGCCTTCATCCGTGAATTTTATAGCATTACCTAAAAGATTAATTATAACCTGTTTCAGCTTGAACAAATCTGTCATATAGCGAAACTTTTTCGGTGGAATTATATAACTTAAACTGAGGCTTTTTTCTAGTGCTTGGCCTCCTATCTCTTGTACTGTATCTAATATAAGCTGATTTAAACAAACCTGGCTAATTTCTAAGTGAGAGCTTCCATTTTCTATTTTGGAAATATCTAAGATACTTTCTATAAGCTTTAATAAATGCATTGAATTTTTAGTGATTCGTTCTAGATATAATGAGCATATTTTGCTATTGCTCATCTCAGGCTGCTCTGCAAGCAAGTTAGCAAAACCTATAATAGAATTCAGTGGTGTTCTTAGTTCATGACTAACATTAGCAATAAAATGGCTTTTCGCTTCACAAGCTTCCAAAGCTGCTTTTTGAGAATACAGCAATTCCTCATTAACTAATCTTTGCTTATGAATATCAATGATAATAGCAAAAACTTTTTCACTTCCAATTACCTGTCCTGGTGGTAAAGCTATTCTCCATAACAACCAGCGATAAGTTCCATCTTTACATAGAAAACGGTTTTCTATATCCATCACTTTTTGCGTTGTTACTACAGCTTGCCATGCTATTAATGTTGCCTGGTAATCATCTGGATGAACTAGGCTAAGGATCGTATGCTCTTTTAAATCATCTATCGAGTATCCTAAGATTTCACTGAATGCTGCATTAGTCTGCAAGAAACGAGCTTTTGTACTAGATATGACAAGAATTTGAGTAGAGCAGTTCCACAAGTAATCTAACTTTCGCTGTACTTGTTTTGATCGCGTAACATCGGTCAATATAACATAGATATCAGAGAGGGGGTTAGTATGATCAATTTTAGCACAAGAGGCCTCCATCTCTCTAATCATCCCACTTCTTTCTCTGATAAATATAATTTGATTATAAAGATATCCTTGCTGATTGAACTTAGAAAAGCGTTGCTCGTACTCCTCAATACTTATACCTAACAATAGATTAAAGATATCAACCCCAATCACTTCTGCTCGGCTATATCCAAAAGCTTGTTCCCAAAGGTTATTGACATTTAAAATAATCCCTCTATGGTCAACTACATGGGATATTGTTGGATTATTTTCATAAATAAGGCGGTAAAGGTGTTCTTTATCTTTCAAAGCTTTCGTTTGTTCTACAACTTTTGCAAACAATTCGACTAAGGTAACATCGTTTTGGGTAAATTCTGGGACCTGAGGATCCATAGAAACAAATCCCAGTACATATAGCTTATTTCCTAGAGTAGATATGGGAGTACAGATTCCTCTTCTGACTTTTATAACATGATTCGCAGGCTTATAATGGCATTCAAAATTATATTCAATATAGGTCCTATTTTGTACAACCATATGGTACGCCATAGTTTCTACAAAAGGAGTTTTATATCCTGGGTTCACTTGGGGGTAAACTTCTGAATAATAATCTTCTAATAAAAAAGATTCTTCATCTTGACACCCTATATAAGCTGTGTCTGTCTTCAATAAACTACAGCCGAATTTTAGAATATCTGTTGTACTGTACATTAGAACTTTTAGATAACTCCTTATTAATTACTTTAAAACCGCCCCTACAAAAAGGTTTATACGGTAAGTTTATTACTAAAATTTCATGTGTAAATAATTTTAGGCTGCTTAGGAAAAAAGATGCTAAAGCAGGAACCTTTTGCAAATTGACTAGAAACAGATAATTCTAAACCCAATGCAACAGATAGCTGTTTAGAAATATATAACCCTAAACCTGTCCCTGAGTGCTTGCGACTGTATCCTTTACCAACTTGATAAAATTTATTAAATAATTTAGGTAGCTCATCTTCCTTGATGCCTATACCTGTGTCTGTAACCTGAATTGATAATGAACGAGACAGATTGGGATTCCAGATAAGCTCTACGGTTATAGTCCCTTCTTCAGTAAATTTAATAGCATTAGCTAGTAAATTTATAAGGATCTGCTTAAGTTTGAATAAATCTGTTTGGTAAAAAAAATTTTCTTTAGGAATTAATGCTTTAATTTCTAATTTTTTTTCCAATGCCTGTCCAGTTATTTCGCTAACAGTTTCCGCAATTAACTGATTCAAACAAATAGAATTTATTTCTAATCCTGAATCTCCACTTTCAATTTTAGAAATATCTAAAATACTTTCTATAAGTTTTAGTAGATGAGTTGAATTTTGATGAATACGCTCTAGATATAATGAGCATGGGATACTATTTCTTAGCTCTGGCTCTTCGGCTAATAAATTACTAAAGCCTATAATGGAATTTAAAGGGGTTCTTAATTCATGGCTTACGCTTGTAATAAAATGGCTTTTAGCTTCAGAAGCTTCTAATGCAGCTTGTCTTGAGCAAAGCAATTCTTCATTAATAAGTCTTTGCCTATGAATGTCAATAACAATGGCAAAAATTCTTTCATTACCTACAGGTTGCTCGAAAGGGGATGAAATACGCCAAAGCAACCAGCGGTAAGTACCGTCCTTACATAGACAACGAACTTCTATATCAATGACCCCTTGCTTAGTTACAACGTTATTCCAAGCTGCAAAAGTATGATCATAGTGCTCTTGATGTACCAAATCAAAAACAGTAAGTTCTTTTAAGTCTTCTAGTGTATAACCTAAAATTTGGCTAAATGCTGAGTTCACTTGAATAAAAGAAGCTTCCTGATTAGAAATTACAAAGATTTCATTAGAACAGCTCCATAAGTAATCTAGCTTCCTTTGCGCTTGATTTGAATCTGTTATGTCTGTGAGGGTTACATAGATATCAGAATGTTCATTAGTAGGGTCAACGCGAATGCTAAATGACTCCATCTCTTGAATTTCACCCGTTTTTCTCCTAATATTTATCACGTTATTGTAAAGATAACCCTGTTTGTTAAATTCAGAAAATCTGCGGTTAAATTCTTGCCGACTCATAGAGCAGATGAAATCGAAAATATCTTTTCCTATGACTTCATCTCGATTGTACCCGAACCATTCCTCCCAAAGGTTACTAATATTTAAAACAATTCCTTCATAATCTACTACATATGACATTGAAGGATTATGCTCATAAATTAAACGGTATAAGAGTTCTCTATCTTTCAGTAATAAAGTTTGCTCAATAATTTTCGCTAACAATTCTACAATTGCTATATCACTATCTGTAAATTCGGGAGCAGCTGAATTTGTAGATAGAAAAACTAAACCTCGTATTGATTTATCCGCTATAATAATAGGTGTACAAATATAGCGCCTAATCTTCATGGGGGGGTGGTTAGTGGAACTGTAGTCATATTCAAAATCATACCGGATTTTGGTCATTTTTTGAGAAGCTATCTGATAAGTTACAGATTTATTTAGAGGGACCTTCATCTCGGTAATTTCAAAAGGATGTGTAGTATAAATGTATTGTACTACTGAAAAGTCTTCAATTTTCTCCGCTATATAACCTATATCAGCTTGCAAAATATTACAGCCAAATTCCAGCATATTTTGAATATTATGCACAGCTACCTACTCTATCTATCCAATGGGCAATCGTAGTTCTAAATGATTTAAAATCAATGATTGGCTTAGCTATATAATCATCGAACCCCTGCTGAAGATAGTAATCCCTATGTTCTTTCATAGCATGAGCTGTAGAGGCTATAATAGGCATAGTATAATTTGGATTTTCTTTAATTCTACGTAAGATCTCAATCCCATCCAGTAAAGGTAGAGAAATATCCAACAAAATAAGGTCGGGGAGGTTGACTCCTATCCCTTGTAAACCATCAATTCCATTGACATATTCATGGACTTCATACATGGGAGATAAAATAGCTGTTAACAAAAGTCGGTTGTCTCGATTATCCTCTATAATTGCAATTTTCTTTTTCATAAATATAAAGCTCTACTTTCGGTCATAATGACAAGTTAATCTTAATTTTTGGGCCATCAATTTATTTACTTTGCAAAATAATTTAGAGGCAACGCTGCTACTATAAACTACAGCATCACAACCATGGTTCAGCAGCATTATTTCTAAATCTTCTTGACCCTCATCTATTAAAGTTATAAGAGCTAAATCATTAAAAGAGGGGTCACTTCTAATAACTTTAATGACATCCACAACGTTAATACCTAATAAAGAATTTTCTAAAATAAGCAAACTTACAGGTTGATCTTTGATCTCTTGTATCAAAAGATCTGCATCAGTAATTGATTTGAAATGGTAAGAAGTACCATTAAATACAGAAGCTACAAGGTTGCATCGGGAGGCATTATTGTAGAGATATAAAATCATAGAATCAAAGGTGTAAAAAGCATGACAATACTTTTCAAAAATGGAAATAATATTTGTATAACTTGTGGTAGGGGAAAAATAAAATGTAAAATCATTCTGAACCGCAGACAATCGATCCTCTAAAGTATCTTCTGTAATAAGTCCTATCAACGGTGGGTATAGATTGTGTGAAATTTTTTGAGTTAAAGATTTTAATTGTTCTTGTTGTACAGAAAATCCCTCTCTTTTTTTCTGAATCAATATGCATACTTTTGTCAAATCTGTAATCTGATGCGATAAGTTATTATCATTTATATTGAATAATGGAATACGTTCAACTGAGCACAATTGCTCGATTTGACTAGAGAGGGTTTTGTCTACAATATCATAAATCAAAATAAAATCTGCTTCAGATGCTTTGGATTGTTTCTTTTGAGCGTAACTTAAAGCTAATTTTTTAAATATATGGTTGTAATTTGGATTGTATGAAATGTCATTAAAGCATAGTCGCATCTCTACAAGAAACTGTTTCAAAACCTCTTTATTAAGATTACAAATCTTATATTTGATCAGTGGTTCTATTGTATTTTCAAAGCTATTACATAGATTTGTGACATTCATATAACCATAAGAACCTGCTGAACCTGCGAATTGGTGTGCTAGGTCCCTAAGTGCGATTAAATTCTCGAGGGAAGGTTCATCAATAAATGTATCAATGCATGTATATAAAAATTCTAACTTAGAAGGAATAGAATTATCGTAGCATGCTTTGACTTTTTTTAGACTTTGCCCTACTAAATAGGGGCTTTCAATACTTGAATTTGAAAAATGATCTTTTAAAATTGAACTAAATGTCTCTCGACTCAAAGGTTTAGGATAAGATTTAACTGCCAATTCCTTTAGGATACTCAGAGACTTAATATCAAAAGAGGAGGTAAAAATAATAGGCGTTGTAGATTTTTTAGTTTTTTTTTGTCCCGAAATAAAATCTGTTCCAGTTCCATCTGGGAGCAATTGATCTACAATAATCAAATCGTACTGCTGCTTTTGCAACTTCTCTTCTGCGCTCTTTAACGTATTTGCATGATCCAAAAAAACTGATTGTGACTGACATATTTCCCTTAGATAATTGAAAAGTGCATAGTCATCGTCAATTAAAAGGGCTGCTTGCATCCGTTTAGAAGCTTTCTTCACTGATAGCGCCATTTTGATCCTTGTGCTTATCAAAATCGTTACTAAAAAAATCTTGAAATAAGGCCGCAGTTTACCAAAATGGTTTAATTGGTTCTATCGAAAATGGTTCATTTATCGTCTATATCTTTTAAATGGATCTTAGCTCGTTGCTGCTTAGTAGAGGAGCGCTGACGTTTTTGCTCTTTGCGCTCTTGTTTAGCTCCATAGGGAATTTTGGTAGGAACCCGCTTGGGGGGGCGGTAATTAATTTGTTGAACTTTCTGACGCAATTTTTGCAAGCAGTCTAATTTATTAAGATGTTGACTACGCTCTTTCTGACTTGTAACAATAATACCTGAAGGGAGGTGAATTAGACGTACTGCACTGTCTGTCGTATTGACGTGCTGCCCTCCGCTACCACTTGAACGATAAGTTTGCACTTCACATTCTCTTAATAATCCATCATCATCATCAGGCAGAAAGATATACATAATCAATACTCACTATTTTTGAGCTACTACTGCCAAAAACAGGGGAAACTCTTCACGTGCACGATTTTCCATCTTAGCAGCTCCCCCTTCACTAACTTTATCTGACATCCACTCTTCCATATCGGTAATTACAAATCCAGCTTCTTTCAACCATTTAACATAGGCAGAGATGGGATGATGAAAACTCCACGTGTCGGTAGATTTTTGCCCTTTTCCTGGATTCATTTGAATAGGGATTTTGATGGGAGAATAGTAACGGTTCATCCTGCGATATTGTGTTTTAGTTGCTTGGTCTATTTCCCAGCTAGATTGCCTAGGGATTCTGAAACAAGGATGATTTAAGACGATAAGTAAACGCCCACCTTGAGCTAAGTGATTGTAGGCTTGTTGAAGCGCAGCCAGAGGATGTTCAATATTCTGCAGAGCGAGAATGATTGTTGCAAACTGAAAATCATTTTTTTGCAAAGGTAGTGGTTTTGTTGCATCAGCTACTGCAAAATGGTGTTTTTTTTGTTTTGAGTAGGATTTTGCTGCTTGTATCAAAGCTGGAGCAATATCAAAGCCATAGTATTCCATATGTGAAGGAATCTGACGTGCTAAAACTCCTTGACCACAAGCTAAGTCTAGAAGCGAACTTCCTTCTGGGATTTGATTAAAATTTAGCAGCTTTTTAACCCCTGGCAATACAACGTGTTGGTGATAATAATGTCCATCATCCCCAACGACTTTATCGTACCATTTCCCCACGTTATGCCACGACGTTGTTTGTTTGTTTGAAGTTTGTTGTTTGGGCATTGCTCGTCTTGCTTTATCGGTATATTGCCTTTCAGTCGTCATCTCAAAGATTCCATTTTCTGCGATTATCTATTTAAAACCTCTGATAATAAAGGAGATTATTATTTTACACAACGCTCAAATTTAAAAAAATGACTACACCATTATAAAAAAATACCTATAACTATTGTAATAACATTTAATTATATAGGATATTAATGACAACACCTAGAGATGAAAAATATGATCCGTTGTTTAAATCCCAAATGTATGCTTTTGATAACGAAGGTAAATTAAAAACAGGTTTTGAATTTGAAGAAAAAGATGAAAGTTACCGAGCTAAGAATATCTTTACAAAAGTGATTGCTTGGGGAGTATATACTGTTAAAAAATTATTTAGTCCACAGAGTGAAATAAATAAAAAGCTAGAAAACATTCGAAAAAATGAATTTGATAAAATAAACACTGCTTTAAATGGAAGACCACTCAAAAAATTTAGAGCCTCTCACCCCTCCACTGTTAGAACACAAACTGAAACAGAGAAAACTGCTAATGCAAGGAACTTGATACCCGCAAGTATTATAAGCAGTCAATCTATGGGAGCAGGTGTTATGACTCCTGTTATTGCAAAACAAATTGCTGACCAAGCTCAACTTAAGGTAAAAGAAATAGCAGAGTCCTCATCTCTTACTACAAAAGCAGAAGCAGCAGTCAGCTTTCAAATGATTTATGATAGGTTACAAAATATTTTAGGAAAAAATCGCCCGTTGCATCCAGAAATAAAAGCGGCTTTATTTGAAATTTCAGCTGATACTGATCAAAGATTTATTAAAAGAGTGATACAAGCTTTTGACCCAGAAGGAGAAATAGTTTCATCTAATGCTACATTAGAAAAAAGGAGCTTAGTTGCTGAGAAAATTTTTGTTAAAATTGTTGAATTAGCAATAGAACTTAGTGAGAACCCTAAGTACAGTAAATTAGCTAGGATTATAAATAGCTTGTCTAGTCAGCTGACAGATATTATCAATCCTCTTACCCAAGTACATACAGATTCCCTAATCTCTTGTCTTTATAATAGTCTAGAGGAAATCTCACAAGATGAAGATATTAAAGGTCCACTGCAACGCTGGGTTAATAACCAAGTGCAAGCAAATAAAGAGTTTAAAAGAACTGAAGGATATATGGAACGCTTTTCCACGGCATCCAATATACGAGAAAAGGCCACTTGGGAGAATATAGAACTTAACTCCCAAAATGTTTTTAAAAAAGGTGAAAGAGTTATTTATTTTAAAAATTTATACAATACAAAAATTGCAGTTAAAGAAACCTTAGACTTTTCGAGTTTAACAGATATAGATAAACTTAATAGAGATGACCTCAAAGTAATTATCAGTTGCTTGGAAACCCTTTCCTCTGTTGAACAGCCTGGACGTTTAGAAATAATCAGTGAATATTTCAGTCTTGATCATTTTCCAATTAAAGACAAAAGCGAAAGAAAAAAACTAGAAGTGATTTTGCTTACATTTGCAGAAAATATAGATGTAAAGTTATTAGATGCTCTTAGGGATTTTCATACTACTGAAGCCTGATAAGCTTTAATAAGCACTCTTAAGTTCTTACTCTGCGATAAATATTTTTTAGAGTAAGAACTTTTTAAGGTTTAATCTATTTAGATTTAGTCTGCACCGTCATCAGCAGGAGTGGCTGACTCTGGTAAGGGTGGGTATTTTTGAAGAATTTCATCAAAGAAATCACGAATTCCTGTAAAAATTGGATTATAACGACGAAGCTCTTCTTTAGCTAATTCAGATTGTTCCATCTCTTCGATACGAGTTACAAAGTGGTGGAGTAAGTTAATGGTACTTGTAGGATCAGTTACGAAAGAGAATTCTTCTCCATCAACTTTCTTGAGGCGATGTAAGAAGCCAATAGAATCTTTCTGTTCAATTGCATCTGAAACAATTAGATTAACAACATCTCCACGATCTTGCACCTCTTTAGCAAGGCGAATAAGCATAGAAAAATCTTTAACTAAAGCATCTAATGTTTCTTTAGCTTTGTCCGTAACAACCCCTTCCTTCATCTGCCCAAGAAATAATATTTCGAGCAACTTATTAGCCAAATCAGGATTTCCTTCAGATCCAGCTAAAATAATATTTTGGACTTCGCGAAATGTCGAACGGGTAATTTTTAATGCAAAAATACGTTGGAAATGAGCTCTTACAAGCATTAATGTTTTTCTTTTAAACATGAAATCGGTCCTCTCGAATTAAAATCGTTAAATTATTTTTACCTTGCCATTATCTAGTTATAAAATCAACTCTTGGATTTTATCTACAAGTTCTTTAAGTATTTTTTTCTGCTTTGTGGAAATAAGTTTATGCTGGGTTTCCATGAGAGCAACAACATCTCCTAAAAGCTTTATGGATTTTTCGGCAGGGTCCCCTTTCCTTTGATCTATTTCAGCTAGAGGGAAGAGGGAACGGATAAGATCTAACAACTCTTTTTTAGTTTGCCCTTTATAATCTTTAACAATTTGCTGCTTAGCTTCCCATTCCCCTTGCCTACTTGCTAGGGTATAAATAGCTTGCCTTGGCATAGTTTCCAGTTGTGGATGCAAATTTTTTGGAAGAGCTTGATAAAACTCATAATACAGCAAAAAATTGTAAGGTGTTTGCCGATTGCCATAAGTGGCCATAAGCCATGCTGTGAAAGCGCCCTCTTGGTAATTCTTTAGCAATCCTTGAGCTTTTTTAATACGTTCTCCATGTAGTAGTGCAGCTTGATGATTAATAGCCTTAACTTCTGAAGTTAATGTTGTTAAAGCTTTCCAATCACTTTCACTAATACCCCGACCATCTGCAGTGTACCGTTCTAAAAGTAAACGTAGAACTTCCTTTTCACTAGCCGAAAGCTCAATACTACCAAAAACTCCTGAAAAACTATTCAAATCACCAGCAGCTGATCTTTCTACTAAAGCAGCCATTTTCTGCGAGCGTTGCTCCGAACGTTTATTGAAACGTTCTTCAAGTAATGTATTAACTTTTGCCATAAAACCGAAATTTTAAACGTTTTGTAACATGCGATCTAAGATCTCTTCAGCCAAAGCTGTATAGTCCTCAGCTGCTCGGCTCCCTTCGTCAGTATCAAATACAGGCTTACCGTAGATAGAAGCTTCTGATACAGAAATATCTCTCCGCACTCTATTTTCAAGTAATTTACCGGGAAAAGTTCTCTCTATAACATCTAAAAATGCTTTATTACTTTTTCCTCGAGGATTCCAAAATGACAATGCTACGCCTAAAACTTCTACTCCATGCCGTTGTGAAATTCCATTAATAAAAAGGGAAAGCCGTTCTAAGCCTTTAACACTATAAAACTCAGGTGTAGCACAGACAAGCACAGAATGAGCGGCAATTAAAGCAGATTCTGTTAACCAGCATAATGATGGTGGGGTGTCGATAAGGATACAATCATAGTCTAAAGGCCGAATCAGATCACGTAAACGTTCATGTGAATAGCGATCAGACGCCAAGACCCCAGTAACTTCTACCCTTTCCAGCCATGTATCGGCAGGGATTAAGTGGAGGTTTTCCACCTCCGTCTCTAAGATCACTTCTTCCAACTTTTTTTGCTTGAGGAGAACAGCTGCTAAGCTATCATGCTCATCAGGATCAAATCCTAAACCTGTTGTTAAATTAGCTTGAGCATCAAAATCAATTAATAAGACTTTTTTTTCGTGATAACGAGCTAAGGCTGCCCCAATATGAAGCGCCGTAGATGTTTTAGCTGTCCCCCCTTTAAAACTACTAACAGCAATCGCGTGCATGAGATCCCTCAGGTTTAACGTGACAAGGAGGGGTAACTTCTGCTTGCTGTGGACTAAATGGTGAGTGCAACGCTTTTGTGGTACGTTCTTTTTCCAAAATCTCCAGAAGTTCATTGATCCTTATATCACCATGAACCACATTATCGCGTGTGCGAAGGCTCACTGTTCCACTTTCAAGCTCCTTATCCCCTACAGTTAAAATGTAGTTGATCTGCTCTAGTTGGGCAGTACGTACTTTTTTATTAATCGATTCTCGACTATCGTCTACATCCGTATGGAAATGAGCCTTGCGGAACTTGTTGCGCACTTCATAGGCGTAATCATTGTGCCGATCAGCTACTGTCAAGATACGCACCTGATTCGGGCTAAGCCAAAGAGGAAACTTTCCTGTAAAATGCTCAATTAAAATCCCAAAAAATCTTTCGATTGATCCGAATAAAGCACGATGAATCATAATCGGTTTAGGACGAGAACCATCTGCTGCAGAATACTCTAATTCAAAGCGTTGGGGTAAGGCCATATCAAGCTGAATCGTTCCACATTGCCAGGTACGACCTATCGCATCCCGAATATGGATATCGATCTTAGGTCCATAGAAAGCTCCATCACCGTGGTTAACTCTATAACTTCTACCTGTACGATCCAAAGCATTCTTCAATCCATTTGTAGCAATTTCCCAATCTTCATCACTACCAATTGTGTTTTTTTCAGGTCGGGTTGAAAGTTCTAGATGATAATGTAGACCAAAAACGCTATAGATCTCATCCAGTAGATGTAATACCCCTAATACCTCATCTTCAATCATCTCTGGTGTCATAAAGATATGAGCGTCATCCTGGTGAAAGCCTCTAACTCGCATTAATCCTGACAAAGCTCCTGAAGCCTCATAACGGTGGACATGCCCTACTTCAGCAATTCTTAAAGGAAACTCACGATAACTATGGTGGTCCATCTTATAGTAGATAATGCAACCTGGACAATTCATTGGTTTGACTGCAAAATCACGCTCTTCTATCGACAAAGTATACATGTTTTGTCGGTAATTAGCCCAATGTCCTGAAATTTCCCATAACTCACGCGTCATTAAACTAGGAGTTTTAATCTCTAAATAGTCGGCTCGGCGATGACAATCGCGCCAAAACTCAAGTAATGTATTCCACACAATCATCCCCTTAGGATGAATAAATGGTAACCCTGGCGCTTCTTCCCTTAAAGAAAATAGACCTAACTTAGGACCTAATAATTTATGATCACGTTTTTTGGCTTCTTCTTGCTGTTGTAAATAATCTTGCAACATTTTTTTATCGGGAAAAGTAATTCCATAGATACGAGTCAAACTAGGTTTAGTTGCATCACCGCGCCAATAAGCTCCTGAAGTTTTAAGAATCTTGAATGCCTTAATTTTTCCAATAGATGGTAAATGGGGTCCACGACAAAGATCAAAAAACTCCCCTTGACGATAACCTGTCAGCCCCTCTTCTAGGTTGTCAATGATCTCTTTTTTAAAAGGATTACTCCCAAAAGTTTTTAAAGCTTCCTCTTTACTAGTAAAAGTTTCACGATAGCAACGGAAATTCTCTTTAACAATTTTTTGGGCTTCTTTTTCAATTACTTCAAAGTCACCATCAGAAATTGTAAGGTCTGCAAAATCATAATAGAACCCTTGCTCAATTGCGGGGCCTATGGTTGGCTGTGCTTGAGGGTATAAACGGAGAACAGCTTGAGCTAGAACATGCGCTGAAGTATGCCAAAATATCTCTTTACCTAGCTTATCTTCAAAGCTAAAAATTTTAACGCGGTCGCCATTTTGTAGAGGGCGTGCTAAATCACAAATTTGTCCATTTAATGACATCCCCAAAGCTTGATCTGGACCCGTTAACTGAAGCTGTTGTGCCAATTGGATTCCATTACTATTTTCAGGAAGTTCAATCCTCTGCTGGGTGTCTTCTAATATGACGAACATGAAACAACAACTCCTAGTATGTTAAACACTCTTAACTTAACGTAAAATAAATGTGGTTTTTCTATGGGTATAAAATTTGAAATGATTAAAAGATAGATTAACTTGAATAATAATTCAAATCAACAAGGGAAATGCGTGCTATAAGTAAAAGAAATGGATGGGGTTATAGTTGATATTTGAAGTAAATATCATAAAAAAAGCCATTAGCAATTTCTTGCTAATGGCTAAAGTTGCCCAGGATAGGGTTCGAACCTACACACCTTGCGGCACTAGATCCTAAGTCTAGCGTGTCTGCCAATTCCACCACCTGGGCATATTTTTAAATATATAGATGAATAGTAGATGATTGACGAATTATGGTCAAATTTTATTTTGTATATTTGAATCATATTTGACTAGTAAGGGAAATATTAGAGTTGTGAGCACTTAGAGTAATCCCTAAGCAATTTTAGTATAATGCTTCCAGACAAGCTTACCTGTAACATAACCTAGATCTTCTAAAATCGAGTGTTTAGACACTATAACTCACCTACTAGCAACTACACAGTTTTTCTTTAACTTTTCTCTGTATTCAATTCATAAGAAACTTCCCTCTTTTTTCTTTTTAATCTCCTCATAGATAGTTGCTTTTTGGACTAAGTGAAAATGATAACAAATAAGGAATCAGCTTAACTTCAATAAAAAAACTATGCTATTCCCGTTGTCTGTTAAGTTATTTATAAATTGAATCTTTCTTAATCCTTATTGTGCCCTATAAATTACGACGAGATTCTTTTTGGATACAGGTAGGACTCGACAATTAAAATTGAGGTAATTACTATACCTAGCAACTTATTAGAGTAAAAAAATGGTTATAGGAGAAGAATGAGATGTCTGTCATCCGATCAATTGAAGCATTAGAAATTTTAGATTCTAGAGGACAACCGACCCTTGAAGTTGTTGTCAAAACTGATAAGGATATCGAAGGACGTGCAGCTGTCCCTTCCGGAGCCTCTACAGGTGAACATGAAGCTGTAGAGCTACGCGATGGCGACCGTTTACGATACATGGGCAAAGGGGTAAGACAAGCTGTTGGCAATGTCAATGGTCCTTTAGCTGATCTATTGATCGGACAAAATATATTTGAACAAGAAAAAATTGACCGTATGATGATTGAAGCGGATGGAACTCCTAATAAATCTAATTTTGGAGCTAACGCTATCTTGGGAGTCTCTTTAGCTGTGGCGAAGGCAGCTGCAAACACTGTTAAGCTCCCCTTATACCGTTATATTGGCGGATGCCATACCCCTATCCTCCCCTGCCCTATGATGAATATCATTAATGGCGGTGCGCATGCAGATAACAATTTGGATTTTCAAGAGTTTATGATCCGCCCTGTAGGTGCGGCTGAATTTAGAGAAGCTGTTCGTTGGGGTGCTGAAGTATTTCATACTCTTAAAGGAATTTTGAAAGCAAAGGGGTATACAACTTCTGTTGGAGATGAAGGAGGCTTTGCACCTAATTTAGCCTCTAATGAAGAAGCAATAGAGCTTATCTTATCAGCTATCGAAAAAGCAGGATATCGTCCTGGAGAAGACATTTCTATAGCACTTGATTGTGCTGCTTCTGAATTTTATGATAAAGAAACTGGCCTGTATCTTGAAAAGAAAAATAAACTCAAAGGTTTACCTTTTAAGTCAAGAACCTCTCAAGAACAAATTGAATATTTAGCAGAGCTCTGTGCACGTTATCCTATCGATTCCATTGAAGATGGCCTTGATGAAAATGACTGGCAAGGATGGAGTGAAATGACTGAACAGCTCTTTGACCAGATTCAAATCGTTGGTGACGATATATTTGTAACTAACCCTCAGTTTTTAAGTAAAGCAATTGCTGCTGGAGTAGGAAACTCCATTTTAATCAAAGTAAATCAAATAGGAACTTTAACTGAAACTTTACAGACCATTTATCTTGCACAAACGCATGGTTATACTACAGTGATATCCCATCGTTCGGGCGAAACGGAAGATAGCACGATTGCAGACATTGCCGTTGCAACGCGTGCCGGACAAATTAAAACAGGTTCTTTGTCACGTACAGACCGTGTAGCAAAGTATAATCGCCTTTTGAGAATTGAAGCTGAACTCAACGAAACTGGATATTATTGCGATAGTAACCCCCTTTCCTCAGTTCATAGACAACAAAATAGCGGCGGATGTTGTCAATCCTCATGCGGATGCCATGATTAATTTCCTTAGCTGTATAAACTCCTTTAGTTTATACAGCTTTTATCCTACATAGGCTATTTAGATTTTCTAACTAACTCTAGATAGCCTCTACCCATTAACTCTTTATTAAACTTTGCTTGCTTATTAAAGTCGTTTAATCTACCACATCTATTATATAAATTAAAAACTTAAATAAGACTTATAAAATATCAAGATGATAATCTTATATAATATAAAGATGCGAATAGACTAAAGAATGCCGCACAAGCTATGAAACTGTATTGAGATAAAGATATTGCTGGGTATTGAAAGTAAGAGCTGATCATTAAATTTGCTTTCTCTTTAAAAGGGGGGTAACTTAAGATCTGTTGCATTAAATCTTGAAGAGTAGAATCACCTAAAATTTGATGACAAATGATAATTTTTTTAGAAGTTATCTCTTGAGCTAGCCCCTCTTCCAAATCGACAATAACCCCTGGATGGCAGTCTGTTGAAAGCATTGACTTCTGTAAATTTAGAGACAAAAATTGTGACCTATCGCTTCCGGAGGTAAAGATAACAAAAGGGATTTTAAGCCTTTGCTGTTCATCATAAATTTGTTTAACAAGCTTGTCCTGCCCCTTATTCATATGCATGGATTCATTTTTTAGGTTTTGCAATGCCAATTCCAAGCTAAAGTAATCGAGAGTTAAAGGGATAATAGAGACTAATTTTTCCTGTACAGTCCCATATAAAGCCACTTTTTCACCATTATGACAACTGTCAATAAATTTTGATATTAGCTGTTTGCTGTATTGCCAATGCTGTTGATTACCCATAGCTTGATCTAAAACAAAGACAATCTCTCTTTCTACACTTTGTTTTTCTAATTGCTTAACTGAATCGGGGGTTACACTAAAAAAAATAGGCAATAAAGCTGCACACCCAAAAATCCAAATAACGGCTAGTATTACAAAGACCCAACAAGAATTTCTCTGAGAAATAACCAAGCTTTTTAATAATTGCGAAGAGCCTAGTTTTTTTAAGGTTTGTCGCCTATACCATGTCTGATACAAATATAATGTGGTTAATATCCCCAAACCAGCAAAAAGAATTATAAAAATGAATATACCCATGATATCACCTTCTCAAAAAACTCTTCTAAGCCATAATACATCGAATATAATAGCAGATAATACGAGGATAAGTGCGAATAAGATAAAATAAGGATAAGAATGAAATTCATTAGATTCGATTACACTGTTTTCAGCTGTTTTTTTGTTTAATTCTTGCCATATTTCACTATAAATCTGCGTGAGGTGATCAATACTTTCCGCGATATAAAAATTACCCCCTGTTTTAGAAGTTACTTGCTCTAATTCAGATCTAATCATTGCAAATTCTGGCTGCTTTAATCTAGGATCAATATTGACAATATAGCATTGTATGTGGTGTTGGGATGCAAATTCAGCTGCATGCATTAAAGCTAAAGAGCGCCAAGGATGACCTTCATCCTCTGGATGAGGTTGAGGATAACCGTCCGTAACAAATATTACTCCTTTATTCTTAATTAAAGGAAGAGGCAATTTGCCATCGTATTTTACATGATGTAAAGCCTCAGCTACAGCTAACCAACATGCAGTTTTAAAAAGCGCATACCCCATAGCAGTGCCATCAGCATCCTCATCAGAAATAGTCTTTAACTCTGCTAGATTTTCTAAAATGACTTTATAATCTAGAGTTAGAGGACAAATTTGATGACTAGCACGAGCAAAGCTTACTAAGCCTAATAAATCGCGACCTTTAGTAGAGTTATGCTGTGATATATTCTCTGCTAAACTTCTAATAAACGCAGTTGTGACCATTTTGAGTATACCAATTCTATTTCCTTTCCCTTCTTGATAGGAGTAAATGGGATTGAAAGGGGGCTCCATGGAGCGCAACATAGAGGAAGATTGATCAAGTATAAAGTAGGCAGCCGTCCCGCTGTATTCCTTTTTAAATGGCTTAAATTCAATTTTTGGATCAACTAAAGCTGCTAAAAATGTAACGGCAGCTAGCCCTAATGATATAGCTGGCAAATTCTTATACTTTGCTTTACCCCTCATTGCAAAGTTTGTGAGTAGGGTAATATCAGAATAAAGCCACCCCTTTGATCTTCCATGAAAATAATAGAAGAAAGCAGCAAAAAGCACCGAAATAATTAAGATAAATACTATTGTATAGATTGCGTAAACAGGTGCCAGCATTATTTCGCATGAGATTGAGTTTTTTTTAACGCATCCTATCATGAGTTCAAATTAAGTAAAATGTATCTTATAGTTTTAATTACGGTGACTGCATATGAGCAAAACTTAACAATACAGGTTTTGAATATACACAAGAAGTCTACTGTATGTTAGCAAAAAAATGATTCTATTCTAGAGCAGAAAGTTTAACTTATAATCCTTATCAAGTCATCAGCATCCCCTGTCCCTTGGTTATAGGATAAGCTTTTTCTCTTGGAGAATATAGATCCATCCGCGTATAGTTAGCTTTAATTAAATTTATAGATTAAATTATTAAAATCCGACACTGTATATGTTTTCAAAAAGATTTTTATTATGCTCATTGGGTCTAATTTGGACCTTTAATAGCATCTCTTTATATGCTGCAAGCCTATCTAATCTCCCTTTTTCAAAAGAGGATATTGATGCAAATATAAATTCCCCTACCTTTGTTAATGGAAAAATAACGACAACAGAAGGAGGACACCTACACATTCCTTCTATAGATTTACGAATACAAGCAAAACATATAGAGTACGGTAAAGAATCATCTGAGAGTCATACACAAGATATAGTAGTGCGAGCAGAAAAGCAAATTGTCCTAGAATACCAGGGACGAATGTTTATAGCAGAAAAACTAGAATATAATCTTACTCAACAAACAGGTGTCCTCTATAATGCTCGTACAATATCTTCTGACTGGTTAATTAAAGGGGAGAAAATCACCCTGTACGCCGACAAAAGTTATGTTATAGAGCAAGCAAGTCTGACAACAACCCCTTCAGACCCAGCAGAATGGCGTATCGAAGCTAAAAACGTAAGAGTTGATGCTCAGCAGCAGGCTCATGTTAACGGGATCTCAGTCTATGCTTTCCAAGGACATCTATTTTCTAAACAATTTACTATATTGAACCTAGCAGAAGGAAACTATCTACCCTTACAAATAAAAGTATCAAGACGTGGGGTAAGATTCCGCTACCGCCTTTACTCAAAAAACGGTTGGAACAACATTGCTTATTTAGATTATCGTTACAGAGCTGGATTAGGAGCTGGACTTAATGTTAGATATCAGAATAGAGCCAACAACACTAAATTTTATGGACAAAATTACGTAGCTCGTGGGAAAACGTCTGAAAAGAAAAAAACACACACCCGCTACCGCTTTGCTGGATCTTATAGAAAAGAAAGCCTTGATAGAAATTGGTTAATTGAAGGTTCTTATGATCGCTTGAGTGATCCGGGTATTATCTCAAACTTTAAATTAGATACTTTTAATGAAGAAAAGCAAGGGCGAACCCAAATTTTTGCTCAACGTAAAGAAAATCCTTGGATGATCACTTTCCTTTCTAGAGTAAAGGTCAATTCTTTCGAAAATGTAAAGCAAGAACTGCCAACTATACATGCTGATTTAAGACCTATACAACTTGGCAATAGTGGAATTTTTACGCACAATCACTTGTCCGCATCATTTCTAGATTATAAATATAATCATAAACTGCGAAATCATTCATCCAAGCAGTTTCAAAATTATCATTCTGGACGTTTTAGTTTTGATAATCGTTTTTATGCTCCTTTAAGTGTTAGCACTATTAATATAACTCCTTTCGCAGGCTTCAATACAACCGCCTATACAGATAGCCCGCAAAAAAAACATCGTTCTATTACAACAGGTATTCTTGGTGTTAATGCATCTTTACCTCTGCATAAGCATTATGAGGTATTTAAGCATGTTACAGAGCCCTATATTGAATACGAATATCGTACAAAACCACAGCATAATTACACTAAAATACATATATTCGATATGCATGACATGCGTTACAAGCATAATATGCTTCGTTGGGGGGTTCGAAATCATTTTTACTCACATGATAGTAGTGAAGCAGACCCATTAATGTTTGTTGATTTGTATGCTCACTCCTCTATGCGTAAACAGAAAAATCATAAACACACTCCTAATATCCATGGGCAAATTATATGGAATCCTACTAAAACAGTAAGTTATCACCTCAATACCGCATGGAATACGAAACATCATAATTGGAATCATTGTAACTTAGGCTTAGATTATACCTATAATGAAAATTTAGCTTTAGGGGCAGAAATCCGACATCGTAAAAAATATAGCTGGCGTAAACTAGATAGCAGCAATTACTCATTAGAATCCACTTATGATGAGTTTGCTCTGCGCAATTCAAGACACGCGGATCCACGCAATACTTTTTTAACTAAACTTTATTACCGCATCGCACCCGATTGCAAAGCTTTATTTGAAACTCAACATGGGTGGAGAAGACCTGGAGAATCCAAGTACTATCGTTATCAATTAGGATTAGAAACACAGCTTGAGTCTAAGTTGAAATTGAAAATTATTTTCCAACATACAAAAAGGGAAAAATTTGCCTTCATGATTGGAATTACAACTTAAAGGTTAATAAGGAGTTCTAGACGTAATGTTGAATAATGAAACAAATCATGAGCAGCGTATCTCTATAGAAGGAATAGAACTTGCTTTGGCTCATCCTGACCGCTTAAAAGTTCATTGGATTGGCCAAAATGATCTTTTTGAACAGCTTTTAGCGGCTTGGTTTGTATTGAATGAGCAAGATATTCCTTTAAATCCTCGCCTTATAGGAAAACCTGGTGTAGGTAAGACAACCTTAGCTTATGCAGCGGCTGAATCATTAGGAAAAGATGTCTATATTTACCAATGCACAATGGATACAAGACCAGAAGACTTATTAATTACCCCCGTTATAGATCAACAAGGAAAGGTAAGATATG
Source organism: Chlamydiales bacterium (assembly GCA_029240075.1). GTDB lineage: Bacteria > Chlamydiota > Chlamydiia > Chlamydiales > JARBTQ01 > JARBTQ01. The sequence continues at coordinate 57,143 of JARBTQ010000008.1, forward strand.
CAGCTTCATCGCTAGTTACAGCTATGATTAGAGGAGCTGTTTGCATTTTAGATGAAGGAAACCGCATGAGTGAAAAAGCTTGGGCTTCTCTGGCACCCTTACTTGATTCCCGTCGCTATATTGAGTCTATTGTAACAGGGTTAAAAATTGCCGCACATCTTGATTTTCGAATTTGCATCACTATGAATGATGATTCCTCTACTTTTGAGATCCCAGAATATATACACAGCCGCTTACAACCCCAAATCTACTTAGAATTCCCTAGAGCGGAGGAGGAAAAACGAATTTTAAAAGAAAATTTACCCTTTGCTTCAGATGAAATCTTAGACTATGTGGTAACTTTCTTACAAAAAGCGCATCAGAACAATGAAAATTATACAATTCGTGATGGGATTAATATTGCTCGCTATGCAGCTAAAAGGATATCAAAAATAGGGACACAAACAGATAAAATAAGCTTAATTCGACAGGCCATTGTTATGACCTTAGGAGATGAAGCTTCTATTTATCTTTTATAATAACGGAACTTAAAGTATGGGCCAGGCTATTCCGTTCACTTTGCATCAAAACAACATCCATATACTACCAATTCTGCATCATACTATGGAATTTGCAGCAGAAGTAGAAATAGCCATAAGAACCCTTAAACCTGATTGCATCGCAGTTGAGCTCCCCCAAGAGCTCTCAAAACTATGTATTGAGGCTGCTGCTCGCTTACCAGATATCAGTGTTATTGTACAAAATAAAAATTCCTTACACCCTATTTATTATCTATGCGAACCCTGTGACCCTGCATTTGCAGCGCTAAGATATGCAGTAGAAACTCCTTCAATTACCCCTTATTGTATTGATTTATATTTTGAAGATTACCCTAATATAGTTGAACATTTTCCTGACCCCTTTGCAATCAACTCAATCGGGGCAAAAGCTTATTATGAAAATTATGAAAAATATGCTAATCAAGCAAAGCACGACTTAGATATTTTACGTGAACTGCATATGGCTCGTTGTCTCAAGGAATTATCCCTAAGACATGACAAAGTATTACTAATTACCGGCATGTCTCATGCTCAATCGATTTTTGAAAAATTTAATTTACCTAAATTTCCTGTTTTTAATTCTGATAGCATACAAGAAAGTATATTGTGTACATTGACAGACAAAAGTTGTCGTGAGGGCTTACCTGAATATGGATGGTTGTGTTTACAATACGAGTTCTGGAGAGAACAATTAAATAGTGGTTCTTCAGTTATTCCCTCCTTAAATAGGCAAGAGCTGATTTTAAATCTTTATAAAGAAGCTAGCAAAGAATACATCAAGCAAACTGGAAATAATTTCGAACATTACCACTTGTCCAATACAATGAAGTTTGCTCGTAATTATGCATTAGTTACCCAGCGTCTTTTGCCGGACCTTTATCAGCAATTAACAGCTGCGCGTGGTTGTGTTGATCATAACTATGCCTATGCGACATGGTACTTAGCCACAGATTATCCCCTAAGAAAAAATATAGATCAACTCCCAGAGTTAGACCTTAGCGTAGAAGAGTTATGGGGGTATAGTAAAAAAATTAGTTTCCAGCTAAAACAACGCTCACGCAAAGATACTCCCTTCAAAATAAGGACCAAAGATAAAAAAGGAACTATTAAATACCCTCCCTCTCCTTTCTTTGGAATGTGCTCCTACCCCCCAGAGGATATTGTCATCGAAAAATTTGCAGATTATCTTAAAAAAAAAGGTGTGCAAATTGTTGGAGATGAACAAGTGCGCATTGAGCCCTTTAGCACAAGCATTGAAGATGGAATAGATACTCGTGAGACTATTCGTCATTGGACAGAAAAAAAACTTTATGTGAGGGTTAAAGGAAAAGCTCCTAGTGGTACTGGTTCTATTGTTGTAATTTTTGACGAAGATATTTCAGGTGAAAAATTACAACAAAAAGAAAAGTATCCCTGGTGCATGACATGGATTGGTGAACACAATCAAGAATCTGATATGGCATTATATGCCACGCACCCCAGAAATAATGTTGTAGGTCCAGGTATTAGTCGATGTGAATATGGAGGATTTATGATGTCTTATCCTCCCCAAAGGATGCAAGATATCTGGCATGACCCTGATTACTCACAATGCCATACTAAAGCAGAAGTATTACTTATGGCAGCAATTGACTATGCTATACAACCCGTAGTTGCCTACATTGCTAAAAAGCCCCCTAGATCTCTATTTAGAAGCTTTGCTGCTCGCTATGGAAAGAAATTAGTTTTTATTCCTTTATCGCAACTTTCTCCCATTATATTGAATAAACTTCGAGTCTTTCATGTACTTGATGGTCACGCCAAACGAGATATAGCTGATGAGTATATTTATTGATGAGTAACTAGTGCTCAAGAATTAATTAGATCACTTGCATAACTCCATTTTCAGTTATTGCCCCTCTTTTAAATCTCTACTTTTGGTGACTCGCCAGATCTCTGCAAAACTTGTTTCGATAAAAATCTATTCAAATAATTTTCTGCACAACTGATTTTACAAAAACAGATTCTATTTGCTAATTCCTGAATTTAATAAAACCAAATAAGCATCTGACATTTAATGAGAAAAGTGTAGATCTATCTGTCCCATTCGATTTACATGATTTCTAAATAACCTTTATTTTGAAAAAAATTATTTATAAGCAATTGAAAAGCTAAGTTGTTGCCTTATAGAGAGATTCTATTGACTTTTAGAGGGCTTATTCCCACTTAAAAGGAAGCTTTTTTAAAGTTAGGGTTGAATTAAAAAAACAAAACAGTTCAAAATAGGGAACTTGATTAAACATAGATTTGTGGTAAATGCAAATTACAACGAATCTGCGAATAATCAAACCCTCTTGTCCGCGGCAAGAGGTGTAGCATACCGTATTGTCACAGTGGTATAGGCACCGTGCAACCAGTACGCTTCTGTCTAACCTGTGCTTTAAAGAGAGTGGCATACTGCCCTCATATATTGTTAAAGCAAGTTTAAATTCTTGCTATAACAGAGTAGAAAAAGTAGTTTCCAATAGAATCAGAAATTAGTCAAAAACTAACTAAGGAGCTTATCATGGCAACACATACTCTCAATAAAGAAACAGAAGATCGTAATAATCAAGGCCGTAATCAAGAAAAACCTACAAATCGCTCTGAGGCAGGCCATAAAGCCGCAGCTCATCGTGATAAAAATGAAATGAATGCTTCTCTAGAAAAAGCCCGTGAAGCTAAACAAGGTCATAGCTCAAGCGATAGAGGGCAAGCAGCACATCATACAGCTAGTCATCGTAGCTCTGATGCACGTCATTCCAGTACAGAAGATAGAGAACAAGATGGCCGCCGTTCTCATACCTCCGCCAACAGGGAACATGCTACACAGCATACTACCAGTAATCGTGCTACAGACGCACGTCATGCTAATATAGAAAAAGCTCAAGAAGCTTCCATGGACCGTACCCATGAAGAAAAATCTGAAGCTTCAAAAAAAGCAGCCGCAAATCGTGACCAAAATGAAATGCAGTCTACATTAGAAAAAGCTCGTGAAGCTTCTATGGCTCGTAGCCATGAAGAGAAATCAGAAGCTTCTAAGAAGGCTGCATCTAATCGTGATCAAAATGAAATGCAGTCTACATTAGAAAAAGCTCGTGAAGCTTCTATGGCTCGTAGTCATGAGGAGAAATCAGAAGCTTCTAAGAAAGCTGCATCTAGCCGAGATCCTGAAGAGCGCCATCAGACAGCTATAAAGGCAGCTCAAGCTTCAGCTTCTCGCACTCATGATGAAAAATCAGAAGCTGCAAAGAAAGGTTGGGATACTCGTAGAGAACACGCAGGTGAAGCTACAATATAACTTTGCTCAAATAGTTTTCTCTTTAACGAGGTATAAAAGTTAAAACTTTTATACCTCGTTTATTTTATAGACTTAGAAAATGCCCATAAACTCATCTTAATCAATTCTCCATTCAATTGTGACCTCAATCAACTCTATTGTTGCTTCTTGCTTCCGCCTTTTGCTGTGCTTCAAACAAGACAACCATTTGCACCGTTCCTTTACAATATGGATTGACCCCTTTCAGAGAGTTAGATAAATTAATCATATTAAAACCTATTGTTCAATAAGAGATTATATAACCTTAGCAAAATTACAAAAACAATTTAAAAGCTCTTTAGAACAGGAACTATATCCTACACATAAATAGGAATGGGATAAAGTTTTCACTCTGAAACCGCTAGCATTTGCAATAGTTGCTCTATTAATACTCTTCTAGATGCGTCAAATTGGATAAGGGGCATAAGTATTTTTTGAATATACGCATCATTAGAGTCCAACAATAATGGATTATATTCAAAATGCACTCCAGATAGCACTACTTTCCCTTTACCACAAGTCATGGCAATAATAGATGGTAGCTCATTTTCGTAAGTAGCGATCACTTTTGTATTCGAAAAGCTTTCTACATTTTCAAAGAACCCGCCACCGTTATAATAAACCACAGTTTGAGGAACGCTGCTAAAGATTGTGGAAATTTTTGCAGCCCGACAGCTACTATGTGTCTTATAGTCATAAGGAGCTAAGATAGGGCCAATTGCTTTTCCCTGAAAAAAACTTAATTCTCTATCTCCTAACACTTCTAAGGGGCCATCTTTGTCAAACTGAACATAAGATGAAGCATAATAAGCTCCTGCGCAAATTCCTAAAAAAGAGCCCCCTTCTTCTACATATTGCTTGATCTTTTGGTTGCCTAACCCATTGAGTTTACGAACATAGGGTAGATCTGCTCCTCCTGGGATAACAAACAGCACTGCATATTCAATCCAAGCATCTTGTTGCACTTCTTCAGCTGTAATGGTTTTTACTAAATACTTTCCAGCTGAAGAATCTTTGAGCATAAAAATAGTTTGCCCCAAAGATTCTTCACTAACTCCATCATCTTTATATATATAAACGGTATTTTTAGATGACGCATAGACTACTTGCGCAGCAAATGTATAAATTAGCATAAAAAGTAATGGTAAAATTTTTCCCATACAATATCCCTAGAAAATGTTTTGAGACAATATGAAGATTCTAATTTACTAATTGAGATTTTGCAACGCTTTATACATTACAAAATAGGGATTTAGTTTATAAGTGCAGGTTTTTACAAGTTGAGAATAAGTGTTTAGTAACAATTAGCGAAAAAAAATCAGAATTAAGTCAGAAGATATAGGTGGCCTTAAAAAAGGACGGAGGGAGTGGGATTCGAACCCACGATACGCGGTTAACGTATACATGCTTTCCAAGCATGCTCCTTCGGCCACTCGGACATCCCTCCATGAAAGATGTACGTATCTTATAAAAAAAACGCGTATAGCACAAGAAAAATCTTATCCTTTTGATAATTAGATAATAAAACACATTTTCTACTTAACTTTACAAACAATTCTTCTTTGCATATAGTTTCTAGATAACAGCAAAAAGCTTTTACCTTTACTACAGGGCACTTTTTAGCTCAATTTTCTCACTCTTTAATCTTAATAAGTACTTTTTAACTTCTGGCGTATTTTTATATGGATTTACTCAAAATCATTGGTGGAAAACCTTTACATGGTTCCGTTAAGGCTACTGGAGCCAAAAACGCTATGACTAAGCTACTAGTAGCTTCTCTATTATCAGATAAACCATGTACTTTTTATAACGTCCCGAACATTGGCGATGTAGAGATCACTGTTGCTTTATGCCAGGAAATAGGGATGGAAGTTCAGTGGGACAGACAAGCTAAAATCATGCATGTAGTCACCAAAGATTTAAAAACTGCTTACATTCCGCAACGCTTTTCAGGAGCCAATCGTATTCCTATTTTGATGATTGGTGCTCTTCTGGGTAGAACAGATGAAGATATTATCGTCCCTACTACGGGTGGTTGCGTTTTAGGCCAACGCCCTGTAGACTTCCATATTCAAGCTCTGACTAAATTAGGGGCAAGTATTGAGTATCGAGAAATGAGAAAAGAGGGTGCTTATTTTGCTCAAGCCCATAATGGGCTTAAAGGAGCGCTTATTCACTTACCTTATCCATCTGTTGGAGCTACAGAAAATGCTATTTTGGCTGCAGTTAGGGCCAAAGGGATTACGGTTATTAAAAATGCTGCTGTGGAACCTGAAATAGTAGATCTTATTTTATTTTTACAAAAGTTAGGCGCTCATATTGCAATCGATACCGATCGCACCATTAAAATTGAAGGTACGAATCAATTTTATGAAGTAGAGCATACTGTTATTACAGATCGCAATGAAGTAGTTTCTTTTGCTATGGCAGCAATTGCAACAAAAGGAAGAGTCTTTATTGAAGGAGCACGCCACTATAACATGATAGCTTTTATGAATAAAATTAGAGCTATTGGCGGCCATTTTACAGTAAGAGACAATGGTATTGAATTCTTTTATGCTAATCCATTGAAAAGTGGAATTCATATTGAAACTGACATTCATCCTGGCTTTATGACTGATTGGCAACAGCCATTCGTTGTTTTGTTGACTCAGGCTCAAGGCTCTGCTGTTGTTCATGAGACTGTTTACGAAAATCGATTTGGTTATACAGAAGCTTTAAAAGAAATGGGGGCCGACATTCAACTATTCACACAGTGCTTAGGAGGAACTGCATGCCGCTACGCATCTCAAAGCTACCATCATAGCCTCGTTGTTAAAGGAGAGACCCTTCTACAAGGACGTAAAATTGCTATTCCTGATTTACGAGCTGGCTTTGCTTATGTGATGGCCGCTCTTGTCGCCTCCGGAGAAAGTCAAATAACAGGCTTGCCTTTTCTAAATCGCGGCTATGAAAACTTAGTAGAGAAACTATCTAGTTTAGGTGCCGACATCAGTATTATAGAAAATCCACTAGAGCCTACAGAGAAATCGATTAAAAAAGCAGATAAAATTCTCTCAACAGCTAACAGTACAAGTAAAACTAAAAAAACAATAACCCCCTCTTTAACTGCAGATATTGCGGCTTCTAGTATCAAGGATTCTGCTGTAGTCAAAGCTATAGTTGATTAATGAACACACAAACACCTTTATGGAGACAGGTTCAACGTAAAAACTTTGTCAATTTAACAGTATTAGCTGATTATTTAGAACTTACAAAAGAACAAAGATCTCGATTAATACAAGATAAAAAGTTTACATTGAACTTGCCTCATCGGCTAGCAGCTAAAATTCAAAAGGCAAATTTAGAAGATCCTATTTTACGCCAATTTCTACCCCTTAACGATGAAGAAATTTCTGTTGAGGGGTTTATAAGCGATCCGTTACAAGAAAAGTTATTTCGCAAAAAGACTAAATTACTTCACAAGTATGAAGGGCGCGCTTTGTTAGTTACAACTCAAGCTTGCGCAATGCATTGTCGTTATTGCTTTCGTCGTCATTTCGAATATCAGCAAGAGGAAAAACTCTTTAAAGAGGAGCTGCAAGCTTTACGTGATGACCCTTCCATTGAAGAAGTTTTATTAAGTGGCGGTGATCCCCTTTCTTTAGAACAAAGCCATTTAGAATACCTTGTATCTAGTATTGATGCCATTCCACACGTTAAGCGCTTACGTTTTCATACACGCTTTCCTATAGGAATACCTGAAAGGATAGATGCTGCATTTTTGAATATGCTAGAACTTTTACGAGTCCAAGTTTGGTTTGTTATTCACTGCAATCACTCCAACGAGTTAGATGAAGATAATCTAGCAGCTTTAAATAGAATACAACGGCTAGGCATTCCTGTTCTCAACCAAGCTGTTCTTTTAAAAGGGGTTAATGATGATTTTAACACCTTGCATGCTTTGTGTTCCCGATTAATTAATTATGGTATATTCCCTTACTATATTCACCAATTAGATCGGGTACAAGGTGCAGCTCATTTTGAGGTTGATGAGCAACGTGGAAAACAACTTATTACAGAATTAGTTGCCATGATGCCTGGTTATGGTGTCCCTAAATACGTGAGAGAAGTTCCTGCAGCACCTAGTAAGGTTTCTATTGTTTAGAAGAAGCTGATTCTTTATCAAAAAATTTGCGTACACGCTCTTGGTAATTGATTACTTCTTGTAAATTTTTTGCTGAAAATTTAGCAATAAAGTCAGCCGAAACCTTTATCAGAGCTGCATTTGTTCCTAAATTTTCATGTGAATTAAGTTTCGAATCCATTTTATTAACAGCTGAATTTTTATTATTTTTTGATTCAACCATTTTAAAACTGGAATCATCAACAGATAAAGGCATATAGTTCTGCAACTGATAAAGCACGTCAGCGGCTTCAAGTTCTACAGGATTATAACGGTCTATTTGCTGTTTTGCCTTAACATATTCATGCTTTTTAACTTTCAATTTATCCCGCACTAAGCTGTTAGAAAAAGAGCCTGGACCATTGTCATTCCTCATTTTTTTATATTTTCTGTTATTTTTAGTAACAAAATTTGGTTTGTCAAGTGTAGAGTCTGAATGTGATTTTAGTGCTACTGAAGAGGGATTAAAGGAAGAGAGGATAGTCATTAAAAACCCACCTATTTCTTTTGTCTTACGTTATTCAAAATTAGCTTGGCAGCTACCAAGCTACTAGACTGTTCTATATTTATTTGGCTCTTAATTTCTTTGCAAAAATTTAATATACTTTCTCTTTTGCCCCCTGCCCTATACAGTTGCCCTACTACATTTGTTAATTTATCTATAGGTATTTTTTTATCAATAAGTTCAGGAAAAACTTCTGTACTCATAATGATATTGGGTAAACTGTAGTAAGGTAAATTGATATGAAAGATATATTTAGCTAAAAACCAATTTACCCAAGTTAATTTGTATGTGACTACGGTAGGGACCTGATGTAAAGCAAGCTCTAAAGTTACAGTCCCTGATTTAGCTATAGCCATATGAGAGGCTTTCATTAGTTCATAGCTAAATTTTCTATCCACTAAAATAATGTTTCGTAAATCTGTTAAGTCAACTATTTTTTGTATTGAGGATTTTAAATTGGGATGAGCTACAGAAATGGCGATTGTACTTGCACAACTATCATCTTCACTTAAAAAATGTTTTACTGCATTTAGTTGAACTTCTAAATTTCTAGCTATTTCTTTAGGGCGGCTCCCAGGAAAAATCGATATAATAGGTTTAGCTGAATCAATTCCTACTTCATCTGCCCAATTAACGTTATAATCATAACTTAGCAAGGTACCCACTAAAGGATGTCCTATATATTTCGTATTAAGAGAAGTATTGTCAAAATATTTTTTTTCAAAGGGAAGAATAACTAATAGAAGATCTAGAGTAACTGCCATTTGTTGTATACGCTCTTTACCCCAAGCCCATACTGTAGGGCATATATAGTGTATCAACTGCCCGTTATATCCCTTTTTACGTAAAGCATGTGCTAAACGTAAATTAAGTCCCGGATAATCTATGAACACCACAGCATCATAATTATTATTTAGAATTGTAGAGATTATTGTTTGTGCTTGTCGCCAAATACGAGGAAGAGACCATAAGACATCTACAAACCCCATAACTTGAAAGTCCTCCATAGGCATCAGACAGGTTGCACCAGCAGCTCTCATTTTAGGACCAGCAACACCGCAAATATCTAATTGAGGCGATAATTCCTTTAAACTTTCAATAAGCTTAGCTCCATGCAGATCCCCACTCATCTCTCCAGCAATAACGAAAATACTTTTCATATACCCCTGTCTCTATATTTAAGAAGCCAATTCATATATAGCCATTTAACACCTTCTTTAAAAGTTATGGGAGAGGTTCCGTGCCCTTTGAACCCAATAGAAGGAGTTATGCATAACTCTACCGGAGGTGAACGTATCCCTTGAGTATAAAGATGACCTGCCATTCCCTTTATAAATTCATAACAGCTAGAAGTGCTTACTCTTTCATCACAATTCCCAATGTAAAATCGAATAGTAACATGCATTAATTCATTTATAATTGAGGTTAATGCAAAACTAGGGCGGTATATTTTTGGGATTTCAGATGGAAAGTTAAGACCAGCAACTTTCGACAGATCCGTAATTGGAGCAAATGTTAGCAAGTAAGAAATAGATTTGCAATTTGCAGCTAGATGAGTGGCAATCCAGCCACCTCTAGATAAACCCATCGCTGCAATAGGAAATGAATCCAGAATATAACCTTTTTTATATAAAAGTTTGATATCTTGCTGTACTTGTGACAAAAATTCAGCTACAACTTTTTTCCCGTTTAAAAACTCGTCTACCCACGATTGCAGAGCTTCCCTATCTAGCGGCAAATGCCCCTCGTGTCCAGGTAAAGTCCAAGAAAAAACTCGAAAAGGGATCTCTGACTGCTTTAACATGAAATCAACCGGTTGATTGTAGGGATCTAAAGATAAACTATCTTCTCCTGATAAAGCGAAATAAATAAGAGCTGGTAACGGCCCATGTGATAAATCAGGTCCAATATAATGAATTCTATGATCGCTATCGGTTGTGATCACCTTGATAGAATTTGTGGACATCGAACTTAATCTCGTCTCACTCTTTTATCTCTTCTCCTCTTTTTTTCCCCTTGGGCTGCTTGCCACCAACGTTTCCAAGTAGCGTATACGTTTTTATAGTCAGGATTTATTAAAGTTCTCAAGTAAAAGAATTGTAAAGCATATAGAAAATCGGGATGATCTATAATTTTTTTATATTTATGCCTATCTCCCGAATAGGGTTGAAGGCGATATTGCGATTCTAAGATAAATATAGCTAAAAAGCGGATTCGATTTGGAAAATAGACAAAGGTGTCAACAATAACGCGACGTACCACTTCTTGTATGAGTGATTGTATTTGTGTGAAACTGGGAATAACATTTTTATTTACATAACGACGCTTAAGCAGTTCGTCAATCATAGGAAAGAGGCTACAGCAGACTAAGACTGAGCGATCGATAGTAATTTTTTTTTCACTAGTTACTTTATCCGCAGCTTCCCAGTAAAGGTACATTAAAGGCCCTACGTCTGCTTTTAGAAATGCATCTATCTCTGGCTGTAAAAGCTCTAATAGCCCTGTTTGAGCCATAAGTTTAAAAAAAACAGCAGAAACTGAAGATTCCATCATTCTACACATCTCTTCAAGCAATCTAGCAGAAGCGCTCTTTAAAATATCCTGTCGACAGCTAATTAACGCTTCAAATGTACTAGGTTCAATTTCAAAGCCGAATCTAGCCTTAAACTTCAATAGCCTTATCATGCGAACCGGATCTTGCTGAAACCGAACAACAGGATCTCCAATAGTGCGTAAACACCCCTTTAGAACGTCTTCGTATCCCCCTGTATAGTCGATGACTGTTTGTGTTGCTAAATCGTAGAACAAAGCGTTGATTGTAAAATCTCGACGGGCAACATCTTCTTCAGGGGTGCCCCATTTATTATCCCTAACGATTAAGCGATTATCCTCATTATCCCCAGCTCTGAAAGTTGAAACTTCGAATACTTTTTCTCCATATCGCACATGTGCAAGGCGAAAGCGGCGTCCAATTAGCAAACATCTTTTCCTAAAAATAGCTTTGGTTTGTTCCGGAGTAGCAGAAGTTGCAATATCATAATCTTTGGGATTCATTCCTTTGATTAAGTCTCTAACACTACCCCCAACCAAGTAGGCAATAAAACCAGCATGATTCAATTGACGAATAATATCTAAAGCATCAGGATCAATATTATTTACACTTATAGGATGTTGACCTGAATAGTATGTACAAGGCAAAACAGAAGACATATGATAGATTGAGTGTATTACCTAAGGTTAGATTGATATAGAAGATAACTAGGTCTAAACTAAGATGAGGATATACTATATTGATTATAGGGCATAGTAAAAAAAATAAAGCTGAGAAAATTATAAGCCGGATTCTGTAAAGTTAACTATTCATTAACCCTGCAATCATTCTTCTAGGAATCTTGTCACCAAGATTCTCAAGCGACTACCTTAAGGTAAGGTGGCTATGCGAAGAACATAGCAGTTCACCTCTTTTAAACAAATCTATTGCTAGTAATTGTTCACCTTATTTTTTGTCTTGCTTCGGATAGGGTTTGTCATACACAGAGTCACCTCAGTGCAGTTAGTTCCTAAAACTAACATTTTCAGCCTGTCTATATTCTGTTAAGATTATAGCGGGATACTTTCTGTTACACTTTCCGTAGCCTTACGGCCCCCAGTCTTTCACTGGTATCCTCTTCTGCAAAGTCCAGACTTTCCTCTCCCCTTTATCTAAACAAGTCAGACAAAGGGCAGCGACTGCATATTTTCTCAGCAAAATTGTATAAGATCTTTAAGCTGCGACGTTACGACGACGACGACGTTTTGTTGCGGCTGCTGTATCTTGAATTCCTTCAGCTTCTTGCCAATAGTGAATACGGGAGCAATGCTCACAAAATACTAATCGTTCCCCTTTTCGTACAAGATTTTCATGCTGCGCAGTTAATACAATATGGCAACCACTACATGTACGATTTTCAATAGGAACTATGACCCTGTCTTTTTTGTTCTTGAAGAGTCGCTCATACGTTTTAAGGATATCTAGAGTTGTTTCTGAAACAAGTCTGATTCTATCATTTTGAAGCTTACGACCTTCAGAATTAATCTCTTTAATTCTTTCTGCCATTTCTAGTTCAGTCTGCTGGCCTTCTTCCTCAGCTGCCTGTAAACCTTGATTAATATGGCCTAATAATTCCTCTTCTAGTACTAACTGGTCTACTAAGTGTGTTACTTGTTGTTCAATATCGTTGCGAGACCTTTCAGTAGCAGCTATTTCTTGTGTTAAAGCATTAAACTCTTCAACTTTTTTAACTTGTGACTGTTTACCTTCAAGTTGTTTTGATTTAGCAAAGCTTTCTTCAACTTGCTCTTCATATGCTTTAATCATACTTTTCAAATTGTGAATTTGCTGCTCTTTTTGAATTTTCTGCTGTTGCAAATCTTTTTTAAGAGATTGAATTTGATTCAACTTTTTCAATAACTTATTTTTAAGCGCCATCAAACGCATCATCTGCATATCAAGCTCTTGAATGTCTAGAACAGTTTTTAATGAATCAAGCATGGGGTTTCCTAAAGCATTATTTTAACTTTATTTACTGATTTGATTAGACTAGCTCGTCCTTAATTAATTCTCAAGAAAAATCAAAATATGGGACGAGTAAAGACTACATACACTTTTTCTGTTAGTAGTACTTTTAGCAGCTTATCACTTATTTTAAAGCTTAATTTGTAGTATTCCTTTTGAATCTTTATAATTATAGAATACAGGTGACAGGATTAAGATTTTTTCAAGAGTTGCAACAGGAACCAGTTTCCATTGTCGCACTAAATCCCTTTGTAAAAATCGCACAATCTCTACAATAGAGTAGGCATTGTAGGGGGAATAAAAATAAGATTTAGTCAAAGCCAATACTTCTTGATAAAGATCTTTTACAAATTGATCGGAACAGTAGAGATCATCTTCCAGTTTGAATAAAAATGGATCTAAAATAAAAGTGCTTTCTCTCCAAAACAGATCTTTCAAAAGTTCTAATATAGATTTTACTGTTTTAGTGTTTTCACTAACCATGGTTAATCGATCGAGTAACTCATCTTTGGTTGCCAGCCCTAGCCTTCCCCTTATCCAAGGCAAGACAAAAGCTTTAACTATTTTATCCATAGAAACTTCGAATCTCTTTCTTAAATCAAAATCATTTTGTAAGGTTTTGAATAATTCTGATTGAATGCTTTCTTGTAATCGACTTGCTGAGCTTTTTAGTGAAGGAAACTCTAAGCTTGGGTGAGAGATCAAATGTTCCAGTTGATATTTAGATAAGAAAGGGTAAACATCTTTTTTATCTATTTTTGCAATTAAAGTATGCACTAAACTTTCAAAATCTGCTAAATAACTCTTTTGAACATCTCTACCATTAATGTAATGACTCAATTTTTCTTGCACTTCATCCGCATGTCCTTGACCTAAGATTCCTTTAGCGATCAGACCTGAAATATCTGCATTAATCAGATGTTGTATAGTTGAGAATCCACATTTTGTTAGTGCATTACGGGCTTTAAGTGATAGATTTAAACTCTCTACAGGCTCCTGTACAAAAAAAGGTTCAACCCAATCTCGCCAGCAGTCACCAAAATCAAGCGGTAGTTGAGCTGATAAGTCTGTGTAACTTTTTTTCTTATTCGCTGGTTTATTTTCTGATTTACGGCTTAACTTACGGACTGTTTTAATATCGACATCTTCTAATACATAAAGTTTATTTAAACTTTCTGTATTGATAGCTACTTGGTTATTTGATGGAGAGATAGAAGTATTGTGCATGTAATCTGTTGCAGATGTCTTTATTGCAGCCGTAGTCTCAAAAAGGGAATAATGAGCCTCATCTTTGCGAATATCTGGAGAAGAATTGCTCGATTTAGAAGATCTTTTACGCAACAAACCTAACACAATAGTTACCTAGGTACACCTGATTTTATAGTTTTCTTTAAGGATTTTTATTTTTCAGCCATGCTAAATCGTTTACTAACGTAGCCTGTGCATGGAGCTCCTGAATATATCCTTATTAATTTCATAAAGGTTCTGACTATACCACTTTCTTTTATAACGCACAAAAGATTTATGCTGAAAAGATGTCTATAGTAGCTATTTTTAGAGAAGTAGTTGTTTTTGAAATAGGAATTTTCTTTTATATATGCTTGTTTAACATTTTTTAGATTATAAACGGGATACCTCATAAAAATTTTGACTTACCAGGACTTAAATCGATTGCAGATAATATGATTTAATTCTATAAATAAGCATGTATGCACTGTTCTAGTTGCAATAAAAAAAACGCTTATACAAATAAGTAGCAAACATTAACAAATACATATATCTTCTTGTCAACTTTGCAATAGATCGTGCAAAATTTGTTATACGGGCTATTTTCCTAAGTGCTTGTTGAAATTTCTTCTAGAAAAAACGTTTAAGATTTATTTAAACCACGATTGTCCGTTTGTTGTGCAGAAAATTTATGGTATTACCAAAGGAAAAATTGTTATGTTCAAGCGTTCCTTGTATATTCTAGGGGCTATAACGTGCACTTCCAGCTTTGCAATTAGCTCTCCTGAACTATTATCGTCTACAAAAGATACCGAAGTAACATCCTCAAGTGGCAGACTTACGCGCAGTGATAGTCTTCCCAAGCAACATATCAAAGACATGGATGACCGTTACTTTGAAGGTTATATTCAGGCACTTTTAGATATGCACTACTACGAGTTCAAGGTACTTGCTTCCGTTAAAGGAGGGGAAGTTTCTTTATACAACCTTCCTCCTAACCAACCCATGGTCAATAGTATTACATCTTTTATAAAAGATGTTCCTGGGGTAAAAGGAATACAAATAAAGGATAACTCTACTCTTCCGGCTGAACAGCTTAAAAAGGAAAAAGATGAAGCTATCCTAGCTAACCACTCAGCTATTGAAGGAATTTGGGCTCCCCAGGGTACCGTTTTATATGAACCTATGATTGCTGATCCGCGCAAAACTTGTTACTCGGCGGGCTACCGTTTCAACGATAAAGTTATTAGTAAGCGCTCAGTTGCTGTTTCTTTGGGTGACGAGTGGGCTTTCTATCGCTGGAAAAATGTAGGTCCTTGTAAAGGAGATATGCAACTAGGCATAGAAGCAGGTTTATGGAGCGTATTCGATCTTAAAACTCGATCTGGTGATTGGGGAGATCTTATTAATTCTGATTACTACATAGGATTCCCTTTGACGTATGCTCATGATCGTTGGGCCTATCGAGCACGCATCTACCATGTATCATGCCACGTAGGAGATGAAGCTTATGAAAGTGGCCGCATCAAGAAAGGAGATAGAAAAAATCCTAGTATGGAAGCAGTTGACTTTTTCTGCTCTCACCAACTTAATGATTGGTTACGTGTTTATGGTGGACTAGGCTATATTGCGCGTAGCGATAAGACATTTAAGATGAAACCATGGTATTTTGAATATGGAGCAGAAGCCCGCCTATTTGGCAAGCGTGACCTCTATAATCGATTACATGTTCAACCCTTTTTGGCATGTCATATTAAGCAAACACAGGACCACCGCTGGAGGCCTGATTATACTGCTGTATTAGGACTAGAATGGAGTAAAATTCAAGGTATAGGTAAAAAAGTTCGTACTTATCTTGAGTATCATCATGGATTTTGCTTAGAAGGGCAATTCTCACGCCGTAAATCCTCTTATTATAGCGTTAATATTTCATACGGTTTTTAAGCTTTTAGACCTATTCATTAGAGAGAGGGTAGTTTTAACTACCCTTTTTTTATATATCCAAATTTCTTCTTTAATCTAATTTCTCAAGTTTTAGCTCCTCTATCCCGAAAATAATAAGTGATGGAAAGGATTCCAGATTAGCTCGCAATTTTAATCAGGGAGGAGAATATGAAAATAGGAAACAGTCAGAATACCCTAGCTCACTACTCATATATACGTGTAAATCGAGCTCTTGACAATAGCATGACCAGATTATCAACTGGAAAAAAGCTTAATCTACCTGGTGATGCCCCTAGTGATCTAGGAGCTGCACAACATTACAAACATTATGTGCAAAAATCGACAGAAGTTGTCAAAAATATACAAAATATTAGAAGTCTAACGCATACAGCAGATGCCTGGATAGGAGTAACACAAGATATTCTCAATCGAATGACAGAGCTAAGCATATCTGCAAACGATAGTTCTAAAAACTCTAGAGATCTAGGTAGTCTAAATATAGAATTTGAATTACTCAAAGAGCAACTCTCCTCCATCTCACGCAAATCGCAATACAACCAATTACCTATTGCTGGATCGGACCAAATTTTAACTTATGACCAAGATCGTAGAACCTTTGTGTTTTCTTTGCCTGATGGATCTGAAAGCTACCCTCTAGAACAACATATAGAAAACGGACTAAAATCCTCTAATAATATTGATTATCAATTGAGCCCAACAAGCAGTTTTACTTTATCTGCAAATGGACGCTCAATCTATTACGTTGATAACCAAAATGCTATCTGTAGCCTAGAGATTGACAATCTTAAACTAACTAAAAGCCCAGTATTAGCAGGCAATACAACTTTGCAAATTAATACAAGCACCCAAGATTTATGGTATGCCACAGAAACAGCCTCTTTATCTGGTATATACCAACTCGAAAGGCTAAATAGAGACAGCTGGACAGCGGATACTACCCTAGCTAGCTTAGGAAGCTCAGGATCTGGCACAAGTGTTATGGATATGCAACTTCCTGAATTTAAAGTTTATCAAGACCGCGTGTACTATTTAGACACAAGCAATCAACTTGTAAGCCGTAATATCTACATCCCAACAGATGTCCATATCGAATTAGATATCGCTTCCGGCATCGTACCTGGTATGACACCTACTACTGGCCAATTTGCTATAAGTCCAGATGGAGCCTATGTTGCTGATGTGGTTGGGGGGAATACAATAAGGGTAACCCATCTTGCGACCCAACAATCTAGTATCATTTCGACACCTTCTACAAATATTGATAATTTAAGCTTTGGTACAGATAATCGAGACCTTATCTTTTTAGATAGCAGCTCACATAAAATTTATGCTATTGATATGCATCCTAAACAAAAACCGGTTTTAGAAAATGTACATGTTGTATTAGAGCCAACGGGTATGAGTGGTTACAGCAAGGCTAGCATCAATGGGGGCTCTAACCGAGCTTTATTTGCACTCCATACAGGAGCGGTATCACCAGTCAATGCTTTTATTCAAGTTCCCGATGTTCGACTCAATACATTAGAACTATCTCATACCTCTCTAGAAACGCCGGAAGCTGCTGAAAAAACCCTTAAAAATCTACACAATGCGATAGAAAAAGTTAATAACCAGCGCACACGCATGGGATCACAAGAAACATCGTTAATGATGAATTATGATACAGAAGAATATGCTATTAATAATTTAAGTGCGGCGGAATCTCTATTAAGAGACACCGATATGGCAGAAGAGGTATGTAAGCAAACAATGGCGCGAATTCAACGGGATGTGATTGCAGCGGTTATTGCTCAAACTAATCAATTGAGGCAAAAAGCTGTAAACACCTTAGCGTAAATAAGCTTATTACAAGGAGTCTATCGTGTTTTTCTAATATTAGCAACTTTTAATCGGATACTTGCCTGCTAAAATAATTGGCAGGCAAGTATTGTGCTATTGCAAATTTTACCTACTCAAGAGAGTCAAGATCTTGCTATTTTGCAACGTGTACGAATTATATAGTTGAGAGGCTATTAGAGAAGAGTTTCCAAAGCCTAAGCCACTACTTAAAGTTGTTAAAGCATATATGCTGCCTGTGTACATATCATATAGCCCTGCTCGATTACTATCAATCGCTCGGGTCAAACTGTTTGAAGCTACACTTAGCTGGTCTAATCCTTCAGAGACACGCAGCTGAGCTTGCTGAATACTACTTTGCGCAGCTTGTGCTCCTGCAGTGGAACTTAAGTCAATAGCCCCTAAAGATGAGACAATATTTCCCCCGTTGATATCTGTGTAACTGACAGTACTTGTCCCCGTGTCAACAGATACTGGAATACCTTGGAATAAAGACACACCGTTGTATCTAGACTGCGTTAAAACTTGATTTAATTGACTTTGCAAAACACTAGACTGAGTCTCTAAGATATCTCTGTCTGAACTACTTAGAGAAGAATTGTTAGCTTGAGTGGCTAATGCTCCTAACTCATCTAAAATACTATTTGCTTCATTCAAATAACTACTTGCTATATCTGTGCGACTATACATAGACATGGCATTATTCGTTTGTGCTGTTAAAGTATTTATACGTGGCTGGGTAAAAGCTTCAAAAGTATCAACAGCTTGTGCAAATATTTGAGCTTGCACACGCTGATAACCCAATGCTGCTGTCCACATCGAATTATTGCTTGAAAAAGCACCTACTGAAAAAGGATTTACTGTAAATATTGAATTATTATTTAACATACTAATGCTCCTAATCATTTTAAATTATAAGCAAATACTATTTAGCATTAAATATGCCAAAAAAATTATCGAAAAATAAAAAAACAACTAATAAAAACTATTGTAATTTTCCACGCTTCATTAATAATAGTGTTGAATTATTCCCCCATTCTCAATATGAGACTAATGAAAAAAATGATTAAGACTTGAAGTTTCTTATGGCTCGTAGGGTTAACTAACTGTATAAGTTATATATGGCCCCATAAGACGATTAAACCCAAAACACTTTAAGTAAATTTTTATAACACGATATTTGGAGGGATCTACTTCAGTAGTGAACAAGAAATTTATGTAAAGACCTTGATCTATCGAACTACACTTGTGCTAAGACTTAAAAGAGGCTCAATAGATCTTTTTTTAAATTGGCGGACAAAGTCAGTTCAAGATATTTGATTCCTTGAATACTGGCTTTTTTAAGATTTGCGATCAATACTTGCAAGCACGCCTTGCTGCATCAATTTTTTCTTCATCTGTTCTAAAAGCCGCCGCTGTACGTGCTCTAAGTAGACCATCACTCATTGACATAGGAAGTGTACTAGAGTCATAGTTTTCTACCGAATTTTTGCCATTTTGGGCTGCAGTTTGCAAACTGGTCAAAATACGATTTTCCTGCAAATTAGGAAACAAAGCAAGTGTTTGGCGAAAATTATCTTCGAATAAATTTAATTCTTCTACGATCTGTTGCCCTTGTCCACGCTTAATCTGTTGTATTGAATAATCAGCATAATCCAGACTCGCCTTCTCAACAGTTCTTAAAACATCAGATTTAACGATTTCTTGCAACTTTCTTGCACTATCGAATAAATTTCCTGAGTTAGCAGTTTGCTCTGAGCTTCCCACCAAAGTCTCTAAATGATTTACAGTAGCGAAGACTGTATCGTTGTTACCTTTATACTTTTCTATGATTACTTCCTTACAAAGCTTACACCAACGTTTGCTAACCATTTGCAACTTACTAGCTGTTGTTGTTACACTATGACAGTCATTACTATATTCCCCATGCAAAGTTTGTGCTATTACTTCTTTAAGTAAATTATCATTAAAACTTTCTAAGGGCATAGTATCTTCAGGACATTTAAAAGGATTGACTTTCATATGGTTACCTCTAGTTAGCTCATTATAGAAATGTTTAAAATACAATTGCTTTAATATGCAGTAGAGCAACTATAGCATAGAATGGTTTTTATTCGCAAAAATGCATCAAATATATCGTTAAAGATTAGCTGACTTCCGTTGATCACATATTCTGTAATATAAATGTACTTTGAAATTTGTGGAATCCTAGCATAGAGGGAAATAGATTACGTTAAATTGTACAGATCCCCAAAGAGTTCTGAAAATCTTAGCTAATGTTGAAACAAGCTATAGTGATTACAAAAAAAACTTTAGAAGAAAGTTTGGCAAATGATTTTAAAACAGGGAAGAGCTTTCCTTCTTCTAATATGGTCAGCATGGATGTTAGAATTGCTAATTTAAAATTGAAATATCTATTCCAACATCTCAAACATTTAGAAATTAATCCTATAGGTCAGGTTATCCGCAAAATCCATGTAGAAGGTTGGTTTGGCAGTATGCGGCATTATATCAGAGCTTTTCAAACAAAAATATGATTTTTACCTACAAAATATGAGATGTGAGCAAGTTGCTTTTGGCTCTATGACCATACCTATAATTGGATCATTCCTCGTCAGATGTTAAGTACCAAGGCTAAAAAGCTTTGTACTCCTGCAATATCTGCAGGCCTTATTAATAAGCTACTAACATTTGAGGAATGGATACGACTACCAGTTCCACGGACAAAGTGAATACCAAAAAAGAGTATTATAAGAAATCAGCAAATAATACGGGTTATTTTAAGGCTTATCCATGCCTCTACTTATTCTTTCGAGGACGCTATTTTAAAATAAACTATGAGGGCTGCAATGTATTAATAAACTTGGGTGCCTACTTAAAATAGTTCTTTTGCGAAATCATTTTTATAAAAATCTATCGAACTACACTTGTGCTAAGACTTAAAAGAGGCTCAATAGATCTTTTTTTGATTGGCTGACAAAGTCAGTTCAAGATATTTAACTTCTTGAATAATGGCTTTTTTTAAGGTTTGCGATCAATACTCGCAAGCACGCCTTGCTGCATCGTTTTTTCTTTGTCTGTTCTAAAAGCTGTTACAATATGACCTTTAACTGCAACACGGAGAACTACAGAATCTGCTGCAATAGAGTCATCCTCTTCTAGCATTGTATTAACAGCCTTAACTACTGTTTGCAGCCCATTCAAAATAGAGTTTTTTCTCCAAATAGGAAATGAAGTATATACTGTCTTCAGATTATTTTCGATTTGTTTTAATCCTTCTATAACTTCTTGCTTTTGTTTCAGCATGACCTTTCGTATCAATGGATTAATATATTCTACGCAATATCTTTTAACAGATTCAAGAGTGGTAGATTTAAGCAACTTATGCAATTTTTTGGTAGTATCTAACAGGTTTCCTGTATCAGTAGTTTGATCTGAGCTTTTTATCAAAATTTCCAGATGATGCAAAGTAGTAAAGACTATAGCGTTAGTATTTTTATAATCTTTTTCAACTACCTGCTTATGTTTATACCAGCGCTGACTAACTAATTGCAGCTTACTAGCTGTTGTTACTACAGTCCAACAGTCGTCATGATGCTCGCTACACAAAGTTTGTACTATCACTTCTTTAAGTAGGTTATCATCAAAACTTTCTAAAGATATAGGATATTCAGGAGTCTTAGAAAAATTAATTTTCATATGATTACCTCTAATTAGCCCATTATAAAAATGTTTGGAATACAACTGTTTTAATATGCAGTAGAACGATTATAGCATAGAACGGTCTTTATTAGCGAAATTGAGCCAAGTATGTGATTAGAGATTAGTTAACTTACATTTATCAGTTCCTGTATAATAGGTTTCGAAATTCGTGAACTCCTGTATAAAAGGAAATAAATTATGTTAAATTGTACAGATCCTCAAAGAATTTTAGAAATCTTGGCTGATACTGAAACAAGTTATACTGACTATAAAGCGACTCTTGAAAAAAGTTCGGCAAAAGATTTTAGAACAGGGCAAAGTTTTCCTTTTTCTAGCATGTTTAGCATGGATGATAGAATTGCTGATTTAAAATTGAAATGTTTATTCCAGCATGTCAAACGTTTAGAACTTAATCCTAATGGAAAGTTCGAAATGCCAGAACGATTTAAAAATTGCAAGCAACTGGACTGGAAAAATACCCCTCTTCACTTGTACATTGGAAATGAAAGGTTTAATATAGTGAAATCTTGTATCAGCTATGCTAGAGAGAATGATGTTTCCATTGATTTTAACGTACAAGACAAAGAAGGTAAAACTCCCCTTTTATTATCAGCTAAAATGGGAAATATTCCTTTGGATGTTTTTAGGCAGATGTTGACTTTAGAAAATTACAATATGCCAGACTCCACAGGAATTACTCCTGCTATGATGGCATGTGCCATGCGTCGTCCTGACCTTCTAGCAGCTCTTGTCCAATTTCATGCAGAGAAAGTCCTTGTTTTAAACAATTTTCATATAGATCACCTCTCTGATGAGCATAAAAGACAGATCCAAGCCTTTATTAATCAACAGCAGGTAAAAACAAAAAAATCTTTAGGACATTTCGCTATCATGCGGCATGGAACTGAAGAGGAATTAGATAAACCGGATGAATATCAGCAGACCGTGCTAAACATTGCAAAGTCTGTTGGAATTGATGCTAGAAGGGATAAAAATGCGCTTCTCAATGCGGAAAGGAATGATGGAGGAGGACAAGCTACTATTATTGAAAAAGAGATAGGACTTTTCAAGCAGATGTTAAAAGTGGCCAATCTTAAGACGCTAGATGTAAAAGAATTTGGCTTAGATCCTAAGGATCCTGACCAATTCCAATTAATTTTTGCTAAATATTCTTACCGGGGAGACATTACAGTTCCTACAGCTTTACTGGCATCTAAAAAAAATAGTTTCGTTCTTGTGAGTTTAACGTTAGGTGAAAATGCGCACCTTTACAAGACAATGTTGCAAAAGATTAAAAGCTATGCTGGCATCTCTTACGCTAAATCTATCCTTTCTCGTACAAAAGAAAATATAGACCTCTTACACAAATTTGGCTTTGATTTTTCCTTAAGACAAATGCAAGGGGATAAAACTTGTTATGACTACTTATCTTTTTTAACTAAAGAGGAAAGTCAGAAATTTGCAACTGGAGAGGATAAAGAGTTCCTTTTTCCCTTAGTAGAAAAACTAAGACAATTTACAAGCTAAGCTTAAATTGCCTAGCTATAGGCTACTTTATGATGCCGCAAAAGATAGATCTCTTACAAAGTGATATTTGTAGAGATCTATCTGAATAGTTGCTAGTTGACTTATACAAAAACTTTAATCTATTAGAGCAAATACTACTATTTGATGATAGAGCGAACAACTGTCTTCAATTGAGTATGTGACAATATTTCATCTACTGAAGGCTTACAGCGGTAACTCCAATTAGTATCAACTACAATTCCTGGAACATTAATCCTCTCATCTTCTGGCTTATCCCAAACTAGTTCAGAAAATAGAGCTAAATACTCTGGCAACAAATTAATATGAAAAACACTATTTGTATGGTGGCTTTCACGTAGGATCGCCTGTAATTTATCGCGAGACAATGTAGGGTGATAATCCCACCCTTTGACTTTACAGAAATATTCCGCTTCCCCTTTTTGATCTCTCCACCATAAAGTCAAAGTTTCAGAGTCGTGAGTAGAAACAGTTGTCATACTCTCTCGAATATACTCATGACTAGGAATAAAATGTCCGCCATGATCCCAGTAACGTTCCCAACGCATCACTTTGGTTCCACAAATTCCTAATTCTTTCAAGCATCTACGTGTTTCAGGTGGAATAGTTCCCAAATCTTCCCCGATTGGTAACATATGGGGTGTTGTTTCTAGCATCATCTCCATAATCTTACGCCCAGACTCAACCCAAGTTCCTTCATCCTGTGGTATAAAGAATCCTTCAGTCGCTTTCTTGCCTAGTGGAATAGCCCAAATACGGAAAAATCCAACAACATGGTCAATTCTGTAAAGGTGGTAATAACTGCTAGCAGTCTTAAGGCGTTCACGCCACCACCAGTAATTATCTTTAGCTAATTTTTCCCAATTGTAAAGTGGAAATCCCCAATATTGCCCTTCCTGGCTGTACATATCAGGCGGGGCTCCAGCAGCATAGTCTAAATTAAAATTCTCCCGATAGTACCAGACATCAGCGCTATCACGACTAATAAGAATAGGTATATCGCCCTTTATAAAAACTTTATTTTGCTGTGCATACTCTTTAACCTGGCACAATTGTTGGTCGCAGAGATATTGAGTCCAACAGTGAAAATCTACCTCATCGCGGTAAGTGTCTAACATCTGCTTAAAATTTTTTGAAGTAGGATTTTTCTCCTCTTCAGGCCAATATTCCCAATGGGAACGCCCATTTTTTGCTTTTAGAACTTTAAATAGAGCATAAGATAAAATCCAGGGTCTATCTTTTACAAAATCTTGAAACTCTTTCATCTGTCGGATAGCTACTTTACTAGCTTTAAAGTAAGTTTGCAGAAAAGATAACTTACCTTTTTGCACCGCTGGATATTCAATTCTTTGTGATTTATTTAACTCTCTTAGAGCTTTAAGTTGCTGCTCTAATTCTGGAATTTTTGAAATATTTGGTAGAGCAGATAGGCTAATATGGATAGGATTTAGAGCAAAAGCAGATAAAGCATTATAAGGACTACTGTCATCCCCTGTATCATTTAAGGGAAGTAATTGAATTATATCCATCCCTACTTTGTGAGTCCAATCGATAAGAGGAAGAAGGTCAAGATACTCCCCTATTCCACAACTTTGTTCGGAATGGAGGGAAAATAAAGGAATTGCTATCCCGTGATGATGGTATTCCCCAATCTCTCTCCACTGCTGAGCTGCTGGGGTATGATCAAATGATGATACCATAAATGACTCCTCTATTAAATTGATACGGCAAGTATGCCCTTTATTACGACCTAATAGCAGAGAAAAAAAATCAGTGAAAGGAAAAATTAGAGTAGTCTAGAAAAATTAAAATGGGTAAAATTGAACCTATAATTGGCATAACATTTGCTAATTCAAATCTTGTTCAGTTGATTGGGATACGTTGCCGTTATGTTTAGGAGCTTCGGCTACAATTTTTAAATTAGAAGAGGGACTATATCCAGTCTAGTACGTTCGATGGCCTTAAAAGCTTTAGCTGCCATCACAACGGAACCCTGGTGCGAAACTCTTATCTGTATATAACAGGTTGAATGCGCCCTCGGTGACCCCCTTTCGACTGACTTTTTTCTTTTACTTGATACATCCAAAAGTCAGTCTTTATTTCTATTTCCTCTCTATACATCTGCTTTTTTTGACTTTGTATAAAAATTCCATTGAGAAACTAAGAAAAGTACTAAGAAATTTGCCGTAAATCCAACTACTAATGCGGGAGTACTCAAATATAGGATCGGCCATATTGCTGCCAAAATTCCTCCTGTTAAAATCCCACAAATTGCCCCACAGGAAGTAAAACGGATAGGTAGCAAAGAGGCAACAACAAGAGGCCCAAAAGAGCTCCCCAACCCTGACCAAGCATATTGCACTAAAAACCAAACATTTAAATTGCTATTAAAAGCAATAGCTAGTGAAAATAGGGGCATTAGTAAAATAGCTATACGACATACTTTTTTAAGTTGTAAAGGGGTTGCTTGTTTATTCCATAAGCGCATATATACGTCTTCTGCAATGGTAGATGCAGAAACAAGAACGTAGGAGTCTAGTGATGAGAGAGCAGCTGCAATGATAGCACACAGCATGAGAGATGCGATAAAAGGATTGAAAAGCTCTTTTACTAAATTTACAAAGACTAATTCTGGATTCTTCATCCCATTTGGAAAATAATAAATCCCAATTAAACCTATGGCTACAGCTGCTACTAAAATAATAATCTGCCAAGTGATCCCTACATATTTGGCATAACTCATCTTATTAACATCATCGATCCCCATAAACTTATTGATGATATGGGGCTGTCCAAAGTAACCTAATCCCCATCCTAGGGCTAACAATAGTCCGTTAAATATATCGCCGGAAGGAAGTTGATTTAACCCGAGCAAAGGTTGAAATGAATCGCTAATTACTTTGCTTTCTGCAGGTAAATGGTTCCAGGCAATTACAGGCACTGTAATAATAACTATGAGAAGAAAAATCCCTTGAAAAAAGTCATTCCAAGCAACAGCTACAAATCCTCCTAATAAGGTATAAATTATAATTGTTGCGACAACAGCAATGATTCCCACGTGGTAATCAATACCCATTGAAGCCTCAAAAACACGCCCCAGACCCACCAAGCCAGAAGAAAGGTAGAAAGTAAAGAATAAAACGGCCATAAAAGAGCTGATAAGTCTTATCCAACCTGATTTATCTTGAAAGTGATGTTCGAAATAAGAGGACAGGGTGGGGCAATTGTATTTTTCACTCGCTATACGAATTTTTGGGGCAACGAAATGCCAATTCAAAAACATACCAAAAACAAGACCAAAGGCTGTCCATGCTTGGATAACCCCATCTAAGTAGATTGCTGCTGGAAATCCCATAAAGAGCCAAACACTCATATCACTCGCATGGGCAGCAATTGCAGTGACCCAAAAATTTAATGAACGGTTCCCTAAGGAAAAGTCATGTTGATCCCGACTATATTTAAAGTAGGAGACTACTCCTATCCCTATAAGAACAGATAGATAAAGCAAGCAAGCAGAAATAACAGAAAAATCGATATTCATAGATATGTAAATTATTTAATCCTCTAAAGAGCAGTAAAAACTAATCATTTTATGGAATAAAACTTATCTTTTCAAAACATTTAATTGCTCTGTTTTTTTTCTGGATTTGAAGCTAATTGTACGGCCCTTTGAGCATATAAAATACTTATTAGCAGAACAACGCCTCCCCCAAGCTGTGATAAGGTCATTGTTTCATTAAAAAGAAACCAAGCAAGTATTGCCGCTACCAAAGGTTGTAGCAGCATGATCATAGATGCTAATGAGGGTGGTAAATGTCTGAGACTTAAAATGAGTAATCCCTGCCCACAAATCTGAGGAACTAAGGCTGACCCTAGGATGACGGCTGTTCCATTCAAAGTTGTAGGGAGAATGATTTCCTTAAGTCCGATTGCAAATATGAATAAAATGACGCTTGAAACCAACCCAACACTTGCCATAATTGGAGGACTTGAGTGGCGCTGTCTAAGGTTTTTGATAAGCAAAATATAGCAAGAATAAAATACAGCAGAAGCAATTGCTAATAGATCGCCCCAAATATGACTGGTATGCAGAGAAAATGTATCCCCAATCAATATAAATATCCCTGCAAACGCGCCCATTAATGCTATAAAATAGCGGATAGTCAATTTTTCATAACCTAAATACCAAGCGAAAATAGGAACAAAAATAGCACTTAGATTGTTGAAAAGGGAAGCATTGACAACACTGGTCATAGTGATTGAAATGTGCCAAAGCCCTAAGTCAAGTGCAAAGCATAGCCCTGCTAATCTCACTAACCATCCATCGCACAGGACGTCTTTCAAAGCTGAATAAAAATTTGATTTTTGCTTTAAAGACAAAGCATAAACCCAAATAAGCATGAAAGGAACAGAAAGGATCATGCGCCAAAAGGCTATAGCCACAGGCCCCACCTCACTTAACCGCACGAAAATAGGGGAAAACCCTGTTGCGCTAGTTCCTAAAATACTTAATAGCACATATAAAGAGGGATTTGTCTTAGTTGGTTCTTTATTCATATGTACTCACAGATTAGGATGGAAAAAGAATACGGTGTGCTGTTTGGTAAACCTCATCAACATAGATCTGTTTCATGCAGCGAAAATCGATAGGACAGGTTCGGCGATAACAAGGGGAACAAGAAACGTGTTTATGGATTACAACAGCTTCTTTATTGTAAGGGCCTGTAGCCACTTCATTTGTTGAGCCAAAAAGGGCGATGAGACGAACGTTTAAAGCTGCAGCAATATGCATAGGCCCACTATCATTAGTGATGAATAGGTTGCAACTTTGGATAAAGTGAAGTAACTCTCTAAGGGTTGTTTTACCGGCAAGGTTGATAACTTTCTTGGAACCAGCAGCTAATTTGATCTGCTCCCCTAAGGGAAATAACGATGGGTCTCCAAATATCAGAATGGCCACCCTAGGATTAGCACTTAACCTTGCAATAAGCTCTTCAAACCTGTCTGGTAGCCAACATTTAGCTGAGCCATAAGCAGCGCCAGGATTAATTCCGACGATGATATCCTGCTTAATATTAATTCCTTCCCCCGCTAATAAGGCTTCTACTTGTGCCGATTCTTGTGAGGACAGAAATAGCTCTGGACGTGTACTGGTTACAGGTATATTTAAGGGAGCAAGAACCTGTTTATATGTTAAAACAAGGTGCTGCTTTTCTTCATTTTTTGGTCGATCTACAGAGTGAGTCAGTAATAAATTTTGCCAATTCCCTTTATAACCTATACGTCTTTTGACATTTCCTTTCCAAAACCACCAAGCTGAGGAAAAAGAATTAGTAAGTAAAACTCCTAACTCATACTGTTCTAAACGAATTTTCTGTATAAGCTCTTTTTTGTAAGCTCTGGTACGAAAGCCTTTAACCTTATTAAAAGTAAAAATTTCATTAATGTAAGGATTATTCTGCAATAAAGGGGACAAGGAATTCATACACATTGCTGTAATGTGTGCATGCGGCCATTTTTGTCTTAAGTCAGCTAAAATTGGGGTAGCCATCACTAAGTCGCCAATCCAGTTAGGCATCCTTACAATAATTTTTTTGGGGCTAAAAGCATCCATCGATTATTAACTCTCCCATGAGTCCTTATTATTAATTTTCTTGAAAAAATAATTATATCAATTTTAAGATATTCAGCGTTAAATTTTAATACAGCTTTTTGGGAAATCTATTGATAAATCTTGCACTACTACTCTCTATAATTTCTAAAAAATCGCTCTAAAGGAAAAATAGAAAACTAAATATTCATATCACCCGAGTAAGAATGCTAGCTTATTAGGAAGTACGATACAGCAAACTTCCCCAGCTTAAAAAGAAATGACCTTTTTTCAAGAATACTTACTGTACTAGAAGCTATTTTTTCTAAATATAAACTTGATGAAAATCATCCTAGCCTAATTAGCAATCATTTTTTATTGGCGATTTTTATCAGGCAGTTAGTTGGCAGGGGATAGGTACCTAATGCAAGCAAGTAGTCTAGGGGTTCTACCTTTATCGAAATAACTCTATAATCTCCTTATTCTTTGACATACGAATCTTTACTTTTTCTAAAAAACTTGGAATAAAACCATTGTCTCGCAATACTTTGATAGCATCAAGCGCTCCATACTTGGCAGCAAAGCCTATTAAGCCTTTAATTTTTTTTCTTTCTTCTGTACTTAAGGTGTTTAAAACCTCTTGCAACATGATAGTATTACCACTTTTTATAATAGCTTTTAGAACAGTAACCTCTATAATTGTATGCATACGTATAACTCTTATTGAATCTACTGCACCTTTTGCAATAATTAAAGCCCAGCTTAATTCGTTTAAGAGGAATTTATTATAGAGTAGTGCTTCTAGCACTTCACTGCGATCTGGCTCAAATAAAGTCCATAAAAGATGAAGATTGATAAACTGATAGTTTTGGTTTAGAGAAGGCCCTATTTTCTGGATAATGTAAGGAATTTTTAGTTTAATCGCCAGCTCCAGAAAAATGGCGTAATGATAGTTTTGCAGTTCTTTAGTATCAATCTTATCAAAAATAATCTTTACTGTAGTAGCTATAGCTTGGAGCATATCCTCATCCATATTTTCGTCAAGCATAGTCCAAGCTATTTGTAAAAAGTCGTAGGATAAATCGGGGTATAAATCAACAATAAGCTTGACAAGAGAAGTTTTGCCTAATTTGAGAGCCTGTCGCATCTGTCTATAACCTATACTAGCACCTTCTTGGACTAACGACTGTATATAAAATGACAATGTCTCTGTATAAATCTTATTTTTATCGATTAAGTCACTCTTACCATAAAGAAAATGTACAAATAGAGAATTCAACACAATTTGAGCAATTTCAGCATCTTTTTGGTAAAAATTTAAAATAGAATCGTACCTCTTAAAAATATCGTGTACTTCAGACAAACTATTTATTACTGGGTAATATCCGTATATTTGCTTAAAAAATAAATTACAAATTGTCGTACGAATCATTAATTCTATGCGAGGATCAGTATCTTGGTATAAAGTGATTCTTCTGCTTTTAGCGATATGTGTCCATAAAACTGGATTATTTGCTAAGTTATGAAATGCTTTAGAAACAGATGAACACTGCACAACATCTGTGGGCTCTAAAAAATGAAATACATGCGACCAGAGATCTGTTGTAAGTTCTATATTTTTTATGAAATTCATGTTTTAAATTTACTCTAAGAGATTTAAAGTTTTGTTGATTCGAAGATTCTATGAAAATTGACTATTTTTTAAAAGGAATAGTTAGAACTCTCTAAAGATTTTCAAGCAATAGCTCTTTTAGGCTAACTTTCCAACCCTTACATGATAAGGCCTAATATATATACACAAACAAACTCAAGAATTGGCAAAAGCATTGCTAACAATTTTAAAATTGTCCGTGATACGCTTGTCTAGGCAACCTTTAATATCTTCTG
>JARBTQ010000009.1 GCA_029240075.1 Chlamydiales bacterium
AAGTCTTTACAACTTCGTGAAGATCGTCTTTTACTATAGGCTGTAATATGACACTTGATTTTTTCAATATTTTACAAAACTTTCAAATCAACTTCTCCCACTAACATGAGGGAGTTTTTCTTTTAGATTTCTTATCATCTAAGTGAGCATTAATATAGCGAAATCGCTTATTTCGGCATAGTGCTTTTTTGAAAAAAAATTTATTCGAACATAACCCGTTAATAGTAAAAAAGAAAAAGACGCAACAAAACAAATACGCTATCAAGAATCCAATCATTTATTCCGCATAAGGAGTGATTTTTTTGAAAATTTAAGAACTTTTAAAGTTAAGTTTAGAAATAGTGGCATTTAAATTTTTCTGAATATCTTTTTTGCACTATTTTCTACCAGCCCTCTAATAATTTTCTACAAAAAGGGCGTAATGCATAGATTATGATTTTGAAACTACGAAGCCAAACGAAAAGAAAACCATACAATTGTTTTATTAGTATGTTCTAATTACCTTCAGGGGCATTATAGATTTTGTCCTTTTCAGCTTATAAAGTCTATATTACTTAGCAAAAATGCCTTTATGGTTGTGACTAAAAAAGGGATCTCTCTTTACAAATTAAATATATTAAGCTATACAACATTTTTTACTCTCAATTTGATATGCGTTGGCTAGAGCAACAGATAGCCTGCTTACTTAAAACATCGTATAACTTATAACCTACTTTAGATAAGCATGAATGAACAATCAAAAGACCCCTCTCCAGAAAAATCAGCTCTTGAAGATACTTTACAAAATTTAGATTTAGGAGATGGATTAGCGGAATTAGAAGCACTTTTCGGAAATTCTTCTGACAGTGCCAATCCAAACGGAGAACTAGAAGATCTAGATATCGATGCTTTACTAAAGGAAGCTGAAGAACTAGATCTTGATTCTTTAGTGGTGCAATCCTCGCGATTTCAAAGTGAGCTAGGAACCCCCACTGTAAATGCTAAAACTTCTGAACCTAGCGACGCATCGACTAAAGCTGCAGACAAAACACAGTCCCCTCCTTCTTCAAATGCTAATGTAGAGCAAGCATTTGCAGCAACAGAAGAAGAGGATAAGGAGCTTGAAGCACTTTTGATGCAAAGCAAGGATTTAACCGGAGTATTAAAATCTCCCTTAAATATTCTTGATAATAGTGCACAAGAGGAAGAACAGTCCGCAGAAGCTCTAGACAAAGAGTTAGAAGAAGCTTTAGAACAACTCATGAACAAAGAGTCTCTAGAGCAGCCTTTTGAAGAGGTTATTGAGGATAAAGTAACGACCTCTCCTGAGCCAATTGTTATACATGAAGGGATTGAATTTGCTGCAGATGAAGATGAGGCTGTTACTAAAGCCATGAGTGCTCAAACGCAACGTTTGAATGAATCTAGCCAACAAAATCAAGAAGCTGACACATCTGTTGAAAGAGCCAATAGTCAAGGCTCGACTTCTGCAATCGACTATATTACTGAGGACGACGATAGTATTGGCGATCCCTATTCTGAAGCAGAGCTTATGGTTGATACGGCTGAGTTAAGAGAAACTCGTCGCCAGCAGAAAATACGCATGATGTTATTGGTAACTTTAGTTGTAAGCTTTTTTGGAGCAAGCTTATTAGGGGCCTATCTTCACTACAGTCAAAAGTATGGTGAACAAAAATTACTTATTAGTCAGAGTCTAGTAGATATTGGAATGGGTCTATTATCTGCTAAATTACAAGGTCAATTAGCATTACCTGAAAACCAACCTGTAACTGTAGAATTTATTCGTTCGGAGCTTAAAACTCTATTACCTTACCCCTATCAAATTCTATCACCCATTAATAATGCTACTGGCCTAGACACACCTGGATATAAGTGTAATATCCACTACTCATCCGACTTTAGTCAATTTATCATTTTCGCAAAGCCAGAAAAGGAAATAGCAGCCACCATACTATCAAAACCTGGTTATATAGTAGATTCTAATAGTATGCTTCTATATGAAATTCACGACTTAGGAGCTTGGAAAAAACTATTTAAGAGTAAGCCAAAGCTAGAAGATGTTAGATCAGACGTTGTTAAATTGTTAGCAAATGCCCTCATAGTTCCTATAGAAGCACTTGATCCTGACAATAGACAACTTGGCTTAAAAACACCTCTAGAGGCTGCTGAGGAAACAAATAACAACAATACCAGGTATTATCTCTATAATGCTCCCAAATTTTATCAACTAGGTGCTGAGATTATAGAAAAAGCTGCTTTACTAGGCCAAGGTGAAAAGTATCAGCAGGACATTGATTTACTGAAAACAAAACTACAAACATTCTCAAGCTTTAGACACTATATTTTATACTCATCGCAAGGGCCTACTCTTGCCGTAGATGCTTATAAAGGTTTAAAACAATACTTCCCTGGTGTCGAGTTTTTATTTGGTTATGTAGAACTTAACTCAACTCATGGTCGTATAGATACCGCAAAGCTAATAGATATTACAGATTCTGCAACTGTGCTTTCCTTTACGCACTCCAATAATTCAAAGTCTGGAAATCCTCAATATAACTCAAATAATTCTTTATTGAAGCAACTTAAGGGCATAGTAGACAACCGAAAGATTGCTATCGAAAGAATTAACCAACAAATAAAAATTCTAATAGATCAAAATGAGGTTGATCCAGTTGTTGATTTTGACGTCCAGTTTAATACTCTAAGACAAGAGCAGCAAAAAATTTTAGATGAAGAGAATAGTAAAGTAGCTCAACGTATTCAATTGATGTACGAAACATATAGTATGTCTCCTTTACACCTAGTTGAGCTATACACGGCTATTCATGAATTGTCCTTAGATGAATTGGTTTTAGAGAGTACAAAAGTTCTTTTAAAGGATAATTACGAAACGGCTGCAGGCTCTCTTGTTATAGACAAAGATAATATAGCAGATCGCTCTTTTCAAAAGATTGAGCGTGCAACAGACTTTACTGAATTGAACCAGGCTGTTGACCAACTTTTCCAAGATATAGACAGTAGCAGCATCGATCCTTTTCAAAAAAATGTGATCAATAATCTGTTGAAGAATAAGGTTTTAGATAAAGTAAGTGCTTTTATATTAACTCCACAGGACCAATCTCAAAACAAACCGTTAGTACAAGACCAACACGATTTATTAGATGAGGTCTTACAAAAAGTTGGTATTAATGCTTCGGAAGAAAGAAGTTTCTACTTGTCAGAATTTGACTATTTGATAGCCAAAATCAATCAAATGCCTTCAGAAGAATCTTTAGTTAAATTTCATACTATTGAAACTGAGCTTAAAAAGAATATTGAATCAGATCCTAACTTATTAAGCTCACAAAAAGAGGAAGCTTATAAGTACTATGACTATTCACTAGGTGAAATTGAACAGCAACAGGCCAAGCTCAAACAAATACAGGGTCAGATTCAAGACTTTCCTTTAAATAATCTTAATAATTTGACCCCTGCCGAACAGATTGAGAACAATATTCGAATAGGGCAACAGATCATAGCAACTTATGGTCCCATGAATCAAAGTGAAGATAAAGACTCAAGACTACAGGAAGCCATTAACCTTTTATATCCTGCACTTATAGACAATCGCCTACTCTGGAGCAGTATACTAGAAGCTCGTTATCAAATGCTAAAAAGTTCCGAGAACAAAATTAGTACGCTCTTGTCTCAATCGAAATTAGGGTTTAGTCTGCAGGAAAAGTCTTTACTAAATGAAGTTAAATCAGGCTTGATTAATTATGTAAATGCCAAATACAAACTACTATCTGCTTTGTCAAATACAGAACAGTATCGAATTCAGTTTGAAGCCTTCAAGCAAGATAATATAAAAACTTTGGAATTAATTTTAAATTATACTCAAACTATACATACTAATTCTAACATCTTGCAGAAAGTTACTTTGGAGTACTTAAATAAAATGGAAACATTTCTTCTAGAGTATGAAGATTCTCGTAAACAAGGTTATTTTACAAGCAATCAAAGCTACCATTCATTAGTAGTTTCTCGTATAAAGCATAAACTGAAATCAGCAATTTATCTGAAAAAGAATCTAGATGAGGGATTAAACCAAATCAGAGAATCAACAGATAACTATAAAGGGATAGTAGAGAAAGAGATGAGCTCCTTGAACAAAGGAACTATAGCTACACAATCTACGACTAATCAATTACAGCAGCAAGTAAATAGTGTCCCACTTCCCAGCTTGGATAAAGATCAATATCCGAAAAAATTTCAAAATTTATTTGAGATTAATATATCCCCTTCTCAAGCTTAATTAGTTCTCTTACAGGACTTATTGTCAGTTGCCAAAAAGACCTCTACAAAGATTGCTTTGTAAGAGGTCTTTTCATAAGGTACTTATTAAATACCCTTCCCCATTAAAACCTTTGTTTAGTAAGATTGTATTTTCTTGATACAAGAAATTATTTATTTTATTCTGTATGTCCTTTACTTCTATATTTTCAAGACTTAATCCTCCCCAACAAAAAGCTGTTACTTCTACAGATGGAAGGGTACTTATTTTGGCTGGCGCTGGAAGTGGTAAAACGAGAGTTTTAACCATAAGAATTGCACATCTTATCCAGAATTTGGGTGCTAGTCCCGACTCTATTTTAGGGTTAACATTTACGAATAAGGCCGCAGCTGAAATGCGACATCGCGTTGCAGAAATGCTTGGTTCTAAAATTGCTAAAAAAATTACATTATGTACTTTTCATAGTCTTTGCATGCAAATTTTACGTAAAGACATTCATCATTTAGGATATACTTCAGAATTTAGTTTGTATGATGAAAAAGATATCCAACGTTTGGTTGCCTTAATCGCTCGAGATATTCTACAACATGAAGGGGTCCTCCCCTCTTTAAAACCAACCCTATTGGCTTTAGCTGAAGTAAATAACCGCGATTTTGAGTGGAAAGAAGAGGAGCAAACTGAAAATGAGACACCTGATATCTGGCATACGCAGTTTGCCAAAGAGATACAAAAAAGGCTAGAAGATAGTTTAAGAGCATACAACGCTGTTGATTTCGATCATCTTTTAAAGCTTACAGTACAACTTTTTGAACAATTCCCTGCTGTTTTAGAGAAGTATCAAAAGCAATATCAATATATTATGATCGATGAATATCAAGACACTAATCCTATCCAATACAGGCTAGCAGAATTATTAGCGCAAAGTCATGATAGATTATGTGTTGTTGGTGACGATGATCAGTCCATTTATGGCTGGCGAGGTGCAGATATCAAGAATATTTTATCTTTTGATCGAGCAATTCTTATCAAATTAGAACAAAATTACCGCTCGACTAATATCATTTTATCAGCAGCTAATACTGTTATTAAAAATAACAAGGAACGGCACGATAAAAGAATGTGGAGTACACAGACAGCAGGCCCGTTGATTGAAGTTTTTCATGCTCCTAACGAAGAAAATGAGGCAGAAGCTGTTATTCATCGCATAGCTCTTTTAAAGGAAAAGGAAAACCTTAAATGGAGTGATTTTGCTATTCTTTATCGCTCCAACCTTTTATCGCGTCCCTTTGAAACGGCCCTACTAAAATATACCTGGAAAGATGGTGATGAATGGTGTAAAGGGATTCCTTATCAAGTTTTTGGAGGGCAAGAATTTTATGAACGACGTGAAATTAAGGATCTGACTGCTTACATGAGGGTTATAGTGAATCCTAAAGATCAGGAAGCCCTCCTTAGAATTATTAACATTCCACGAAGGCATATAGGAGAATCTACTTTAGATCATTTAACGCAAATAAATCGCAAAGAACAGGTCCCTCTTTGGGATGTATTGTGTGAAGCAGCAAGAGATAATTATTTCCATATAGGCAACTTTGAATTAGGGGAGATCCCCAAAAAAGCTAAAAGTGGGATTATATCTTTAGTACATATCATTGAAGAGGCAAAAAGCAGATTTGAACAAGGACCTCTCCATCAAGGGTTGGCTTGGCTCGTCGATGCTATTAAGTACCAAAAAGTAATTGAAGAAGAAGTTAAGAGTCAAAAAATGAGAGACTTCAAGTGGGAAAATGTCCAAGAATTTATCCAGTCACTTGAACAGTATCAAATTGAAAAGACAACTGAGGGGTTTGCAACTCAAGCTCATTTAAGTGATTTTATTAGCAGTCTGGCTCTTGATATGCGCTCTATGGATAGTAAAAAATCCAATATTGAGCAAGACAGTGTTTCTTTAATGACTTTTCACAGCTCAAAAGGATTAGAGTTTGAAGCTTGCTTTATGATTGCTCTAGAAGATCATATTATGCCTCATTCTAAAAGTATTGCCATTGAGGAGGAGCGCAGGCTTATGTATGTCGGTATTACACGAGCAAAAAAACACCTTTGTTGCAGTATGGCTCGTAAACGAAAATATATGGGTAAAGAATTACAGACAACACCCTCACGTTTTCTCTTAGAGATTCCAAAAGAAAATTTACGTCCTACAGTATGGGATAATCCCTAAAACAAGTAAGTTCACGAAAATATGGACTTTATTCCTAAAAATAAATCACAATCTGATACAATTCCTACTATTTAAGTATTATGATCCAACGTCATACACCATACACCGTTTAGCAGATTAGGAGACTATCATTCTATGCTCGATCTAAAATTTATTCGGGAAAATCCTGATATGATTAGAAAAGCTATTGAGTTAAAAAATGCCCCTTGCGATTTAGATAAACTACTGCAATTAGATGCTCAAGTGCTTGATCTCAAGAGAAAGATTGAAAACTTACAAGCTTCTAAAAATGCTAACGCTAAGCAAGTTGCTCAAGCTAAGTCTGAAGAAAGAGCTTCCCTTATAGAAAATGGGAAAAAAATTGGAACTGATATTGAGCAAATTAAGCCCCAGCTACAAGAAGCTGAAGCTGAATTAAAAAATTTATTATGGCTTGTGCCTAATATTCCATCAGAAAAAGCTCCCATTGGAAAGGATGATAGCGAAAACGTTGAAATTAAGCGTTGGGGCAATATTCCTCAGTTTAACTTTTCTCCTTTAGATCATGTCCAGATCCTAGAAAAGCATAATTGGGCTGATCTAGAAAGGATTGCTAATGTTTGTGGTAGCCGTACTTATTGCTTAAAAGGTGATATGGTTTTACTGGAAATGGCAATTTTAAATTTTGCACTTGCTAAATTAGTAGAAAAAAAATTTACTTTGATTACAGTTCCTGCCCTAGCACGTGAAGCTGCTTTATATGGAACAGGCCATTTTCCAACAGGAAAAGACCAAGTTTATCACCTCCCCGAAGATAATCTTTATCTGTCAGGAACAGCGGAAGTTCCCGTTAATAGCTTACATAGTGGTGAAACTTTAACAGAAGCCCAGTTACCAATGTTATATGGTGGGTATTCCCCTTGTTTTAGACGTGAAGCTGGTAGTGCTGGAAGGGATGTGAGAGGGCTGATCCGAGTCCACCAATTCATGAAAGTAGAACAATATATTATCTGTAAAAATGATCCCGAGGAGTCAGCCTACTGGCATATGCAGCTATTGCAAACTGCCGAGGAGCTGATGCAAGATTTAGAATTACCCTATCGCATTGTTGAATGCTGTACAGGTGATATGGGTCTAGGTAAAGTGCGCATGTTTGATATCGAAGGCTGGGTTCCAAGCGAAGGGAAATACCGAGAAACTCATAGTTGTTCTTCACTGCATGACTGGCAAGCGCGCAGAACAAATTTACGTTATCGGGATAAAGATGGAGTTATGCAATTTTGCCATACTCTTAATAACACTGCTATCGCAACCCCCCGCATTTTAGTCCCTTTTCTTGAGAATCATCAGCAACAAGATGGATCTATCTTCGTACCTGAAAAATTGAGAAAATACTTAAATGATAGGGTTTATTTAGGTAAACAATAAAGTTTATACTTTTATGGTTGTATCTTGTGATGTTGCAAATTTTTTAAATAGGGGTGGCGTCTATTTAGATGTTAGAAGTCCTGCGGAATATGAACATGCGCATATTCCCGGAGCTTATAATATACCTTTATTTACAAATGAAGAACGCGCAATCGTCGGCACATGTTATAAACATGAAGGCAAAGATGCAGCTGTGACTTTAGGCCTAAAACTCGCAGGCCCTAAATTCTATACATTTGTAGAACAGGCTAAAATCTACGCAGCAAATAGACCTGCCTATGTCTATTGTTGGCGTGGAGGGATGCGTAGTCAATCCATAGCTTTCCTTCTTGATCTAGCAGGATTAAAACCTGTTGTTCTTAAAGGGGGATATAAGTCGTTTCGTAGCTGGGTTCTTCAAACATTGGAGATAAAGCAAGAAATAATTACTCTAGGCGGATTAACAGGTTCAGGAAAAACTGACGTTCTACACTCTTTAAGAGAGCTGGGCGAACAAACTATTGACCTAGAAGATTTAGCTTTCCACAGAGGAAGTAGCTATGGATCTCTGCCAACTAGGCAGCAACCTTCAACAGAGCACTATGAGAATTTACTAGCTATAGAATGGAGTCGACTCAATCTTAATAGGCCAGTTTGGCTAGAAGATGAAAGTCGCATGGTGGGCTCTTGCTGTATCCCTAGTGGGGTATTTACGCAAATGAAGTCAGCACCTCTTTTAATTATACAAAAAACAATGCAAGAGCGGATAGCTCACCTTTATAAAGGCTATCATCAGGCTGACCCCGTTTTTTTGATAGAAGCTACCTTAAAGTTAGAAAAACGGCTAGGTCATACTACAACGCAAGAGATTATTTCCTTAATCCAAAGTAAAAATTTGTATCAAGCAATTCAGAAAGTTTTGAGTTACTATGATAAAACCTATGAGTATGCACTTACACGCAAAAAACAAAATTTTTACTGCATAGATGTTTCGGGATATTCGAACGATCAAGCCGCAAAGCTACTAATCGAGCAGGCCTACAGTATTTTTTAAAAATTTTCGTAGAAGGCTTATTATGTCACAACAAAAATCAGTTACCTCTTTTTTAAATTTTTTAGATCACGCTCCTACTGCTTATCATGCTGTTAGTCAAATGCAAAAAGACTTGAATGAAGCTGGGTTTGAACAGCTAGATGAAAGACAGAAATGGCATATTCAATCAGGGAAAAAATACTATACGATCCGGAATGGAGCCTCTTTATGCGCATTTATCACGCCTGAGCAAGCCCCTAAAAAAATGCTTATCGTAGCGGCTCATACTGATAGCCCTGCTTTGAAACTTAAACCCAACGCGGAACAGCACAAGGGTGGAATGCTTACACTCGGTGTTGAGGTTTATGGAGGCCCGCTTCTCTCATCTTGGGTTAATAGAGATTTGGCTATAGCTGGAAAAGTCTATTATTTGAATCCTCATGGTCAAACAGAGCAACGATTAATCCATTTAAAAAATTTTCCTGTGATCATTCCTCAACTGGCTATTCATCTTGATCGTAAAGTTAATGATGAGGGGCTAGTACTTAATAAACAAGAGCAGTTGCCTGCTCTTGCATCTCTAAATGCTTCCCAATTTCCTGAAGGTAAATATATAGAGACTCTTTTAAAAGAAGAGCTTAAATGTTCACAAATTCTATCCTCAGATCTTTATCTTACACCTTTGGAACCAGCTCGCTTAATCGGATACGAACAAGAACTTGTTTCATCATACCGCATCGATAATCTTCTTAGCACTTATGCTGGCTTTCAAGCTTTACTTATGCAGCCTAGCGGGTCGAATACAATCAAAATTGGGGTTTATTTTGATCATGAAGAGATTGGATCTGAATCAAGACAAGGTGCTGCCTCCCCTTTTCTATCAGATGTTCATCAAAGAGTCATGTATAGCTTAGGTTGTGATTTTGAGAGCCAAATCTGTATCAAGCAAAGTTCGTTATGTCTATCCGTAGATGGAGCTCACGGACTCCACCCTAATCACCTACATATGCATGACAACCGCCATACTTGTAATATGGGTAAAGGGATCGTTATTAAAACTAATGCACAGCAGAGATATGCTTCTGATGCGCAGACTATTGCTTACATTCAAAGTTTAGCACTACAGTATCAAATTCCTATTCAATATTATTCTCATAGAGCAGACCTTCCCTGTGGAAGTACAATTGGTCCAATTACAGCTGCAAAAACAGGTATTCCAACAGTAGACTTAGGGGTTGCACAACTTTCTATGCATAGTATTAGAGAAATAGCTGCTTGCCAAGATTATTTATCGCTAATCAAATTGTTAGAAAAAGCCTATTTGGACGCTGATAAAAGCTTAATTACAGACATCAATAGTTAGGGCCTGATAATTAGAAGTCTAATATTTATTTCATAAAATAAATTTATCCTCTGTTTTTCACATTTTAGATTGCGCTTCCTTGAAAAAAAGTCTTTATTATTTTAAGTTGGCGTTAAGTTAACAGGTTTGATTCATTTGATTCTTCATGAGGCTATAATGGCACATATTACAATCACTAAAGGTTTAAGCATTCCTATTGAGGGAAAACCGGAGGGACAAGTCCAATCCATTTCAACAGCTGAAAAATATGTAGCTCTTGATCTAGATACATTTCATGATACTCGCTTACAATTACTCGTTAATGTTGGTGATCAAGTAAAGATCGGCCAACCACTAGTAAGTGATAAAGACGAACTTAAGAGAGCTTTTGTTTCTCCAGCAGCAGGAACTGTGCATGAGATCGTACGTGGAGAAAAGCGACGTCTTATTAAAATTATCATCGAAGTTGCTTCAAAAGAGGAACAATACCGCAACGAAGGAATCGTTTTAAATGAAGTTTCTCGGGAAGAATTAGTAGAGAAACTAGCTGCTGCTGGAGCTTTTAGTCATATCCGAATGCGCCCTTTTGATCGTTTAGCTTCTTTAAGTTCTGTTCCTCGCAATATTTTCGTAAAAGCTGTAGAGTCTGCTCCTTTTATGCCTAAAGCTGAGTGGCAAGTAGAAGGATATGAAGAGGTATTTCAACTTGGTTTACAAGCTTTATCTAAATTAACTAGTGGGAAAGTACACCTAGTCTATCATAAAGAGAGCGATTTTTCAGCGTTCACCAATGCACAATTTGTAGAAAAACATACTATCGAAGGCCCACATCCTATCGGATATGTTTCTACCCACATACATCATATAGATCCTATCCAATCTAATACAGATGTAGTATGGACTGTAAACGCTTACGATGTTGTAGTTATAGGACAAATTATAAAGAATGGGCATTATCATACTCGACGAATTATCGGTATTGGTGGTACTGGAATTGATGCTAACGCTAGAAGATATCTAACCTGCCGCGAAGGATGTGCTTTGAAAAATTTTGTAGAAGGCTACCTTGTTGAACAACCTTACAGATTAATATCAGGGGATGTTCTAATGGGACGTAAGGCTAATACTACTGATTATCTAGGATTCAATCATTTTGCTATATCTGTTATTCCCGAGCCAACGGAAAGGGAATTTTTACACTTTTTCCGAGCTGGATTAAATAAATTTACAGCAAGTCGTGCTTATTTATCTGGAATCATGTGCTCCTTACAAAAGCTATTTCGCTTTACAACAAGCATGCATGGAGAAGAGAGAGCTTTCATAGATGCGGCTGTATATCAACGCGTTACTCCAATGAATGTCCCTATTATGCATCTAGTTAAAGCTGTTATAGCTGAAGATTATACTACTGCAGAAGAATTAGGCCTACTTGAAGTTGCTGTGGAAGACTTTGCTCTACCAACGTTTGTTTGCCCCTCTAAGATAGAAATGACTGAAATTATGGAGCATGGGTTACATAATTATTCTAAACAACTTTTTTCATAACAGTTTTCTTTTAAAGTAATCCTGATTATACAGGATTACTTTAACTCACACAAACTTCTTGATAAAGACTTTAAACATTCTTTCAAAATGTTATGCAAATGACCTTATTTGTACTTTAGGAATTTTAAAGCTTCTCTTTATATAAATTTAAGTTAGATAAATCTACCTATTCACATGTTTTGATGTAAGTTCTACCCCTCTTCCCTCTTTGCAGATAAATTTTCATAGAGACTTACCTGACTAGCAAAACTGCCAAGCTATTTGTCTTTAGGTAATAAATTCTAAATAGAGGTAAAAATTAAATTATTTAGACTTACTTCTTCTATTGAAAAATAGGTAAACTATATCGAAATTCTTTGTTTATCAAGCACTTTAAAGGAAGTTTCAACTCTGTTATGGCAAAAATTTGCTTTTTTGTTCTTTTGCTGTATGATTAGACATGATTAAGAAAATCTTTAAGAGTTTTTATTGTTTTTTTAAGTTCAGTAAATGTTTCAGAATCATCTTAATCAAAGGAAATTTATATGAATTCATTGAATTCGTACCCTACAGCTCCCATTATTCCAAAAAATCCCTCTTTAGAAGAAACCAGTAATCAAGAATTTTCTTCTCATTTAAATACAATTCCTAAACCAGTTTTTGAGGAAAAATCTTCTTTTCCCTCTCCTCTCAATTCAAAAAATATTAAAAAAGTTCACATTCAACATTTGAAAACCGATAATAAAGACCCCATATTGTCTAGCACCGAATATTTATGGCGGACCGCTTGTTCTACCACAAACTATTGTGCTCATGTGCTGTCAAAAACGTACACAAAATGGGGCAAAATTCAAAAACAAAGGGAATGGCTATCTGAATATAGAAGGTGCGAAAAAGACTTTTTAGAAGAGGACAAGGAGCCTTCTAAAAATTATCTTAACTATAGCCAAACAGTTAATATTAAAAATGGGTGTAGTACCATTACGCCACGCAATAAAAAAGTCTAATTAGAGGAAAATATTATGGTAAGTCTAGTCTTTTCAATAATACCAAAAATGTTCACTACTGGGGTTGTACTTGCTTCAACCGCTCAAAGTGTCTACTATGGAATACAAGTGGGCTCTACCTGCGCAAGGCAATGTAAGATTCTTGTCCATTCCTTGCACAAACATATGTGGATGCAAGAATTAATTCATACCCAAGATGACATTGTTCCACTTAAATCGCATAAAATCGTTATTTTTATTGATGATGAAAAAGGGAATGAAGAGTCTATCGAAATGGAATGGCTTAAGTTAGATAAACCAAATAAGGTAATAACTGATGGCTCATCACCCCATCTTTCAGTACATATAGAAGATTTCGATCAAGATTTGAATGAATTATCTACTTCTAATCTTAAAACTCTTTCTAAAGAACAAATAGAAAAACTCAAAGAAAAGATTGAAATTATCAGGCAAAGGTTGAATCTCTCTGAACAAGTAGCTGAAGTCCCCTAGGCTACTTGTTGCCTGTATGGATTGCTACCTATTCTTTGCTTTAACCTCATAATTCCCAGTAAAAACTCCTTTCTATAAAAATCCCCTTACCTTATTTAAAAGTCTAAGAAGACTATTTTATAACGATCTTGCTTAGTAGCTCAAGATTTCTGCTAATAGAACCGATATATCGATGATTATGCTTACAAGTTGTACGATTTATTAGGTTTCTTGCGCAACCTTGCTATTCGATAGCTACATAGATCTCTTCAAATACAATTTTGTAAGAGATTTATTGAGGCTTTTTAGTAGGGCAAGGAGCTCCCGTGGACCACTTGCAAGTTTAAAATGTTTAAAAAGTAGATAGGCATTTATTGGTAAAGAGCTAAGTAGAAAGGAAATTATTAAGATGCAAGAATATGAT
The DNA here is from genome assembly GCA_029240075.1 of Chlamydiales bacterium. Classification (GTDB taxonomy): domain Bacteria; phylum Chlamydiota; class Chlamydiia; order Chlamydiales; family JARBTQ01; genus JARBTQ01. The sequence goes on from JARBTQ010000009.1 coordinate 13,682, forward strand.
CTCATTGTAATTGGATCAGGACCTGGTGGAGAAAAAGCTGCCGTAAAAGCAGCATACTTTGGATATAAAGTTGCTTTGATAGAAAAAGAGACAAAATTTGGTGGTGTTTGTGTTAATACAGGAACTTTACCCTCCAAGTCATTGAAAGAAACTTCCCTTTATTATTCAGGAAAATATGATCGTGGACTTTACGGCATGGATCGTCAATTTAGCCGTCAAACATCGATCGAAGATTTCATGTTTCGCAAAAATTCGGTGATTTCATCTGAAGAGAAAGCTATCTTCCATAACCTTATTCAGCATAAAGTTGATATATACAAAGGAGTTGCTTCCTTTAAGGATCAACATGTGGTGCAAGTTAAAGGAGAAACAGCGCAAGAGATCTACGGAAAGCACATTATTATAGCTACAGGATCTTACCCCTTCCATCCTAATAACATCCATTTCGATAATTGCCGTATTCATGATTCTGACACAATTCTCAATATTACACGTCTTCCTAAATCAATTTGTATCTTAGGCGCAGGGGTCATTGGATGTGAATACGCTACTATATTTGCAACTATAGGGGCTAAAGTTTACCTTGTTAATCGCACAAATGAGATCCTTCCGTTTATAGATCAAGAGTTAGCCAAATCGCTTATTTCTCAAATGCAACAAGATGGTTTAGAAGTTTTATTTAATAACTCTGTAGAAGAGATCACATCGCCAGCTTCGGATGATCAACCCCTTACTATTAAGCTTGAATCAGGGGCGCCTTTAGAAGTTGATATGTTCTTATTCGCAGCTGGACGTTGCGGAAATACGAAAGAGCTGAAGTGTGAAAATGCCGGTATCAAATTAGGTAAGCGCGAAACCATCGAAGTCGATGCTAATTACCGCACAAATATACCCCATATTTATGCTGTAGGAGATGTCGTCGGTTTTCCTTCCCTAGCAAGTACAAGCATGGACCAAGGACGCGTAGCTGTAACTCATATGTTTAATACTGGAGATTTGGACCATTTAGCCACAGTATTCCCCTACGGCATTTATACTATCCCTGAAATTTCTATGGTTGGGATCACAGAAGAAGAAGCTAAGAAAAACAATATGAACTACTGTACTGGTTTAGCACGACATGCTGATCTACCTAGAGGTAAAATCATGGGTGCTAAAGAAGGTATGTTAAAACTAATATTTACACGTGATGATCTAATTATACGTGGAGTACATATTATAGGTCCTCTGGCTAGTGAAATTATTCACTATGGAATGACATTAGTAGAAAACAAGAGAACATTATTACAAGTCATCTCAACAGTTTTTAACTATCCTACATTGCATGATCTTTATAAATATGCATGTTACGATGGATTAGGAAACTTAAATCATCACAAAATTAAGCCTTAAAAGGTCACTATGCCTCCAATTCAACCAAACAATTTTAAATGGTCTTATAAACATTTATTCTTGCTATTGGGGGCGCCATGTATCGTAGCATTAGCGCTTTTTATTTATAATTCCAGTTCTAAAAGCATGTTAGAAAATTTCAATGTTTTATCTGAACAAGCCAACCAGCTAACTACTAAAGATCCCTATGTTATTGCTCTCTACGAGCAAAATAAAGCTCAGCGGGAACAAGTTATAAAATTGACTGAGCAAATTCGTATACTCGAGAGTTCAACACAAGAAGAACTAAAAACTACGTCACAAAGTACGAATAAAACAGGTGATTTTTATAAGATTATCGAGCAATTGCAGTTGCAACTGAAAAATAAAGAAGCCTTGCTGGTAAATAAATCTTTAAAATACAACAAGCTTTCAAAAGAATTTCAAGAGCAACAATCTACTTGGCTAAAGTACCGCAATGAAAGTGAAACACTTTTTCAAGAGATAAGCAAGCGCAATGCAGAACTTGAAAATATTTTAGAGATACAACAGCGAGAAAATATAGCTTTACTTCAGCTACAAGAAAATGCGCATCCTTTAGATATTGGGGAAAATTACCAGATTCAAACTTACAAAGCTTTGAAGCAGCAAAACCAGCTATTATTTACCCAATTAGAAGCTTTAAGAGGCTATAGAGAGAAATACTTACGTGAATTTGAAATAAGGAAACAAAGAGAAGAACAGTTAAGTCAGCTACAAGAAGGCTCATTGCCAGAGATACAGACACAATTACATACAAACTCTAACAAGGCTAATAAAATTAATTTGGCAAAATTGCCGTATAAGGTGTTGAAAGAATCAGTAAAACGAATCCATATAGCTTCTGATGGGGACTCTCTTAATTCTATTGCTGCTTACTACTATGGAGATGAGCAAAAATGGAAACAAATCTATGAAACAAATTATCCTCTCATTTCAGACCTCAGCCACGTAAAGGCGGGCACTATATTGGTTATTCCTTGAAGAATTCTCCTGAAAATTGGTATGTTCTTTAATAAGAAATAACTTTTTAACTCCGTAAATTTTTACTTATAAAGCTAAATTTCAAGCAAATCTTAATAGTTTTTTGCCTGAAATGGGATTATATAGACTTCTATAAACTTCGGCTATATTTATTAAGATTAGAAGTGAGCTAATCTTTTAGCCGTTTGTAAAGCGATTTTTCTTTTATAGGTATACATAGGATGTATAGCAATGCTTAAATGTTTTTTACGTCAGATCCCCTATCTAGTTTGCGCTACAACTTTAGGGATGGCTTCTATTCTTATGGCACAGACTGAAGTTGCGCCTTTCAATTTGCCACAAGTAAGTGAATCAACTTTAGACCTTAAAAAAGTGTTCAATGGTTCTCCACTTATTTACACGATATTACTTATCCTATCAATTATCTCATTTGTTTTGTGGCTCTATACGGCACTTTCTCTTCGTTTATCAGAATTAGCTCCCAGTAATTTGACTAATCAACTAGAAGAACAACTCAAAGATCAACGTTTTGAAGCCGCAATTAAGACGTGCCAATCGAGCAAAAGCGCTTTAGCACTCATCATGCTGAGCGCATTGAATATGCGCAAGCAAGGAGTGCAACTAATTAACGAAGCTATCCAAGCTGAAGGACGCCGTTTAGGAATTACTTTATGGCAGAGGCTCTCCCTTCTCAATGACATCATTACTATAGCTCCTATGCTGGGATTATTAGGTACTGTAATTGGGATGTTTTACGCCTTTTATGATGTCAATCGCAGCATGGAAAGTATTATCGCTATTTTTGACGGATTAGGTATAGCGATTGGAACAACCGTGGCTGGGTTAATTGTCGCGATTACTGCTATGATTTTTCATACGCATCTTAAGCAAAAAGTGTCGAAAGTCCTTAATTTTGTTGAAGCTCAAGCAACATTTCTAGGAGCTTTATTAATCTCTGCTACAGAAACTGATTCAAAGTAATCTCTTATAGGCGAAAACATTATGAGTTTTTTACCAGAAAACGAAATTAAAAGTCAGGGAGCTTTGAACATGGCCCCTATGATTGACTTCTTATTTCTAATGCTTTCATTTTTTGCCTGCCTTTCTGTATCTAGAATTACAACTCGTGATACAGAAGTAAACCTTGTCGAAGTAAAACCTGAAGCAGGTGCAGTGGATACAGGCCAGATGAATAGCGACCTAAAGATTATCCATATTAGTATTACAGCAGATAACGAATATAAATGGATTACAGAAATTCGCGACTATAAGATGAAGTCCCCTGAAGATATCGCAGCTGAACTAGAGCGACAATATCAACAAGGACTGTTGCCTGCGGATAAAACAAAGACTCAGGTCTTATTAAGAATCGATAAGAATGCTACCTGGGAACCTATTTTAAAAGTTCTCTTTGCTATTCGCGATACAGGATTCGATGTAAGACCTTTATATGAACCAGAACAATAAATTAATAAAGTGGAATATTTATGAAATTTTTTAACGTGAAGTCTATCATCTATCTAGTACTCATGAGCTCTGTATCTATCGGGTGTACAGGGCTAAAGCGCAATAAAATTACTGTTAAAGATGACTATTACAAGAATTATTATAGCTCTGATCCAGCACAAAAGAAGTAACCTACCATTTTTTCTTAGCTCTGCTGCATATATTCAGCAGAGCTAACACTACCATTATTCAGAATGAAGTGGTGCACGTAAGAATATTGATCTAATCTAAACATTAAGTATTTATTTTAAGTTACCTGCTATGGCCTCTATTGTAATTAAACTAAAGCTGCTAAAGCTTTATCATAGTTGGGTTCTTGTGTAATTTCAGGCACTTGCTCTATATAGAGAACTTGATCTTGCTCATTGAGTACTACAATTGCTCGGGAACACAATCCTTTGATTGGACCGTCTACGATCAAAACACCGTAGTCCTTAGCAAAACTACTGCGAAAAGCTGAAAGAGCCTCTACGACATTAATTCCTTCTGCCTGACAAAAGCGCCCTTGTGCAAAGGGGAGATCACAAGATATATTCAAAATTACAGTATTTTTAACTAATGAGGCTTTTTCATTAAATTTTTTTACGGAATTAGCACAAACACCTGTATCTAGACTAGGAAATATATTAAGAATCTTTTTCTTCCCTTGGTAACTTTGTAAAGAAACTTCTGATAGGTCCCCTTTGACTAGTTGAAAATTAGGCGCTGCAGAACCTACTTCTGGTAATTTTCCTACTGTATTGATAGTGTTTCCTTTCAATTTAATAGCTGTCATAGCCGTTTCTCCTGATTGCATTTAATGGTTAATAAAGTAGCTGGAATGATTAAAAATCAATATGCTCCTCTTAAAGGAAAATTTAAAGATATTTTAACTATGATCTTTATGAAAAAAGTTTCCGTGCAAAGCAAAAGGATTATGGTGGGGTAACCAAACCCGAGCTAATTCCACAAAATTAGTTGCATTTAAAAGTAGTAAAAAGGATTTGTTGTGCTTTGGAGACAATACTACTGACATAACAACTCCGTCATCTTCTTGCACCCCCATTGGATTGGAAACAAAGATAGGTTCTCCAGGATAAGTTTCTGGCTCATACCAAATTTGACTTGATTGCAGGTCAATATCATATTTTACCAAACTATTCAAAAAGTCTGATTTATCACCTGTATTAGCTACCATATATACAAAGCGATAATCTTTAGTTAATCGATCATCAGCTATACGAGGAAATTCGACAAACAGATCAAGCAAGATATGGTGTTCTACTTCCCCTGTCTCGATATTTATTTTAAATCGCTCTAAGCAAGATTTTTCTAAAGATCCAGGGCGCTCGGCCAATTCATCGGTAGTAATCCCATTAAAATCATGATAAGTAATGGCATCAATGATTACAAATTGTCCTTGCTCAAAACAATTCGCTATATGATACATGAAAAACGGCTTGGTGTAATAGGACCTATAATTTTTTTTATCTCTATCTATGAGAGTAAATTTAGTTTGAATGGAGGGAGTCCATTTGAATTGCCTTTGATAGCCACGAGCTCGGTGTAATTTAAAATCCAAAGGATTTGATGTTAGGGGTAATTCTGGAAGGATGACATAATGCTCGGTAAGACCTAAACTATGCATATAGGATGGATGTGAGACTGGTAACTCAGCTAAAAGCTCTCTTTTTTCACTGCTAGGATTGATTTTATATATTAAATACTTTGTTTTGGTTCCATAAGATATCAGATAATTAAAAATTTCCATTGTACAGGGATCTTGAATGGGGTGAGCAGAAGTTGCTTGCCCTGTAAGTTCGTCAGAAAATGTAAAAAGTCCTATGGTATCTAAATTATCAGGGTTAAATATAACATGAGGCGTAGGGCTTTCGGTAAGAGCTACAAATGAATCGCCGTATTTAGCAACATTTACATTAGCATTGTCATTAACTCGTATTTTTCTGAGTCCAAAAATTTTTTCCCAAAGGCTTAAGTGCTGACGCCCCATAAATTTACTAAATACAAATTCGTGGTACTTAAGGGAATTTCTATATGCTTCTGAACGTAAAAATTTATTAGAATAAGTGATTTTTCCTGGCTGCAAAGAAATCTTATAAAGCATGGCTAATCCATCAAACCAATGCTCAATACAATCTGAACCTACTTCAAAACAAGCAGGTCCTACGCGGAATAAATCCCCGTTAATCCAACCTGGTATTTCTCCTTTAACCTCTAAAGACTGCTCTGAAATTTCCGCTAATAAGGATCTAAAACCTAAGCTGTAGCCTCTTTTCCATTTTTGAAGTCTTCGCTCAATACTTAAAGGTTTACTTTTGTCTTTGCAAATTGCAAACAATGAGGTAGAGCTTTGTAAAAAAGATTGCAGCAATACACTTATTTTATTTTTCATAGCTTACTCCCCTTCTCCCTTATTACCTAAAATAAAATGCAAAATCGTTCTGATTACGAATTAATTAAATGAGTATGGCAAAAAGGATAGCAGTTCTGTAATTTTTTAGCATGTTTTTAAGTAGGCAGGTAATAATAGGCTTAAAAACGCTGGTTATATCTGTTGGGGATTTGTAATCTGAAAAAGAAAAAATTTATAAAGTGCAGTGTTTTTATCTGCACACAGATTCCTAAGAAATTTTCCGTAAAGAAAAGTATTAAAAAGATCGAATTATCAACCTATCTCAATAAATTCAAACTACGCTTTTTAGAGGTTAAAGGGAAAACGATATAGGCTGATTCCATTTTTTCTAAAGCTTGGCTGACCTGACGAGTTTCATTTAATTCAGCTTTGACAAGCCCTTGTAATATGGTTAAATGAGTAACAAATTGTTCGTTTTTTGACTGTATAAGCTTTAAATGTCCCTCAAATTCTGCAACTTCTTCTGAAGTCAATAAATTTTTATAGTCATTATTAGAGAGAACTAATTCCTCCAAACCACTTAATAGAGCAGCCTGTTCCTCTTGACCTTGACTGACTAGCTGATAATTCCAATCTAAATGAGCAATACTTGAGAGGTAATCCAAATTAAAATTGAGACGGCTAATTAAGGATTTTGCTTTTTGCAAAAAATTTTGCCTGGTTAAGGTTGTACATGCCATAGTTTATCCTTGAATATTAAGGCCACCTTTTTGAGCAGGTAAAGGCATTGGAGAACGAACTGGTTGTTTCATTTCTTGCTCAATTGCTTGTACCCACGAATCTCTTAAACCAGATAGAAGAGACTTAAGCTCTGCTATCACTTCATGCCCTTTTGTAATATTAGTAGTGATCAATCTATAACGCATGTATTCGTAGAGACGAAAAAGATTTTGAGCAATATCTCCGCCGCTATCAAAGTCTAAGGATGCCATTAACTCGCCGAGAATGTTCTGACAATAAATAATATTCTGGTGGAACTTATCTATTCTTGAAAATTGATCTTCAGCTAAGGCTGCTTCTGCCCGATTAAGATAGTCTATAGCACCATCATATAGTAAGAGTATTAATTGTCCTGGGCTAGCAGATTCAATTTGCTTTTTCTTATATAATTGTGCTACTTCTTTCTCGTTATTAACCACAGCCTTATCCTTGTTAGACTATTTCCTTAAAAAACTATTTAGCAGATAGAGAAGTCATAAATTTTTCTTCCATTGCAGCAATGACAGGCTTAGTAAGTTCTAGTAATGGAATAATGTCTGATTTAATGAGATCTGAAGCTTTTGGAAAATCACTCGATTCCATAGCTGCCACTACTTCCTGAAATTTAGGAGCTAATCCATTAAGCCACCCTTCAAAATTTTGTCCATTGAAAACAAGACTTTCACATTCTCTTGGAAAGAGTTGATAGAGATTAGTCCAAAATTCAAAGAAGTGCTTTAATTCATTCATTACAATTTCAGCATTGTTTACAGTATTATATACTAAATTATCTGCAAATATACGAATTTGCTGAAGCAATGCATCATGAGCTACAGCTACCCCTTGTAATTGGTTGAGCATAAATTGCTCCAGTCTAACGACTCCAAAATCCAATACTTCAGCTCCTGTCAATATGTTTTCTTGCATAGCTTCGAATTGTTCTTGGGTAAGGGATCGGCCATCTATACTTAGAGCAACAGGAACTTTTCCTTCAGACAATAAGTAAGCTTCCACTTCTTCTACAACTTGTTTTACTTTGACATCCTTACCTGGTAATTCTAAATCAACAGATATACCTTCGATAATAATTTGCATAAGACCTCAAGGGTTAACAGGGGGGTTAGCTAAAATAGCTTTATCTAAAACCGATAAATAATCAATCACTTCATTCTGGTCAATTCAGAATTTTAGTTAAGGGTAATTATTTTATTCATAAAGTTTCTAAACAGGTATAATGCCTTACTAGTAAGTCTATTGCTGCTCCAACTCCATTAATTTTTTGTGCCTTTTATCTAAAATAGTACACGCTAGATGTAAAGTTTTTTCGTCTGTACTCGATATATTATTTGAGGCTACATGAAATATAGATTTAGTCTGATCTTTTGAAAATAGTTGCGCTTGCTCCTCGGACTGGCTTGCAAAAAAGACTGGCTTTTCCTCTGTAGATGAGGCATTGATTAGATCATTAATTGAGTCCTTTGTCATTTCAAACTTGAAATGACGGTATTCCTTGAGGTCTAATTTGTGATAAAGTAAAGCCATCAGACATCTCCAAGCACAAGTCCCTGTTTTTTGTGGCGATTGAAACTTATAAGTTGGTTCCGATGAACCTAATGATTCAAAACAGTTATAAAGAGCCTGAATATTATTAGAATCATCAAGCAAGCGTAGCCTGATAAGCTTATCCCATAAGCTTGCAGAGACTACTTTGTCATAACTTAAATTTGGAAAGACAAGAGCTGTCTCTAACTTATCACTGAAGAAGCTCTTTTTTCGATGAAATTTTTGAGAACCATCGCCTGTATTGTAAACGATGAAGCGATATAATCCATTTTCTTGCTTTTCAATCTCATATAACATGGCATGTCCCCACTCCTTGCGGCAATACCCCCCATCTATAATTATATTATCCAACAAACCTAGCTTATCGATCTGCCGCCGAATATAACCAATCCCTTTATTGACCTCCAAATCAATCTGCTGCTCTAATTCCCTTGTAGATTTTTGCGATATATTTTTATAGGCCTCAGCCTTAAGAATCGCTTGTTCTTGAATAAGCAACGCACTCTTCCTAGATTTTATAATAAGCACTCTTTTTAAGAGTTTAATATTCTCAAAAAAATGGGAAGTGTAATATCCTATTAGCAAACTTTTATATATTTTTTCTAATTTTTGTTTGCTCTCTGTTGATACTTGTGGCTTAGATAAGTATAGGGTTATATAACGAAATAAATTAGCTTTTGCTAAATAAGTTTTGGTACTCTCTAATTTATGCCTCTTTGCTGTTAGTTTATCAAAATGGATATGAGAAAAAAGACGATTAAACACCTTTGTGTCGCCTTTTATAGTTCTCATATCATCAGCTAACTGCCTTAAAGTAGGATGACTTATAGGTAAATTAGCATGTATTAGATTTGTAATATTTGCAGAGTTTTGTATATTAATAGGTTCTGCAGATGTTACAATCTCTTTACTATAAGAAAAAATAGTGTTTAGAGATTCGAGCTCTAAAGTTGAAACTTGCTCTTTTTCCTCGTAAGAAGTCAAAGATTCATTAACAGTTACATTCTGGTAATGTATAGAAAAATTCATAGTTATATCTTTCACCTTTAACTCAAAATCACCTAAAGAGATTTTAGTTAAAAAATGTTAAGTTTCTGTTAAGAAGGGATAGTGGAAATTCCTTGACAGATTAAAAATGAATTAAAGAAAGCTGATTAAAGAAATAGTTGAACGCTTTATGATATGAAATCTGACAAACTGAAAGAGAATAATCTCATCATTTAAAAGAACTTATAAAAAAAATATTTTACAAAGCTTGTTAGATAAAAGTTGTAAAATATTGCGTAAGATGTGTTATAAGGAGATTAAGTGCTTGAATAATTAAAAATCAACTTAACCAGCTGAATATAAAAAATTTAAAAAGCGATTCGCGCTTTATTTATTATTCAAACTTAAATATTTTTAAAATCTCTTTCGGCTTATAATTAGTTACTTATAAAAATAACACCTTGCATAATTGCGGATATATAGAATCCATAACCAAGAGTGTAGAAGAAATAAAAATTAATAGTACCACTTTTAGTAGAAAAGTAGAGGCAATTAGAAGCGATTATTATAGTTAGACGCCTTTAATTTTTATTAGCATTACACTGCTTAAAGCATTAAAAAATGATTTTACAAAAGAGTTCAGGTAAAAATAACGTTAGCCTATATACTCAATTCTAAGGATAGAGGAAGCGCATGGAATTATTAGCAAGTAAAGACAAGGTCCAACAGATATGTGATCAACTGCGTCAAGAAGCATTAGAACCAGCTCGACGTGAAGCAGAGGAAATTGTCAAACAGGCTCAGTCACAGGCTCAGCAAATCGTACAGCAAGCTGAAGCTGATGCTGAAAAACTGAAAAAAGCCACAAAAGATGCATTAGATAAAGATAAGCAAATTTTTGAAACTTCATTAGCTCAAAGTTACAAAAAAACTTTGGATATGATTAAGCAGGCTATTGAGAAAGAGTTGTTTAACCCTAACCTATCGCAACTTATTAAAGAGCAATCTGCTAATCCACAAATTATATCCAAGTTGATTACAGCTATTGTTGAAGCTATTCAAAAAGGCGGAATTAGAGCTGATATGTCAGCATACATATCTAAAAATATATCGGCTGAAGAAATTAACAAGCTTTTAGTACCTCAAATTTTAAATGCTCTTAGGGAAAAGAGTGTAGCTGTTGGCTCATTCCAAGGAGGAGCACAAGTACGATGGCATGATAAGAATTTAACATTAGATATATCTGATGAAGTCATTACTAGTATTTTATCGGAGTATATAGCTCCTAGTTTCCGCAATATTATATTTAATAAATAACTGTAAGCAGAGAGTTTTGAATGGCTTTTTCTTATTACTTTTTGATACCGACTCTCCCCTCTTTACAGTTCAATGTAGAGCCATCTATTCCTTTCAAAGAATTGATAGTATGGTTTAGGGAGCGCCTTTGTAAAAAAGACTTAGATCAGTTAAGCGCTCTACAACGTTGGTTAGATTTAAACAATCTAAGACAATTTTGGAAAGAGGGTAAAATCGATCCTCGTGGGAACTTCCAGACAGTTGAAGCTTTGCAGGAAGCTTTAGAATATCGAAAAGGTTTCCCTGAATATGTGTTTGAGTTTATAGATCGTTATCAAAATGATAAAACAAAAGTCTTACAACATTTTTCTGAATTAATCTCAACTTTCTTTAGTCAAGAGATTATTACTCACACTGGTTTTTTAAATCGTTATTTCATTTTTGAGAGAGAGTGGCGATTAGTAATGCTAGGATTAAGAGCTAAACAGTTAGGAAGAGACTTAGCAATTGAACTACAATATGAAGATCCTACAGACCCTATTGTAGCTCAACTTTTGGCACAAAAAGATAGTGCTAATTATGATCCTCCTACGTCAGACCCTTGGCTAAAAAAAATCATTACAGAGCAAAGGGAAGAAGTTACTCCTAAGCAGCTTTATATAGATTTAGCACGTTACCGATTTGAGCGTATAGCGGAGTTTCTGACTCCTCAGGACCAATTTACTCTAGATCATATCTTATGTTATGCAGCGCAGCTGATTATATTAGAGCAGTGGCGTGAATTGGATCAAAAACAGGGTGCTCTTATTGCAGAAAATATTTTAAGGAAAATAATATGACATCGACTCAATCATCAACAGGCAAAGTAATAAAAGCATTTGGTAACCTTCTCCAAGTTAGATTTGAAGGAAATATCCGCCAAGGTGCAATTGCAATGGTTCATTTGCAAGATCAAGTTCTTAAGGCAGAAGTCATCGAAATTGTCGGGAATGAAGCTAAAATTCAAGTATTTGAAGATACGAGAGAAATTGCTCTTAATACGCATGTAACTTTTCAGAATGAATTATTAGAGGCTGAACTAGGACCTGGCCTATTAACTTCCATTGTGGATGGGTTACAAAATCCTTTACAAGAAATTGCTGAAAAAGCGGGCTATTTTTTAAATCGTGGAATCTATTTTGCTCCTCTAGACCATAATAAAAAGTGGAACTACACTCCTATTGCTAAAGTAGGTGATCGCCTTTTGCGTGGAGATACTTTAGGTTCTGTGCCAGAACAGCGATTTACTCACAATATTATGATCCCTTTTACACTTCATAGCCAATATACCATTACTTGGACTGCAGCTGCCGGTAGCTATACTATAGACGAAGTGATAGCAAAAGCTAAAGATGAGCACGGTAAAGAGCATTCTTTTACCATGGTACAAAAATGGCCTGTAAAGAAAGCTTTATTTGAAGGTGATCGTATCAGAGTAGAAGAGGCTATGACAACGGGATGCCGCGCCATAGATACACAATTCCCTGTTATGAAGGGAGGAACTTTCTGTACTCCTGGCCCATTTGGAGCAGGCAAGACTGTTTTACAACATCATTTATCTAAATACTCTTCTGTAGACATTGTAGTGATAGTTGCGTGTGGAGAGCGAGCTGGGGAAGTTGTTGAAGTACTTAGAGAATTTCCACACCTCATCGACCCTTATACCAATGAGCCTTTAATCAACCGTACTGTTATCATATGTAATACTTCTTCTATGCCAGTAGCTGCTAGAGAATCTTCTGTCTATATGGGGGTAACGATTGCAGAGTACTACCGCCAGATGGGTCTTAATGTACTTCTACTTGCTGACTCAACTTCGCGTTGGGCTCAAGCTTTGAGAGAAATGTCTGGACGATTGGAAGAAATTCCAGGGGAAGAGGCTTTTCCTGCTTATCTATCCTCCCGTATTGCTGAATTTTATGAGCGCTCAGGTGCTGTACAGTTAAAAAACGGTAAAAAAGGATCTTTAACTATTGGCGGTAGTGTATCTCCGGCAGGAGGAAATTTTGAAGAGCCTGTTACTCAGGCTACTTTAGCAGTAGTTGGAGCCTTTTTAGGTTTATCAAAAGCGAGAGCTGATGCACGTCGCTTCCCTTCTATAGACCCATTAATCTCTTGGTCTAAGTACATTGAAGCAGTAGGTAAAAAGTTAGAAGGCAACATTGCTAATTGGAGTGATAAGGTAAGAGAGTTTGGGCGGTTATTGAAGCAAGGGGACGATATAGGTAAGAGGATGGAAGTTGTTGGAGAGGAAGGAACCTTGCTATCTGACATGGAACTTTACCTGAAAGCTGAGATCTATGACTTTTGCTATTTACAGCAAAACTTTTATGATAAAGAGGATGTTTATAATCCGACAAAGAGGCAGCTTGCACTATTCCAAATTATGTATCAGATCCTACATACACGTTTTAAGTTTCAAACTCATGATGCATTAAGACAATTTTTCCTTTCCTTGCAAAATACTATTAAAAATTTAAATTTCTTACCCTTTGAAACACCTGAATACGAAAAAGAAATAATTAAGATTAAAAGTATGATTGATTCCGCAAAAAAAATTGAACAAGCTCAAGTATAGGAGAAGCTTGCATGAAAGTGGTTTATGAAAAGATTAATGATATTCGAGGAAATCTAGTTACCCTCACAGCCACAGAAGCTTCTCTAGGGGAACTTGCTCGCATCGACAGGCAAGATGGTACGTCTTCGTACGCTTCTGTACTAAGAATCAATGGCGATCAAGTTACCTTACAAGTTTTTGATAATGCAAGGGGGATTTCGACCGGAGACAAAGTGACTTTCTTGAAAAAACAAATGCAAGTTACTGTCAGTGATGGAGTACTTGGGCGCCGCTTCAATGGATCTGGAGTACCTATCGATAAAGGTCCTGAAGTTCAAGGTAAAGCTATAGACATTGGAATGCCATCATTTAATCCTGTAAAACGTACTATTCCAAAAGAGATGGTGCGTACTAACATTCCTATGATCGATGTCTTCAATTGCCTAGTGAAATCACAGAAAATCCCTATTTTTTCAATTCCAGGTGAACCGTATAACAGTTTATTGATGCGTATTGCTAATCAGACCAATTCTGATATTGTCGTTATTGGTGGTATGGGACTTACTTTTGCTGACTACCAAGCATTCATTGAAAATGCAGAACAATCTGGTAGCCTTCATAAAACAGTCATGTTTGTACATCAAGCAACAGATCCTACGGTAGAATGCCTATTAGTTCCTGATATGGCCCTTGCTTGTGCTGAGCAATTTGCGTTGCAAAATAAAAACGTATTAGTACTTCTTACTGATATGACTGCTTTTGCGGATGCTATTAAGGAAGTTTCGATTACTATGGATATGATTCCATCTAACCGTGGATATCCAGGATCAATCTATTCAGATCTAGCAGCCCGTTATGAAAAAGCGGTAGATATTGAAGGTAGTGGCTCTATCACAATTATTAGTGTCACTACTATGCCTGGTGGAGATGTCACTCACCCTATCCCTGATAATACAGGTTATATTACGGAAGGGCAATATTATCTACATGGTGGCCGTATAGACCCATTTGGATCTTTATCTCGTCTTAAGCAAAACGTTATTGCTAAAACAACACGTGAAGATCATGGAGAGCTTGCCAATACAATGATCCGTTTATATGCTGACTCCAAAAAAGCAAAAGAGCGTGAATCTATGGGATTTAAACTTTCAGGTTGGGACCAAAAATTACTACAATATTCCAAACTTTTTGAAAAAGAGATGATGGATTTGGAGCTCAATCGTACTTTAGAGGATGCTCTAGATCGAGGCTGGTCTATCTTGTCTCAATGTTTCACTCCTGTTGAGTTAGCTATTAAACAAAAATTAATAGATAAGTATTGGCCTTCAATAGAGCCTAAGGAAATAGCAGCTGCTCCCGCGGCATAATTATAGGTGAGGGAACATTCCGTGGCAGAAGTCAAATATACTAAAAGTGAATTACGTTCACAGCAGGTAAAACTAGGGCAATTACAAAAATATTTGCCCACGCTACAATTAAAAAAGGCTCTCTTACAATCAGAAATCAATGAAGTGCGCATAAAAATTGTCTTACTTGAGGATGTATATAAAACACAAAAGCAAAAGTTAGATGATGCCAGTGCTTTACTCAGCGATGTGACAACGATTTCACCAGAGGAAGCTGCGCAAATAGTTGAGGTTCATCGTTCACACGAAAATATTGCGGGAGTTGATATCCCACAATATAAAGGAATTACCTTCAGTCCTATAAACTATACACTCATAGATAGCCCTCCATGGATTGATAGTATTATTCTACTTATGCGTAAGACCATTGAAGCTACGGTTGAAGTCTCAATTGTTAGAGAGCAATTAGCTGCTTTGGAAAAAGAGCTACGTGAAGTTTCAATTAGAGTTAATTTATTTGAAAAAATTTTGATCCCGCGGACAATTAGTACAATTAAGCGGATTAAAATATTTTTAAGTGACCAGCAATTAGCAGCTGTAGCTCGGGCTAAGGTTGCTAAGAAAAAGATAACGATGCAGCGCATAGAAGACCACCAAAAGCTTACGGCGGAGATATAATCATATGCGTATCAACGTAGAAAAATATTTATTTTTAGGTTTGGAAAAGAACCGAGCTAATTTCTTTCAATTAGCCCAACAACAAGGGATTATCCAATTTATTGAAGCAAATAAAGGTCCTCAAATAGTCTCTTTAACTGCTTCTAAAATACATCAAGCTATTGGAATTTTAAGACACCATGCAGCAGAACATATGGTTCTAAAAATTGAGACTGATATTGTAGATGGATCTGATCCTTTTGATGTTGCTAAAAAGACATTAGATTTCTTTCAACAATATGAAACTTTGCTTCAAGAAAAGCGCTTAGTACAGCAAGAAGTTGCACGTGTTATTCCCTTCGGCCATTTTAAATTAGATGATATCGACTATATAGAATCTAAGGCTGACTATAAGATTCGTTTTTTCTCGGGTAAAAGTGACAACTCCTCTTCTCATGCAGGTTTGTTAGAATCTGAAAAAGAACTTATCTATGTAGGGTCTATGTATGGAATGGATTACTTTGTAGCTATTTGTAGCCCTAGTGAGCACCATAAGCAATTTCCAATGCTAGTAGAAATGTTGCTAGATCAGTCATTAGAAGATTTGAAGGACCGTCTTACATTAATTTCTGAGGAACTTGTTTTTATACAACAAGAATTAAGCCTCTTAACAGCTTACCTGCCAGCTTTAGAAGAATATTGGGTTGAACAACTTAATCAGCATAACCTTATGACTGTACAAAATTATGTAGAACACCAACTTGAAGGCAAAGTTTTTGCTATTGAAGGTTGGGTTCCTCATAATAAAAAGCTAGAATTGCAGCAATTAGTGGAAGATACAGATATCTATTGTTCACAGGTAGCTATAGAGCAGCAAGATTTTATTCCAACTCATTTAGAAAATAGCGGAGCTGCACGGATTGGGGAAGATTTAGTTCAGATATATGATACACCTTCGATCAATGACAAAGATCCATCAACCTGGGTGTTATGTGCATTTACTCTTTTCTTTGCAATGATCATAGGTGATGCTGGTTATGGTTTGATTTTCTTAGGTCTTGCCCTTTACTTACAGTATCAGAACAAGCAAAACTGGAGTAAAGTTACTAAAAGAATGGTTAACCTCTTTACATTACTATCGGGAGCTTGCGTTATTTGGGGAGTATTAACAACTTCTTTCTTTGGGATGAATATTGATATTAACAATCCCTTAAGAGAATTCTCTCTAATACGAGTCATAGCTAAGCAAAAAGCTGCTTATCACATTGATAATAAAGACTCTGTTTATCAAGAATTAATCTCAGCTTATCCCAATTTAAGCCAAGAGCCAGATGCTCAGCATTTTCTCAATTATGCGGCTATAGCAGAAGATGGTATCTCCTTTCCTGTATACGAACAATTTGCAAATAATATTATGTTTGAACTTTCGCTGTTCATTGGCGTAGTGCATATTATTAGCTCATTTGCTCGCTCTATCAGAAATAATACTAAAGGCTTTGGTTGGATTCTATTTCTCATAGGATCTTACCTCTACTTCCCTGAGTATTTAAACACAAATACCTTCATAAATTATATATTAAGAGTTGACCATCAGACATGTGCGATAGTAGGGCTTAAATTAGTTTATATTGGAATAGCTTGGCCATTTACTTTATCACTTATCCAAGGGGGAATTGCAGGACTTCTTTTGGAATTTATGAATCTCGTTCAAGTTTTCTCCGATGTTATGTCCTATTTAAGACTATATGCACTAGGCCTCTCTGGAGGAATGCTAAGCGGAACTTTCAACCAAATGAGTGCAAAGACTCCTATTGTAATTAGTATACTTATTCTTTTGTTAGGTCATACTATAAATATGATCCTTGGCATTATGGGTGGAGTTGTACACGGCCTAAGACTAAATTTCCTAGAGTGGTACCACTATACTTTTGAAGGTGGAGGAAAAAGATTTAATCCCCTACGATTACTAAAATTACGCGATTAATTAAAATTTATTGAAAAAGATTACAGGAGAAACAATATGGATTTCAATATGGTCGGTCCGGCTATAGCACTAGGACTCAGTTGCATTGGTAGCAGTATAGGCTGCGGTATAGCAGGGATGGCCTCACATGCAGTGATGAGTCGTGTAGAAGAGGGGCATGGTAAATTTATCGGAATGGCAGCTGCGCCTTCTTCACAAACTATTTATGGTTTTATTTTAATGCTATTGATGAAGGCTAGGATTTTAGCTGGTACCCTTTCCCCTATTTCTGCTATTGCTATCGGAGTTGCATCAGGGTTAGCTATTATGATTTCAGCAATTATTCAAGGTCAATGCGCGGCATCTGGCATTTACGCATCCTCCAAAAAACCTGAAGTTTTTGGTAAGTGTTTTGCTGCAATTGGTATTGTCGAATCATTTGCGCTTTTCGCATTTGTTTTTGCACTCATGATCATGTAAACCTCTTCTTTTACCTACTTAAGCTTAAAGTAAACTTAAGTAGGTTGCTTTCTATACTTTATCTCTCAACTTAACTACTCAAAAATATAAAAATTCTTACAAAATAATTATAGACTCAAAACATCAAAATGACTTCAATACATAGCAATTCATATGAAAATTGTATTACCATCGATTTTACACAGCACGGCCAGATTATAGATACAGCCAGATGGGATTCATTGAATGATCTCGAAAAAATTACAATACAGGCTCTAAATTCTCTAAGTTCATTGGATACAAGTGTATCTCATGTTTGTAAAGCTAAAATGATAAGAAAAAAGCGTTCTCGGAAAGTTCAAAAGGGCCTTGGTTCTAAAAAACCGATAAACATTTCTCTCTTGCGTATTGAATCAGCTATTTCATCTGTCAAAAAGGCTACAGAAGAAGCAAAAGAGGCTGATGTTAAAATTTTGCATGCTCTTTTAGATAAATCTGTATCTTTAAAAAGGATTCTTCCCGCTACTAAAGATTTAGGTGTAGAAGATAAAATACAACTTCGCACAGCTGCTGCTGCTGCTGTACTGAAAACAGCTTCCAAATTTCACTTAAGAGAACTTTCCGCATTACAAAAAAAGGCAGAAATCTACCTAGCAACCACAAAAAGAGATGATGCTCACAAAGCTTTTATTACCTATATCGATACTGCAGGGAGAAAAAGAATTCTAGACAAGCTAATTAATCAGTGTGGCAAAGAATTGCGAAAATCTGATGCAGAGGTTACAGCAGCTAAATCTATCATTTATGACACTTTAAAATTAGGCTTTTGTAAGGAAGAGATTTTAGATAGATTAATTCCTCTTGATAATCCTACACTTATCGAGTATGTCCTAAATACTTAAAGGATCTATTAAAATAATTCCTATAGCTCAAACGCTCCTAGCTTTCCGATATAGGAGCGTTTGCTTATGTTACATTTTTACAACTGGTCGAATCCCTAAAATCTTAAAACCTTGCTCTAGGGTCCGAGCTACTGCTTCGCATAATAAAAGACGACTTTCTTCCTCTAAACTCCCCTCTACACGGCAATCTCGAAAAAAAGCATGGAATTTTTCAGCTAATGTATATAAATACTCTGTTAGGCGGTGTGGCAGTAGGTCATTTTCGAATACACCTAGGACTTCAATAAATTGTTGAAGATGCAGACTCAATGCGATTTCAGATGGATGTTGTAGGATGATTTCTCCATGCTGTACAAGAGATTCAACAGCTTTGTTTACTTTTCTTTTAATACCTGCAATACGAACGTAAGCATACATGAGAAAACCTGCTGTATTTCCCTCAAAACGTAACATCCGATCATAACTAAAAACGTAATCGCTTATACGGTTACTAGATAAGTCTGCATACTTAACAGCAGCAATTCCTAAGGATTGCCCTATTGTTCCAAGCTCCTCTTCTGACAAATGGGGGTTCCGTTCATGCAAGATCTCTTTTGCTTTATCGATGGCAGTAGTCAGTAGATCGATTAATCTTTCTGTATCACCAGCGCGTGTCTGAAATTTTTTCCCATCAGGGCGAAGAACTAAACCAAATCCAACATGATTAAATCTAGTCTGGGTAGGGTCCAGGTAACCTGCTTTTTTACAAACAAACTCGACTAATTGAAAGTGCAAAGATTGTCCAGCATCTGTTGTAATGATAATTCGATCAGCCTTTTCGTGTGTAATACGATGACGCATTGCTGCAACGTCTGTAGTATCGTAGTTGTATCCTCCGTCCGCTTTTTGAATCATCAGAGGCATAGGGAGCCCCTCTCTATTCTGAAATTCCTCACAAAAGATGCATTTCGCGCCATCTGAAATTTCGACTAACCCTTTTTGTGTTAAGTCTTCTACTATACCTGGTAGCATAGGATTGTAGAAAGACTCGCCTCGCTCGGTTATAGTTACACCCAATAAATCATAGATCTCCTGATAACCTCTACGTGAAATTTCACAAATCATTTCCCACGCTTTACGATATTCAGAATCCCCCCCTTGTAGTTTCACTACAGCTTGGTGAGACTTTTCTTTAAACACAGGATCTGTATCGAGTCTTGCTTTTGCTTCCTTATACCAACGAACCAGGTCTGGTAAATGAGCGGCTTGTCTTCCATGTAAAACATCTGCGGCCTGCTCTTGCATATAAGCGATTAACATTCCAAACGGGGTTCCCCAATCGCCTACATGATTAAGGCGTAATACATCATGGCCTAAAAATTCGAACAAACGAGCTAAGCAATCTCCGATAATAGTAGAACGTAGGTGACCTACGTGCAATTCTTTTGCTGTATTTGGTGAGGAAAAATCGATGACAACTTTTTGCTTTCTATCTGGAATAGGAATTCCTAGGCGATCATCAGATAACACCTCAAAAGCACGCTGAGCTAAGTATTTAGAACTTAATGTAATATTAATAAAGCCAGGACCAGCTATCTCAACTTGGCTGATAATTTCACTACCACCTGTAAAATGCGGTACGATTTGCTCTGCTATTTTGCGTGGGGGCATGCCTAAAACTTTAGCCAGCTTCATAGCACTATTGTATTGGTAATGCCCAAATTGCGGTTGTGTACTTGGAGCAATTTCTAAGTATTGAGAGATTTGACCTTTTGATAATTGAGGAAAAGCTAGCTCAAGAGCCACTGCAAATTTTCTCCCCAATAGAGTAATCGAACTTTCCATATTTTGAAGACAAATGTAATGATTTTTATTCAATTTAAGACAGAAATCTATCATAATCTCTGGTAAGCAAAAAAAACAAGAGATCAATTAGACGGGAGAAAAAGGAGAAACAGATCTTCAACAGAGAACCTTATAAGACTCTGATGCAAAATAGTTTCATTAGCTGGTAATCCTCATTTGAAAATGAGCAACAAGCTTATTCCAACATCTACTATATCTACAATATTCTACCGTCGAGAAGGCTCAATTCCTTTGATAAAAGGCAGCTTTTTCCTAAAATAGAATATCTCTTAGTCGTAATCATTAGACCGTATATGCTGCACTTGTTTGGTTATTTTAGAAATCTTTAAAAACCAATGTGCTATAGAGGTCTATTCACAGCTTTTTAGCTATATAGAAAGCTAAAAAGTAAAGATTACTGGGCATTTTAAACATATGATTGAGGTTATAATGGCAACCACTGTGATTACGGAAGATTTAAAACATTCTTTAGAGCAGTATTTAAAGAAACATCGTAAGATCGATTTAGTTAATGTTTATCTTTATTACGTCCAGCAAAGATATGAAGTACACCCTGTTATCTTTTTAAAAGGTAAAAAAATCTACCTTACAGAAGATGAGATCTTGAAGGAACTCGAAGCTCAAGGACAACTTTGGAGAGAGACTGAGGTTAAAATTACATTAGGGCAACCTACTGTTAATGAGCAAACTAAGAAAATTTATATCTGTCCTTTCTGTGGTAAAGTCTTTGGAGACAATACACACCCCAATCCACAAGATGCCATTTATGATTGGGTATCTAAGTGCCCTGAGAACAAGGAAAAAGTGGGGGGTCTCAAAGTTAAAAGATTTTATGTTTCTGATGATCCAGAAATGATTAAAAATTACATCACAGAGCGTAAGGCAACAATCAAAAAAGTTGCTTATTCTTCTGTTCTAAGTGGGAAACTTTTCAATAGCAAAACTGGTGTTATAGATGATTTCCGACGAAACCAACTACGTGCCATCTCTTTAGCTGAAGTGCAAAACCAAAATAAATTTGAAATCGCTGATAACTTTTTAGAATTTATACATAAGCACTTACAAGAAGAAAGAATCACTAGCTTCGTAGAAGCTTTAGCTCAAGACAGTCGCTTCGAGCAATATGTCAACCAGTGGTTTGATGAAGAAGAACAACAGAGTAACAACAGCTAGATAAAACAAAAATGATGAAGAGCCTGCAGCAAATCACCCATTCCGCAGCGGAAACGCAAGCTATAGCTTATGTTATAGGTAAAAGGTTAAAACCAAACACTGTCATATGCTTCTTTGGGGATTTAGCTGCAGGGAAAACAACTTTCATTCAAGGCCTGGTAAGCTCATTAGTCGATGCATCAGATGAAATCGTGGTTAATAGCCCTACTTTTTCGTATCTAAATATCTATCCAGGAAAGTTACCTGTATACCACTTTGACCTTTATCGATTGAAAGATGCTGAGCAATTTTTAGAAGCTGGTTTTGATGAGTATTTTTATGCGGATGGAATTTGTTGTATTGAATGGTCTGAACGAATACAGACAATACTCCCCTCTAGTATCTTAAAAGTTTCAATTGAGCATAGAGGTCCTGAACAGCGCCATATTACTATTTCCCCTTGGGAGGAGACACTATTATTATGAAACCACTTACTTTACAAAAAGCCCGTTTTTTAACGTCCGCTGTTGAACCTAAAGGCTTCCCCTATATCCGAGCAGAAAAAGGGGAGGCTATGCTCGAAATCGCTATCGTTGGTCGCTCTAACGTGGGGAAGTCATCTCTGATTAACCACCTATTTGGCAATAAAACTCTAGCTAAAACATCTAGCACGCCAGGCAAAACTCAATTAATTAATTTCTTTGTAGCGGATGAATGCTGTTTATTTGTTGATCTTCCTGGGTATGGATACGCTGCTGTTCCCCTTGAAGTTAAGAAACAATGGGGACCAATGATTGAAAGCTACCTTAAAGAACGTCCTTCTTTAAAACTAATCCTTATGCTGTTAGATATCAGACGCATACCTAATGAAGAAGATATACAGCTAGTCGAATGGCTAGAATATTACCAGAAAAAAGTTATTTTTGTACTAACTAAGACTGATAAGGTGAATCAAAAAGAAAAGGATACTCATACAAAACAAATTTTCCAAGCCTTGAATTACAATGACCCTTGCTACGTCCACTATTCCGCGCTAAAGAATAAGGGTCGCGATCAATTAGTTCGTTTGATAAATTCTAGCCTTGAACTTACTTAATTCCTCATCAATAAAAAATAAAAGGTGTAATACCCCATGGGATCTATGCAACAAAGCTCTTTCGTCTGTATCGACTGTGAAACTACTGGTCTTGACCCTGTTAAAGATCAAATTATTGAAGTCGCTGCAGCTGTCTTTACTTTAGAAGAGATTACTCATTCTTTCGAGACTCTTGTTGATCCTGGATGCCCTATTCCAACCGAGACAATTGCAATACACCATATTACACCTGATATGGTTCAAGGAAAACCCGCTATACGCGATGTACTTCCACAAATTTTAGAAATCATTGGCAACCATACAATCGTAGGACATGGGGTTGGCTTTGACATAGACATATTAGCAAATGCTGCTAAAAGGCATGATATCCCCTGTAATATTCAAACACGTCCTTATCTAGATACTCTACGTATGGCTAGGTTATATGGAAAAAGCCCCTCCAACTCTTTAGAAGTCCTTCGCAAACACTTCAACATAACTGCAGAAGGTGCTCATAGAGCCATGAATGATGTAATTGTAAATATTGAGGTCTTCAAATATTTGGCGGTAGATTTTAAAACTACAGAAAAGCTTTTTGAATCATTATCGCGCCCGATTGAATTAAAAAACATGCCTTTAGGAAAACATAAAGGACGAGCCTTTAAAGAGTTACCCTTAGATTATCTGAAGTGGGCAGTTAATAAAGACTTCGATCAAGATTTAATCCACTCTTTAAAGAGTGAATTGCGCCGCCGTAAGCAGGGGAATACTTTTAACCAGCTCAGCAATCCTTTTAATAATTTGTAAGAAACTTTGTTGAGCTTATATTTATACCAGATATTGGAAAACCAGATCCCTATTTTAAAAATAGGGAAAAACAGAAATAAAAAAGCCTTGAACCTACAAGTAGATTCAAGGCAGAAATTGAGCCAATAAGGTTCGGAAAGAGTGGGATTTGAACCCACGGTACCCGTAAGAGTACGCGTCCTTAGCAGGGACGTGCCTTAGACCACTCAGCCATCTTTCCATTTAATTGGCTTCATTCTATTGAAAACGCTACTTTTAGGCAAGGAATAAACGATGACATTGAAAAGAATTAATAAAGCTTTAGCAGAAGCAGGTATTGCCTCGCGTAGAAGCTGTGATGAAATGGTTTTAAGCGGACGTATTGCCGTTAATGGCCAAGTTGTAACTGAATTACAAACTTTGATCGAAACCGATTCAGACCAAATTACTGTTGATGGTAGAGATGTTAAGTTTAATCAGCAAAAAGTATACTTTGTACTCAATAAACCAATTGGGTTTCTCTGTTCTAATAAAAGGTTGCACCACAATCAGAAACTAGTAATCGATCTATTTGCCAGCATCCCGCATCGCCTATTTACAATTGGACGTTTAGATAAGGACACTCGAGGATTAATAATTGTAACCAATGATGGTGACTTTGCACAAAAAGTCATTCACCCATCACGTGGACTACAAAAAGAGTACTTAGTCAAGGTAACACAAGAAATTACAGCTGAGCAACTTATTAGAATGTCTCAAGGAATTGTTATAGATAATGTTCCTGTTCGTCCTGTGAAAGTAATTAAAGTTAGGCGTGGTACATTTAAGATTACTGTGTCTGAGGGGAAAAAGCGGGAAGTTCGCTTGATTGTAGAGGCTGCAGGACTTAAACTAGAATCTTTAACTCGTATAAGAATTGGTAGTTTAGTCCTAGGAAATCTTCCCATTGGACTTTGGCGCCCTATGACGACTAAAGAGAGGCAAGCGCTCTTACAAGAAAAATAAAAATGTAGATCTTAGATTTATTGTGGAACAAAGTAAATTCTTTATGAACACCATTTTGATTGTTAAAACATCCGCCCTTGGCGATATCATCCATTGCTTTCCCGTATTGGAGTACCTTCGGCAAAAATATCCAGCTGCACAAATAGATTGGGTTGTAGAGGAGTCTTTTAAAGATCTAGTTCAAGCTCATCCCTACGTCAATAAGGTTATCGCTATCAATACAAGAAAATGGCGTAAATTTGGAAATATTAGAGATAATTGGTCCGCAATAAAGTCTTGCATTCAAACCCTTAGACAAAAACAATATGAACTAGTTATAGACCTCCAAGGGAATATAAAGTCTGGGATCTTTACATTTCTAGCTAAAGGTCAGGATAAAGTCGGTTTTGGTAGAGAAACTGTTGCAGAACGTCCTAATCTTCTTGTAACGAAGACTCAGTATAATCCCCCTTTGTACCGCAATATTCGTGAAGATTATCTTTATATTGCCCAAGCCTATCTAAATGACAATTCTCCTTTTACCCCTACGTACCCCCTACTTAAAATTGAAGAGCAAGATACACAAGTTATTGAAGTACTTCTATCACACCCTATTTTGCAAGGGAAAAAGAAGTTTTTGGTTTGTCCAGGTTCCCGCTGGCCAAATAAGCAATTATCTGAAAAAGAGTGGAGGCCTTTTCTAAGCAAACTCACAAAAACCCTCTCCTGCTCTCTACTATTTTTGTGGGGAAACGATGATGAAGAATTATTTGCACAACAACTACAAGAACAGTTCCCTACACAAAGTTTAGTACTTCCCTATTTAACCTTACCTGTCTTGCAAAATTTGATGACGGAAGTCGATCTTGTAATTTCAATGGACTCTATGCCCCTTCATCTATGTGGAACGACCTCAACACCAAGTTTTAGTGTCTTTGGAGCTTCCTCCGCTTCAAAATATCAACCCATAGGGCAAAAGCATTATGCGTTACAAGGCAGCTGCCCCTATGGTCAAATGTTTGAAAAACGTTGCCCTAAATTGCGCTCTTGCCCTACTGGAGCCTGTATTAGGGAAATGCCTTATGATAGACTTTTTGAAGAATTCATTAAGTGGTATGCAACGCTTACCCTAAGTGGTTAACTCTCTTATATAAAGAGCTACCAATTGATTTAATAAAGCCAACAAAAAGAGCACTGTAAAAGGTTTAGCTATTAATAAAAGATCTTTCTTAGCACTGGAGCGAACCATTTCGTAACTGCATAGCTGTTTTAGCTCCTTTAGTTAACAGCAACTCTTCTATCTCAAAAACTTCAGCTTTTGTAATAAAGTAGTCATGATTTCTCTTATTCCTTGGAATGAAACGCTTCTTTGCCTGCAATAATATATCTAATGCCGTCGAATCGTCAGAATCATGCCTAGAAAGAATGTTTATGTCCGCCCTCTCAAGCTTGAAGTGCAACAAAGCTTTTAAAAATTAAAATGGCCAGAGATGGCTAAGACCGCTATATTTATTTTTACCACAAAATCACTAAGAGGGACTATGCCTAAAGGCTACCATCATCTAAAAATCCATTAATGATTTTGTCCGCTACTAACACCACTTTTAAAATTGGTAAATAGCTTTTGAAATATTTTAGGATGGTCTAGAAGATTTAGTAGCTATTGCGAATACCCTTGGTTTCGATACATTAGATAAGCTTTCATCATATTTTTTTAGAATGGAGCAGTAATTGAGATAAGAATCTGCATATCTTGCATTAGGACTTATTAAGGGTTCAAAATGGGTCGTTTCTCCTTCCCAACTATCATTAATCAAGACTCGACTAAAAGTCTTTGCAACTTCTACTGCTGACAGCTTAAATAGTTCTTGCTCCATCTTCCTTTTAAAATACTCTACAACCTCTAAAGAATTTTCTTGGGTCATTATAGCTATTTTTCTCTCCCAAGTAACTTGCATACGATTGAAACGCGCCTCAGCTTCTTTTAGCAAATCCATTTTTGCTACAGAATCAACATATATTTTTAGCTTTTCAAATCCAATCTTGGCTACATAATAGCTATCCAAATACTCTTGCAATTGCTTTATATTATAACCACTTTTCTTTAAATCATTAGGGTTATGCAAGCTTAAACCAGGTTCTTCCAAAATAGCATGGAACATATTCGTTATACAATAGTATTGCTGCTGTGTTTTCTCTGCATCAGCGATATTTATAGTTTGAAGGTATGTACAACTCATAGGTGATGCACAGAATATCAGAGAACCACCAGATTTTAATGATGCAAAGGCTTTGCTATAAAAATCATCCGTGAGATGCCCTATACTTATATACTCTAAATAAATAAGTTCCCAAGTATTTTTTCTAAAAATGTATTCTAAGACTGAAGGATTATTTAAATCTGCAACTAGATCTGATTCCAATTCGGGACAAATATCAACAGTATACCAGCCCTCATGTTTATGTACGACAAAAGAGCCATCAGCTCCTCTGCTATAGTAATCATCTTCTTTTGGCTTATGTCCGCAAGGCATTAATAGTTTCGCCTTAGGAATCTCCTTGAGATAATTTTCTATGGATAAATTGATTTTGATAATACCCGGTCTAGGTATTTGGTTATCTTCATTATTTCTCTCTACTATTAAATTTGATATTGGCAACGTATTAATCATAGCTCCCCCTCTTCCTGGTGTTTCTAGTAAGTTTGTTAATTTTTCATATATTTAAAATATTGCAAAGTAGCTCTAAAACAAATTTGATAAAATAGTTCCAATATATAGGTATGCTTGACAATTTTAGTTTTCTGCTACAATCTACTAAACTAAAGAGTACTTAAAATTGAGTATTGTTTATTATGCTATAAAATTATATAAAAGCAAAGGGAAGATAAAAAAGGCATTGTTGCATAATAGGGCCTAGAAAGAGTGTACATTCTTAAAAATAGAAGAGATCAAAAGATCTACGGTCTAGATTATTAATTTGTAGTAACCCATTTTTCTTTGGACATTCCTAAACCAGTCATTTTATTGACTACAAGGCACTTGACACAACACTCCACAGACTGTGCTTGCTCATGGCGACTGTACATTTTCTCTGAAGTCAACTGTTTAATACGATACATAGCAGTTTCTGCTAAGGAACCTCTGTGGTATCCTGTGAGTTTCTCCCAAAGTTTGCGCGCTTGTTCATCATTGCTAAGGCCTATAATTTCCAAAATAGAATCATCCCTTTTCTGAGATGCTATATCTGTAAGGTGATTACGTACAGCGGCATGATATGATGGTGGAATCAAAGCTTCAGCTTGTCTTAGTTTAATCTCTTTTCTAAAATATAAAGCATCGTAAGCTCCATCTCCATAGAATCTCTTAACACTCTTTGGAGTTTTCTTAAGCATTTTTTGACCCGCACGTGAATCTCCTTTTGCATTTGTGGTCATCTCAGCAACAATAATTTCATGGGAATCTGGATCTATGCCAATATGTAGTTTTCTCCATGTTCTGCGTTTTAATGCTCTATGTTTACGCACTTTCCATGAGATCCCTTATATTACTTTTTATAGATTGATCTGATAGAGTTTAAGACCTGTCGAATCAAATATGATATCCGTAGGTCTTTTCTGGCTAATTTTAGGTAAACTATCTGCAAGTACCTTAGCTCTACGGCAGATCTGAGTGTATGAAGGACATTTTATGTCTAAGTTAAGTAAGCTGATTAAAGAAAATAGGAAACCAACTAGAGCTCTATAAGGCAGTTTAAAAGTTATTTTGATTAGTAACGCACATAAGATAGCTTGGTCTGAGTAAACCTGTGGTCTACCTGCTTCACAAGTATGATGGGTTGAAAACCAATTGTTAATACAATCGGCTGAAAACCAAAAATTGATAATTCTCCTTTGAACTAAGGATGTGTTATGATCAGACTAATTCGTTATACGATATTTATCTTTCATTGGACACTCTCTTTTTGTGTTTTAGGCGACCTTAGAGTTTGCCCCTCTTTTTTTTATCTCAACATTTTCTGTAAAAATTCAAAAAAAACAGCCATACACATAATTCTTATCAGAGTATTTATGCAACAAGGCCTAGAGTATTCGTAATATACAGCTCGCGGCTAGATTTACCTTTTTTCCGCTAGGTAAAAAAACGGTAAAATCGACCGCGCTTTGTATACTCGTAAAATCAAACAATTGCCTTAAAGAATCTTATATATCTTCAAAAGATTTAGAATTATTTAACAATAATTAGACAAGTTAATAATTTAAATAAAAATAAAATGTAATTAATATTAAAAACTTTCCGTAATTATACATATATATTACGGAGAAGTAGAATGAGTATACAAAATAACCAAGGCTTTTTTGAAAATTCATATTCTAAAAGAGATAATGATTCCGATCTGCTATTGTTAAGAGGGCCTTATGGTGGTTTTTATAATACAACAGAATTTCGTAACTTTTTACAAAATAACTTTGAGCTAATTGCAAGTAATATAGAGTCGTCAGATATTTTAAAACAACTGAATCAAGCACAAATCATTCTATTAGGAGAAAACCATAATAGCGCTTTTTGCAGGCAAGTCAATGGAGGACTCATTAATCAGATATGGTATCCGGAACAATGTAAACTCCTTACTGAAGGTAAAACTTTAACTAATACAGGTTCTATACAATACTTACATCCTAGTATAAGCAGTCAATTACAATTAGAAAGTTGGGATGTTTCCATCCCTGAAGTAAGCAAGATTAGAGTCTATCTATCCTATCTCTTAACATTAGGTAAAAATATAGCTAGCTTGCTAGCGTATAAAGATCAAACCACACCCAAGCACATACAAGATGTAATAAATTTATTTTCAAATATTTTGAGCAGCTATCAAGAATTTTGTCTAAAATCTCCTCAACTAGATGCGGTAGCGGCATGCAAACAAGATTGTGAGGACTTAACTCAAGCTTTAAGAGTATTAAGCTCAGAAGAAGACTCTGTAGATCTTACGAATAAAAGAAATAGGTTTGTAACTATCGATAAGCTCAGTATTCTATTTCAACCTGCCTTTGAAATGATCACGAAAGATTTACAAAAAGTGGTAGAAAGTACATTTAATCTTAGAAATGAAAATTTTCTGAACTGCTTGCTACAATCAGCTACTACCGGAACTCACAACGCTTCAAAAGTAATAGCTATTAGTGGAAGTGCCCATATCAAACCATCAAGTAGTGTACGAGTGAATGTAAGTTCCTCTTCCGTAGATATGATTACGGAAGGATTGAGTCAAGCTAATTTGAAATACTTAATCCTCAATCCTCATCTACCTTCCGCTCCTGCTCAAAAACAAGATGAACAAACCCACAAGAAAAGAATATTGAGCTTAATTAAAAAAGCTTCTAGTTCTTTTTCCAAAAGTCTTGATAAAAAGAAAACAATAAATTCATCTAGAATTAGCAGGATAAACACAGCTTCCTCTAAGGAACTAGAGAAAATGATTGAACAGGTCAGCAAAGTCGATCGAAAAACCATTCTACTCACAGAGATAGGAACATTATTGGCAGCTTTGAGCTCATGCATACAGACAAGTAGAAAAGAACTAGAGGATGAATTAGCGGACCCTACTTCTATGCATATTGAATAATTTATTATTTAGTTTGTGTATACCATATTATACGAATGAACGAATTATTCTGTGTTAAGCACTTCGAATTTATCATAGCTAGGGATCAAGATGTATATTTAATGCAATTTTTTTAATTTCCAGAAGTTTGAGGATATCAAAGATTCAAATGCTTGCTAGGAAAAGAATCTGTACTGATAAAATAAAAGCTGATAGTTTTCCTTTGAACTGAGGATATATTATAATCAGGTCAATTCGTTATGCGATATTTACTTTTTATGGGGCACTCTCTTTTTGTGTTTTAGTCGACCTTAGAGTTTGCCCCTCTTTCTTTATCTTAATATTTTCTAAGAAAATGCAAATAACAATTATACAAATAGTTCTTGTTAGAATATTTATGCAACAAGGTCTTTTTGAACTACTCTAATAAATTTTTTAAAGCCTTTATTTGTATCATTGAGCTGCTCGTTTAGCACCCTTACATATTAAAACCTGCTTTAGTTCATCTAAAAAATTTAACATTATTAGGTCTCTGGTCCGGTAATATTCTATAGCATCGTACAATCTATCCAAAGGTGTTTTATAATCAATATCTAAGGCATCTATATGTATGTTTGGATGTGATAATATAATTTGACTTAGCCCCATATTTCCATATTGGCAGAACCAATGTAAAAAAGTATCTTTTTTACCTTTACAAATCTCTGCATTAGGATCAAAATCTCTATGATTGACTAAATTTTTAAATGCTTTCTTTAGAGGCTCACTCCGATCCTGCACAATAACCTTTAAAACAGGTTCTAAATCCTCTTTTAACCAGCTACCACTAGCAACAATCGCATTTATATATGATGTATCATTAACAGTTCTGCTATTAGATTTAGACTGACTATGGGCTATGGCCATAGCTAAAGGACCCTGTCTATACTCTCCTATAGCTTGTATACGGATACCTGTTGGGACTTCTAAACCATTGTTATTTTTCTTAAAAATTAATTTATATAGGTCTGTTATTTTTGTTACTACATTGCAACCAACTAAATTGACCTCTTTTAAACTAGGAAAATGAGTGCTAAGGCAATCAATATCATATAAATTTACATAAGGATGGTCACTCAAATCTAAGAATTCTAATGTCCGATTGGCTAAAGATGAAATTTCATCTAGATTATCAATTTTTTGTTTTGCTAGCTTCTGTACCATATCAGCTTTTTGATCGTCAGTAAAACTATTCAAAGGAACGCTTGAAGAAGTTGTGACAGATAAATACGAATTCATAGACTACACCTCCGTAAATATAAATAAATAATTAGGCTTACTAGCTACGTGTAATCTCAGACTTCTACCAGATTTTTAAGTTGGATTAGCATTAAATGTATTTTGCTTTACCCTTTGATCATTTAAAAGCCAAAGTCATGGATTATCCCGTATTAGGCATGCCAAATATACCACAGCTAGGAATAAAGATATATACAATGCGCGGCTAGGTTTACCTTTTTTCCACCAGTAGAAAAAACGGTCAAATAGCCCGCGCTCAGTATATATTTACTACAATTTAGCTAATGTTTAGAAATTTGAAATTATTAAAAGTCCAAATACTTATGAGGAAAAAAATCTGTGCTGATAAAGCAAACTTGATCTGCCAATTTGCTGAATAATCTATTTTGAATTGTGATTTGAAGTTGGTTTCACGTGAATAGTGTATATAAACTATAACACATCTTAAAGCTTTATAAGGTCATTTAAAAGTTAATTTAAACAGTCATGCTCCTAAAATTATTTTTCAAAAATCTAGATAGATAAGTTTTTTAGCTTAAGCTATACAGGACTTCTATTAGATAGAATTTTTGAGCTAGCAGAAAAGTTGCATTCCTGTACCTCATTAACCCTTTATACATAGAATAAATAGGCTTAAAAGTGGCAAGTACAGATCATAATCATGTTTTGACTATATCTCCTACTCTGTTTCATCCAGTTTTCTTAAAAGGTGAAACTGAAAGCGAAAAGGAAAAATTACCTCAAGCAATTTTGACCGAAATATTTAGTTATTTGGGTGAGCAAGATTTAAGTTTTGTCAAGCAAGTGAGTCGAACTTGGCATAAGATTGCTATAGAGTCCTACAGTGCACTGTATTATGATAAGATCATTGCTGTACTACAACAGCAAAACATTTTAGCAAAAGAATTTGTCAAAGCTACTGACAAATTAAATTTATCCATTAAAAACCCTCCTAGATTTGATCCTGAATTACCTTTCATGCTTCCTCCTATAGAGGACTTATTAAATACCATAGAACAGAGTAGAGCTTTTTGCAACAATAGCCAAGCCCAATACTATCCCCACTATTGGAAAATTCAACATATTACAGGTAAAGCAATTCCTCTTATTTATAAAATCATTGAAGAACAATTTTTAGAACAAATTATCAACACTTGTCAAGAGATACAACCTAGGTTAGAAGATCTAACAGAACTAAATCAAAATGATCGTAGCAATATTAGAAAGAGTATCTCTAATTTTAAGCAAGTAGTCTATACTACAATGAGTACTACTTTTGCACCCTATAATATGGAGAATACTGAATTGACGGTCCCCTTTAAATCTTACCTCCTAACTCTAGTCTCATTAGCTAAAGAAAAGTTAATAGAGATTATTGAACTAGTTTGCGGCCTCAATCAAGAGACGTTTGCTATAGTAGAGAACATAAACCTTGAAATTAAGAAATGTCGTACGATTTTACACTTAGCTCAGCAGGATAAAAATGTGATACAAGAATTGCGACAAAATGGTTTAGAAGAAAAATTAAGAAAAAAGCTAACGGAGTATAAACTACTCTATACATGTTTAGAAATTAGACAAGATTTTAAAGAAACCGAGCAATTCGATCCCTTAGAAGCATCTAATCGATCCATAATTAAAGATTTGACTGAGATTATATTTGAATCCCAAGAGGGATGGGATGAGATGAATTTAGTATCTCAGATACATAAAGAGATCTTTGAAAAGCCTCTCTACTTGCAAGATATACTCAAGACTAATCCATTGTACTGAAGCCTTATTCAAATAGATCTTAGAAATTTAATAAGAATGAATAAAGCAAAAGGGCTCGATTTATCGAGCCCCTGAAGTGAAAACGAACTGAAAGATTAACAGTATGCGTTTAAGCTTTGATCTTAATATCGATACCAGCAGGAAGACTGAGGTTCTTCAATGCATCGATCGTTTTAGGATTTGGATGCAAGATATCGATCAAGCGCTTATGTGTACGCATTTCAAACTGCTCTCTAGACTTTTTGTCAACGTGAGGAGAGCGGTTCACTGTGAATATTTCACGACGTGTTGGTAACGGAATAGGACCAGCAATACGAGCTCCAGTACGCTTTGCTGTCTCGATAATATCGATTACAGAACGGTCTAGTACTCTTTGATCGTATCCATTTAAACGAATTCTAATCTTCTGCTTTTCTTTCTTAGCAGGACTTTGTGTTGGTTGTTTTGCCATATTAGATCTCTTGTATAACTCTTTATAGGTTATTCCAACAGACCCCTACAAAATATTTTTGCAAGAGGCCTATTGGCTGGACACTATTACTTTTGAAGTATTTGTTTTTCTATGTTAGCAGGAACTTGTTCAAAGCGCAGCGGCGTCATTGTAAATGTTCCACGTCCTGATGTGATAGAACGGATGTCTGTAGCATATCCGAACATTTCACTAAGAGGAACTTCAGAGTGGATCATGACAGCAGCTTGTAGCGCATCTTGTCCCATGATTCTACCACGACGACGGTTTAAGTCTCCCATTACATCCCCTAAGTGATCTTCTGGAGTTGTCACGTCAACTTGCATAATTGGCTCGAGCAGAACAGGCTTACACTTACGTGCAGCTTCTTTAACAGCCATAGAACCGCAAATTTCAAACGCCCAAGTGCTAGAGTCAACTTCGTGGTAAGATCCAAATACGATAGAGACCTTAACGTCAACTAAGCTATATCCAGCTAATACCCCAGTATTCAAGCCGTCGTTGATCCCTTTGATAACTGAAGGAATAAATTCTTTAGGAATTACCCCCCCAACAATCTTGTTGATAACTTCGTTACCTTTTCCTGGCTCGTTTGGTTCTACTTCAAGTACAACGTGAGCGTACTGTCCACGTCCACCAGACTGCTTAACATATTTTGTTTCGTGTTTGCAAGGTCCTGTAATAGTTTCTTTGTAAGAAACCTGTGGCTTACCAACATTAGCTTCTACTTTGAATTCACGCTTCATACGGTCGCACATAATGTCGAGCTGAAGTTCACCCATACCTGCGATAATCGTTTGTCCCGTTTCTTCGTTAGTAGATACACGGAATGTTGGATCTTCTTGTGCTAATGAGCTCAATGCTAAGCCGAGTTTTTCACGGTCAGCTTTAGATTTAGGCTCAATCGCCATCGAAATCACAGGCTCTGGAAACTCCATTTTCTCTAGCAATAAAGGATGATTAGGATCACACAATGTATCCCCTGTTGTAGTATCTTTCAATCCTACTGCAGCAAAAATATCCCCTGCATAAAATTCATCTTTATCTGTACGATTATTAGCATGCATTTCAAGAAGACGGGAAATACGCTCTTTCTTGTCTTTAGTAGAGTTGACTATAGTCGCACCTTTCGCTAAAGTACCAGAATAAATACGAACAAATGTTAAACGACCTACATAAGGGTCTGTCATCACTTTAAATGCTAAAGCTGCTAAAGGAGCATCATCTTTAGGTTCTATAACGATGTCCGCATCTGAGTCTATATTATGCCCTTTTACAACACCACGGTCTAATGGAGATGGCAACCAACGAGCAATCGCGTTAAGTAGGTGTTGAACCCCTTTGTTCTTAAAGGCAGATCCACACAATACAGGATTAACTTTATTAGCGATAACAGCTTTACGCATTGCAGCATGAATCTCATCTTCCGTTAAAGAATCTGGATTATCAAGCACCTTTGACATAAAAACTTCATCTTCTTCATCAGCAGTAGCTAACTCTTCTAACATATTTTGACGTAGTCTCTTACACTCGTCTAAGATATCAGCTGGAATGTCAATTTCTTGCCACTGAGCACCAAGAGTTTCATCTAAGAAAATGTACCCTCTCATTGTGATGAGGTCAACCATTCCTTTGAACTCTGCTTCAGCACCAATTGGGTGGTGAACAGGGATCGCATTCGCACCTAACTTATCGCGCATTGATTTAACAGCAGCAAAGAAGTCTGATCCCATACGATCCATCTTATTGACAAAGCCAATACGTGGAACACCATATTTAGTAGCTTGACGCCATACAGTTTCAGATTGAGGTTCAACGCCAGAAACTGCATCAAAAACAGCCACAGCGCCATCAAGTACACGTAATGAACGTTCTACTTCTACAGTAAAGTCTACGTGACCTGGAGTATCAATTAAATTATATCTATGAAGAATCCCATCACACTCCCAAAAAACAGTTGTCGCTGCGGATGTGATCGTGATTCCACGCTCTTTCTCTTGCTCCATCCAGTCCATGGTAGCAGCACCTTCGTGCACTTCCCCAATACGGTGAGTACGGCCGCAATAAAGTAAAATACGCTCACTTGTTGTGGTTTTACCCGCATCAATGTGCGCCATAATTCCATAATTACGGACGTTTTCTAATTTATCTTTTTCTGGTCTTGCCATCGTTTAAATTACTCCCAGTACTACCACTTATAATGTGCAAATGCTTTGTTAGCTTCAGCCATACGATGAGTATCGTCTTTCTTCTTGATTGTAGAACCTTGATTGTTGAAGCAATCTGCGAGTTCATTAGCAAGTTTGTCAATCATGGACTTTCCACCTTTATCGCGGGCAAAGCCAATAATCCAGCGCATAGCCATAGCTGTACGACGATCTGGAGCAATTTCTACTGGAACTTGGTAAGTAGCTCCACCAATACGGCGAGATTTTACTTCTAAAGATGGTTTTGCATTTTCTAAAGCTTGCTCAAAAGCTGCTAAAATATCTTCAGCATTAATCTTTTTAGCAAAACGCTCTAATGCTTCGTACACGATACGACGCGATGTAGATTTTTTACCATCATACATGATTTTATTGATGAATTTAGCCAATACGTGGCTGTTATAAATAGGATCGGGTTCAAACTCGCGCCGCTCCGCACGTCTTCTTCTTGCCATTTGTAATTTCCTTGAGTTAAATCATTTAAGCGTAAAATGATTAAAGTTTGATTCACCTGACCAGCAATTTAAGTTTTATTTTTCTAAATTGCGGACTGCGCGTGATTCGCATATTGCTTATTAGCTACAAAGGGCGTATCACGAGCCAGGACGTTTATCAATACAAACTTCCTAGTGTTACTTAGGACATATATTGTCTTATATTTACTTAGGACGCTTTGCGCCATATTTTGAACGACTTTGTTTACGGTTTTTTACAGCCGCGCAGTCTAAAGCTCCACGTACAATGTGATAACGCACACCGGGTAGGTCTTTCACCCTTCCGCCACGTACTAAAACAATGCTGTGTTCTTGTAAGTTATGTCCTTCTCCACCAATGTAAGCAATAACTTCTTGGCCATTGGATAGTCTTACCCAAGCTACTTTACGTAAAGCTGAATTGGGCTTCTTAGGTGTCTTAGTTTTTACCTGCACACAAACGCCACGTCTTTGTGGACATTTTTGTAATGCTGGCGACTTACTACGACGAACCTTGCTTGTACGTCCTGTACGGACGAGTTGATTAATCGTTGGCATACGACCATTTCTCCTAAATAAAAAAAAATAAACAATTTATAAAAATTGCATTTCTTTGAAATAAAAACGCTAATATACTGCATTGCCCCTTTTTTTGGCAAAAGCTATTTGACCTCATAAAATCAATCATTTAAGTTTATAAGGCTAAACTTACTTTTTTACAAAGGGCATGATGCTCCTAAATAGTATCCTTTTTGCGCGATTATAATATTTTAATGCAAACAAGAAATTTAAAGATTCAATTTTTTGCCTCCGTTAACTGTTAAGCAGTCAAGTAGCGTCCTGTAAACTTAATTGCAAAAGATCTATCGATAAATTAGTCTTAAGAATTTGTTGCAAAACAAATATTAGATAACTCGGTTTGATTGATCTCTTCTATTTGCTTTTATTTAGTCTAATCAGCACAATGGTTTTTTTATGTTTAAACGATAAATCAGCAAAATCTTAATACAACTTATATTACAGTCCGCCTACTAATAAAATATGAGCGAGCACAACTTATTTCCTTCTCTCAAAAAATTAGCTATAACTTGGGGCTTTCTTGCTCTTTTGATTATGTCGTGGCTTTTACCCCCAATTAGCCAAATTTGGGAGAGGATTGACTACACCCTTTTCAATTTCCTTAATCAAAAATTTGTTTGGTATTTTCCTGGCCCCTATTTTTGGGGACTTACGACTTTAAAATCATTTGATGTTTTTATAGACATTATTTTTATTGCCATAGCTGCCTACCATGTCTCCACCTTTACAGCAGGAGCAGAGCGCCGCTATAAAATGGCACAATATGTTTTTGGATTTCTTTATCTAGTTATTGGAATTTTCTTGATTAAAAGGGGCACTCGAGTATTGATTCATGAGTGGATTGATTGGGACCGAGCTAGCCCTAGTGCTGTAGTCGCAGATGCTATACGTCTATCGGCACTTTTCCCTCTTATGGGACTAAAAGATATTTCTCATGATTGCTTTCCGGGCGATCATGCAGCCTTTGTATTTGTTTGGGCCGGCCTTATGTGGAGGTATGCGGGTAAGAAATATGGATCCTTAGCTTGGGCAATTGCTCTATTTTGCGCACTTCCACGAATGATTACTGGAGCTCACTGGTTTACAGATGTCGCCGTAGGAGCAACAACGATTACAGTTATTTTATTAAGTCTTCTTAAAGTGGGGAATTACGAAAATCGAGCTGTCCTAGCTATTGATTGTTGTCTAGCTAAACCTTGGAGTCTACGCTATCTACCGTTTCTGCATTAAATGACACTTCCTGATGAATCTCTAACTTACTTTGACACTCAGGTTAATCTTAGGGCTAAAATAGCCTATGATGGGACTAATTATCTAGGTTGGCAAAAAACAACGATGGGTCCTAGTATTGAAGAAAGCTTACAAAACGTTTTAGAAAAGATTTTGCAGCAACGATTAGTATTACAAGCTGCTAGTCGAACTGATGCTAGGGTTCATGCAGAAGGACAAGTTATTAATTTCTACTGCTTACGTCCTAAGATATCTTTGAACCGCTTACAACTAAGTACTAACGCCCTTCTACCAAAAGACATTACCCTCTTGCAAATTGAAGAGGCCCCCTATAAATTTCATCCTACGCTGGATGCCATTGGGAAAGAATACCATTACCATATGTGCTATGGGCCTATACTGTTACCTTTATTAAGGCACCATGTATGGCATTATCCTTATGATTTAAACATAGAAGAGATGAAGCAAGCAATCCCCTATTTCTTAGGAAAACACCGCTTTGCTGCACTTCGCAACTTTCGCAATGATCTAGATTTAGAAGATGATATTCGTACGATTAGAGAGATTACCATTTTGCATGAGCCTCCCTACTCCTTAAAGTTTATTATTAAAGGGGACCATTTCCTCTACAAAATGGTGCGCAATTTGGTAGGGACCTTAGTTTATGTGGGACGAGGCAAAATACTGAGAAAGGAAATTCCTCACATTTTGACAAGCCGCAATCGTACTCAAGCTGGCATTACAGCCCCAGCACATGGCTTAACATTAAAACAAGTCTTTTATTGCTAAAGTTTATTACTTTCCTTCTCCCTTATTTTTTGGCAAAATAAAAATAAAAAGTCTAAGGAGTATTTTATAAAATGATTGAAAGAAACGATACATGTTGGTGTGGTAGCGATAAGAAATGGAAAAAATGTCATTATCCTGATAAAGGGACACAAGCCGCACCTCAACAGCTAACCATAGCTCAACTTACAGAGAGATATCGCAAAAAATATGATATCCTCATCAAAACCCCTGAGCAAATTGAGGGAATTAGACAAGCTTGTAAATTATCTGCAAGAATACTAGATGCTGTTTGCCAAATGGCAAAAGAAGGAGTCACGACAAATGAGCTAAATAATTACGCTCATAAATTACATTTGGAAGCTGGAGCCATTCCAGCCCCGTTACATTACGGCTCCCCCCCTTTTCCAAAAAGTATTTGCACTTCCTTAAACGAGGTAATTTGTCACGGAATCCCTGATGATCAACCTTTGAAAAACGGAGATATTATGAATATTGATGTCACCGCTATTCTAAATGGTTACTACGGAGATTGCAGTCGAATGGTAATGATTGGTTCTGTTAGCCCTGACCATAAACGTGTAGTAGAAGTCTCTTACGAATGTATGATGAAATCGATCGAAATTTTAAAGCCTGGTTTACCTTTATCAAAAATAGGGGAGACTATTGAAGACTATGCTACTAAACATAGCTGTTCTGTGGTCTATCAATTTGTAGGGCATGGAGTTGGCGTGGGCTTTCATGAAGGACCACAAGTTTTTCATAATCGCAACCAACAGCACATCCCCCTAATTCCTGGAATGACTTTTACAATAGAACCAATGATCAATGCAGGCGTACCTCATGCCGTTATCGACATGCGTGATGGTTGGACAGCTCGTACACGAGATGGTAAGCCTAGTGCACAGTGGGAACATACTGTTTTAATTACAGATACAGGGTACGAAATCCTTACAGCTTTATAAAAATTGCAACACATCGAGAGCACAGATATTTCAGCTATATCTGTGCAAAAATTATCACCTTGAAGGAAATATTACTTAAATTTTAATAAGGTTTAATGGCGCTTAAGCTAGTGTTATAAAATTCACTTACAATTTAGTATCAAAATAGTTTTCGCATAACTAAAAAATTTAATCCCTTTCTTTCTCCATTATTTTTTTGACAAAATAAGAACAATAAAAACATAAGAACCTAGGGAGCCTTTTATCAGATGATTGAGCGAAACGATAGGTGCTGGTGTGGTAGCGACAAGAAATGGAAAAAATGCCATTATCCTGATAAAGGAGCCCAAGTTGCCCCTCAACAGTTAAATACAGCACAAATTACAGAAAAATATCGCAAAAAATATGATATTATCATAAAAACGCCAGGACAGATTGAACGTATTAGACAAGCTTGTAAACTATCAGCAAGAATATTAGATGCTGTTTGCCAAATGGCAAAAGAGGGAGTTTCAACAAATGAACTAAACAACCATGCTCATCGATTACATCTTGAAGCTGGAGCTATTCCTGCTCCATTAAATTATGGTTCCCCTCCTTTCCCAAAAAGCATTTGCACCTCTTTAAATGAGGTAATTTGTCATGGTATCCCCAATGATCAACCTCTAAAAAATGGGGATATCATAAATATCGATGTTACCTCTATTTTAAATGGATATTATGGCGATTGCAGTCGAATGGTGATGATTGGCTCCGTTAACCCCGACCGCAAACGCGTGGTAGAGGTTTCCTATGAATGCACGATGAGATCTATCGAAATTTTAAAACCAGGTCTACTTCTATCAAAAATAGGGGAGACGATTGAAGATCACGCTACTAAGCACGGTTGCTCAGTAGTTGATCAATTTGTAGGGCATGGGGTTGGCATAGGCCTTCATGAAGGACCACAAGTATTTCATAATCGCAATCAACAACACATACCCCTAGTTCCTGGGATGATTTTTACGATAGAGCCCATGATCAACGCTGGATTGCCTTATGCTGTTATTGATCGGCATGATGGCTGGACAGCTCGTACACGAGATGGCAAACCAAGTGCACAATGGGAACATGCTGTTTTAATTACAGATACAGGATATGAAATTCTTACCATTTTATAAAAACTGTGAGATGATTGACAACGCAGATATCCCCGCTGTATCTGTGCGAAGAATATTGCGATTCAAACTGACTCCTATCACTCCCATTTTTTGTAAAATCTCAATTTCTTTTTGTGTAAATCCTCTTTCAGGACCTACGAAAAAGGTAACAGAATCACCTAATTTATGCTGATTTAATTGATCTACTAGCTTGGGAGCTTGGGGTGAGACATCCCCATAATAGCCTCTTCCTGTTAATGCTATCTCCCAATTTTTAAGCATGGGGGTTACGCTTAATTTGGGTAGAAATAACGATCCACATTGCTTTAAAGCAGCTATAAGCAAAGCTTCATGCCTAAGTAATTGATTATCGCTAAAGTCCCCTTTTTCACTTCCCTCCCCAGGAAACAAACAAAAATGGGTCACACCTAATTCTGTGCCTTTCTCTAATATAAAACTTAGGCGATTCGGCCTAGGAATAGCTTGCGCTAAAACAATTTCACACGAGGGCTTAGGGGCTATAGTAATATCGTTGAGTTTAATCAATGCTTGACGCTTATCAAGCTGTACCAGTTCTCCTACGGCTAAAGCTCCAGCTCCGTTGATAACTTCTACTGTTTCGCCAATTCGAGTCCGCATGACTCGGCTAAGATGAATGAATTCTTGATCATCTAAAGTAATTATTGAATCTTTCTTAAGTTCTTGTTGTATAAAGTACCGTTCTGCAGGCATATCGATAGTTAGTCTTGTATGTGAGAGTTAAACCATTTTTGAAACTTCTCGTTTTTAATTAAAGCTTCAAATCCTGTCTGTTGTAATAGCTGTTTATAATCATACTCTGGCTCCAACTGTTTCAAGGCTTGCAGCCAACCTATAGTTTCCCGAATGTGCCCATATTGCGCATGCACAATGGCATTAAGTAAGGCAATGTCCTTATGCTTTGCTTCCAGAAAACAGCGATCGCCTATATTGATTACAAGAGTAAAATTTTGCTTGTAGTAAGCCAATTTTTGTAATAAACATGCAGCAGAATATGAAAGCTTGTTCTGGATAGGTAGCAGCAGAT
The DNA here is from genome assembly GCA_029240075.1 of Chlamydiales bacterium. GTDB lineage: Bacteria > Chlamydiota > Chlamydiia > Chlamydiales > JARBTQ01 > JARBTQ01. The sequence continues at coordinate 55,853 of JARBTQ010000009.1, forward strand.
CATAAGCTTCACCTATCTGTCCACGCGCAGCTAGGATACTGGCAATTTTCTCTGTAGCAATTTGGTAGATTTGCCCTTTTTTTGTAATTGAACGAATGAGATAATAAAGGTCCAAAGCTTGATCTAGCTTGTCTAGTGACATAAGCACTTGAGCTTGCTTAACGACATATTGCAACTCTTGCTTTGTATCTGTATCATTTAAATTCCAGGAGAGTCTTAGCAAGTTTATATTTTCAAAGCTCAAAATAAACCAGATGGTTCCTAGAATAAGGCCCATATGATTCCCTGGACTATCAAGGAAAAAGGCTATTGAGCCGAGAAGTAAACTTAGCACAGCACTAAAACCTATGGCTATTTTTTTCCCCGTGATCCCAAGCATCTTCTGCAATATTAATGTTAACAATGTTCCACCATCTAGGGGAACAATAGGGATCAATTGAAAAATGCTCCATACTAAATTCATAGTACCTATAAGTATAAATGCTTTATCAGGCGCCTGGGGCATAGTGAATGTTTTTAAAATAAGTTCGCAAAAAAGATAAACTCCGATCCCTACTAAAGGCCCCTGCAAGATAATTAGAAATTCCTTCCACCATACTAAAGGCTCTGAGTTCCTACGAGTGACTCCACCGAAAAATGTAAGCTCAACCGTTGCAGTTTGCTTAAAAAAAAGAGCCATCCAAGCATGCCCCATCTCGTGAATAAGGATAGACAGCAACATAACTATCGCCCATACAACAGATAGTAAAGGTGACTGTGTTAGAATAAAACTAAAAGACAATGGTAGCACCCAGCAAAAAGGGTGAAAAGTAATAGGGATAGCTCCGGAGATTCTCATTACATTTAATTTCCAATAAATTTTTTTGCTCAACTTTATAAAAGTTAAAGCTGATATCATGCTATTAAGGACATTCCTTTCATGAAACTACAAATGCACAAATTTACCCATCTTTTAAAAAAATTAACTTAAAAGCTATATTTGCGAAAGTTTCATTGTAACATCTTCACAATTTATTGGAATCATTGGAACTGACTTGCTTAACACTTTCAAGCTTAAATAAAGAAATAAAAGAGTTTTAACTTTACTACTAGTTATTTTGAGTGAGTTTGAGCTAGATCAAAGGTGCTAAAAGATATAAAGTCATTTGATTGCCTAGAGCACGTATAATAGTCTAATCTTGTTGAGCCTTTGTAGTAGAGTATGTAAGAACAAAGACTAGGACATGTTTAATTAAAATCGTGTAAGCAATGAATTTAAATCTGTAAGTAAACTTGGCTATCTATACAATAATGGTGCTAGCGCAGCATGTTGTTGACGAGCATATTCCTGTTGTAACAACTCTTGTACTTCCTCTGCGGTAGATAGGGCCAAAACCTGGTCAACTAGGTCAACAGAATCTGCATGTTTTATCATCCTTACTGCATGCTTAACCATGGGCAGGTAACGAGGAGCAACTGATAATGCAGGCATACCCAGCCCTATCAATAGAGGAATAAATTTAGGGTCAGCAGCCATTTCCCCACAGATCGATATAGGCAAATTATTTTTTAACGCTTGGTCTACTACCATTTTAATAAGGCGAATGACACTTGGATGACATGGACTATACAGATAACTCATATCTTGGTTACCTCTATCTACCCCGATCGTATATTGTACTAAGTCATTTGTGCCTATGGAAAAGAAATCACACTCTTTGGCTAAAATATCGCTGATAAGGGCTGATGATGGAAGCTCTATCATGCATCCTACTTTAATTTCGTTTGAATAAGGGATTTCAACCTCTTTTAACTCTTTACGAACTTCGTGTAATAAAAACTTCGTTTCACGCAACTCCACCAAACCTGAAACCAAGGGTAACATGATGTGAACGGGGCCATAAATACTTGCTCTTAAAATCGCCCTTAATTGTTCTTTAAACACTTTTCTGTTTTTAAGCAGCAAACGTATAGCACGGCATCCTAAAAAAGGATTACTCTCTTTTATAGCATAAGGGTTATGCTCTATAAATTTATCGCCCCCTATATCGAACACACGGATAACGACGGGTAACCCTTTAGCTTGCTCTATCAGTTGTCTATAAACAGCAAATTGTTCATGTTCTGTAGGTAAATTGTCTCTATCTACTAGCAGATATTCAGAACGAAAGAGCCCTATTCCATTTCCTTTGTGGTGAATTACTTCTTCGATCTCTTCAAAGCTTTCGATATTGGCTAGCAAGGAAATGGGATAGCCATCCAAAGTTTCAGCCTTAAACTCATTGCTATTCGCTAAAACTGTTTTATAGCTACTTAAACTGGCTTGAAGCTTAGAATAACGACTTGATTGTATTTCCCCAGGATTAATGACAATAGACCCTGTGTAACCATCAACAATGACTTCTTTTATTTTATGGGAAGGAACATTTGAAAAGTCCACATTAGCAATATAGGGAATTCCCTTAGCTTTAGCTACAATAGCTGAATGAGAGGTTTCTCCACCTACAGCTGTAACAAAAGCTAAAACTTGCCCTTTTTTTACGGTTAAAATATCGGGAGGGGCTATGTCATTAGCAAAAATGATGGAGCCCTGAGGAATAGCTAATAAAGACATCCTTACAGATTGCCTGAGGTGACTCATGATTCGGCGCGATATATCTTGTATATCTTTAAATCGCTCTCGAAAAAATTTATCTGTAATTTGATTAAACTGTTGCTCATACTCATTAATAACTGATTGGAAGATAGATTCAGCGTTTTTACACGTCTGTCTAATAAGACTTTCCACATGTTCCGTAATGAGAGGATCTTGAATAATTTGTAAATAGGTATCTAAAATAGATATGCCTTCAAACATTTGATCTGCAAACAACTGATGTCTAATATGCTCAATATCTTGTTCACATTTTTTGAGTGCTTTGCGATAACGAGCTACTTCATTTTCAATCTCGTAACTGTTGATATCAAATTCTAAAACAAACTCTTCTGTCGGTGCGAAGAAGAAAGGCTTGCCTATAGCAATCCCTTCACAAATAGGTAAACCTTTTATAATGATTTCAGAATTTTCTTGAAACATTTGTCTATTCCCCGAATTGAGTATCAAAGGCTTCGACTAAACATTCCATGACATCTTCCGCATCATCTCCTTCTACAGTAATTTTAATCTTTGAATTTTTTCTCGCAGCTAATATCAAGATACTCATGATACTTTTGGCATTAATTGTTGTTTTCCCATGAGTAAAAAATACAGAGCTAGAAGCTTTCTGCAATAACTTAACAATCATTGTTGCTGGGCGTGTATGGAGACCTAATGAATTTTTAACTTTTACTTCTCGAACAATCTGCTGGTTCACTTAAGGTTCGCTCCTTTTTCTCTTCTGTTTCAATTTCCCTAGCAATTGAGTATTAAATTCCCTTGCAGAATGATATCCCATTTGCTTTAGTCTATGATTGAGGGCTAAAGTCTCTAATAATAGCACAACATCTCTTCCGGGCTTTACAGGCAATAAATGAAAAGGCACTTGAACTCCTAGAATATCGCAATGCTTTTCATCCATGCCAATTCGATCATAAAAATGGTTATCATCCCAGACTTCTAATTTTACTACCAGCTCTACCTTCTTACTTTCGCAGATGCAAATAGCTCCATAAAGATGAGCCACATTGATAATCCCAATTCCTCGAATTTCCATATTATGCTGAGTTAATTCAACGCCAGTTCCTTCTAAGTAGGCATCTTCTCTTTTTTTGATTTTGACCAGGTCATCTGAAACCAGACGGTGCCCACGCTCTAATAAGCCTAAAGCTGCCTCACTTTTACCCGCAGCAGAAGCCCCTTGAATTAAAACGCCCACCCCAAAGACTTCAACAAAGGTTCCATGGACATGCACACTAGGGGAAAATTGCTCTGTTAAAATAAAGGTCAATTTACTTAATAACATCATAGTAAGTAAATTTGAGCGAAATAAAGGTAGATTAGCTTCTGCACAAAGCTTTACTAATTCTTTAGGTGGCCGGAAGCGACGGCATACAATAATTGCAGGAATAGAAAATGCTAGTAGATTTTTTAGTCGTTCTATCAAAGTAGGCTTGTCGAGTTCACGCAAATACTCGATCTCCATACGACCTAATATAAATATACGCTTATTCGTATATTTTTTAAGGTATCCTGTTAAGCTAAGTCCAGGGCGCTGCACTTCTGGTACTGAAATGCGGCGGCGTAGCCCTTTTTCACCAGTGATGAGCTCTAACCCTAGTGCGCTACCATGCTGTTTATATAAATCTTCAACCAGGTACATTTTGAATCAAGCCAGCAGAAATTATTTCTAAATTAGGGGATAGTCATATTCTAAATTTAAAAAAATAGCAAGGGAAAAAGCTTCAAAACAGCGTTTAAGAGAAAAATATCGCTATAAATGTGAATACAAATAAGGATATAGGAAACCAAACGTCTATTTTAAAAAAAAGTTCCGGAACTTTTTGGGATTCAAAAGGCTTTACTAACTTATGCTGATATAAAAGTATGGCGGCAGCTAATGAGACACCCAGATAGTAGGCTCCATTAAGATTGCTTAAATAACCTGCTACAATAAGTAACGCAACTGCTAGCATATGAGTAATTCTAGCCACTATTATACTTTTTTTAGCCCCCAATAAAACAGGTAAACCATGTAATTTTTCTCTTTGTTGAAAAAGCTCATCCTGCAAAGAGTACAAGATATCTTTCCCAGTGATCCACATCCAATTTGCAGTACCCACACAAATGGGGATCAAGGACCAAGTCTCGGTAACAGCAATCCAGCCACATATAGGTCCAAAAAAGTGAACGGCACCTAATATAAAATGGCGCGCCGCTGTAAATCTTTTAGAGTAAGAATAAACAATAATTAAAATTATGATAACTGGCGATAACAAAAGGCATAATTTATTAATCTGACCACAAATAAAGATAAATGCGATTAAATTTAAAAAAGTAAATAGCCACACTTCTTGTTTCGTGATAAGACCTTGGGGTAAAGCTCGATCTTTAGTCCTTGGATTTTTAGCGTCAATCTCAGCATCTAAAACTCGGTTTAAACTCATTGCTAAATTTCTTACCGTTATGACTGCAAGTACCATCCAGATCCATTTAAACCACTCAGCCCCTGTATAGTTTGCACGAAAGGCCTCATCTGCAAAGGGAATGATTCCACCCATGAGCGTCATAGGCAGCGAAAATAATGTATAATGAAATAAAGTTATGTTCCAAAACTTCTTAATCATGGTTCAGCTTATTTTTTATTTTGGGAAACATTTTCATGTCTAACCACCCTTGCATAGAACTTACAAGCAAAGCTATAGCATAAACAACACTAAAAATACAAACAATCAACCCTGTTGTGGATATTGGCAAGTTGTAGTTAGTCAGAATGTGACGGGATAAAGCAACCCCTACGATTGAACAACCAATACCTATACTACACGACAAAAACAGCATATACCCTAAACGAAATACAAATAGGCGAGCTATGAGAGCTGGCGCTACAATTAAAGCAAGAACCAACAATACGCCAACGGAACGAAAAGAACTTACAATACTGACTGAAACCTGTACCATCAATAGGTAGTGAAAGAAATTTACAGGCAGACCCAAAGCTTTCGCAAAAGCAGAATCGAAGCTAGTAATTTGAAATTCTTTAAAAAAGATATAAAATAAACAAACATTTAAAATAGCACTCATCCAAGCTAGATAAAGATCTTGAATATGTACAAGATCTGCATTCCCTACAATGATCTCAACCCCTATATGGGTATTGCGTGTAAATAAAGTGATAAGAATAACCCCTAATGCAAAAAAACTAGTAAAGACTAAACCTATACTAGCATCCTCTTGCAAGCCCAATGTATTAGTTATGAATTGAGTACAAAAAGTTGTCATGATAGCAGTAAGTATGGCGGCCAATAACAAAGCTTGCATAGATGGTAAAAAGTTATGACCTTCGCTATTTATTGGAGGCAACCAATATCGAGAAGCTAAATAGACTATAACAATTCCTAATAAAATTGTGTGAGATAGCGAGTTTGCTAACATCGTCATTTTACGCAGAACTAAAAAAACACCTACTAAAGAGCAGGAGAGAGTAACACCTACAAGAACAAGGATCTGCAGTTCATCTGCGGCTAGATTTTGTATAGGTAATTGCCCTGTTAAAAAAGCCCATAATCTTTTTATAAAAACGATAAAAAAACTACAAAAAGTTTGGTTCCGATAGGGGTTTATGATAGCTGCTAAAATCATTGCCATAATCCTTTGCTGGGAGGGATCGGTTGTTGATGAGGATCATACCTTGGGTTATTCAGCAAAATATTTAATTCTTTTTCTAAAGCGGGCGTTATAATATGCTCCATCTCCTCTGCGCTTTTATGAACGCGCTCTGCTCCTACACCTAAATAGTCAACTAAATATACCTCCCAAAGACGGTGTAACCGCACAATCTGGGATGCGCGCAATACACCATCTAAGGAAAGAGTGTACGTTTTGGCTGCAAAATTGTAGGTGATCCAACCTTCTCTTTGCAAATGGTATAAAATCAACCCCATTGAAAAGCGGGAGGTGCTATTAAGCGTGGCAATCTCATACAAGGAAAGAGGTTTATCAGGGCCTTGTCGCCAAAAAGCTTTAAGAATATTTTCTTGTAAAGCTGTGTATCGAAAAGTAACAGATCGATACCACTTAATAATCAATCCCCTAGAAGGAGAAAAACACAAAGATATAAAGCATATAGCAGAAGTAACTAAAACTATGAGAGGCCCTGTAGGCAATGAATAGATTTCCTGAGTATGAGCATGTCTTATGGAAAATTCTACTGCGATGTAATTACCTAAGAAGCCACTTCCCCCTCCAAACAAAGAAGCCAGTATAAACATCGTATAGAGGTTATTTGTATACTGTCTTGCAGCTACAGCTGGAGCTATTAACATAGCAGACATGAGAACAATTCCAACACTTCTGATTCCTGCAACGATAGCTAACACTATAAGTATTACGATAAGGTTATCAATCAGTTTTGTATTTATTCCGATAGTTTGAGCGTAGGCACGATCAAAACTAACTAATTTTATTTCTTTATAAAATACACTGATAACCAAAATAGTCACTACGGTAAGAAGACCATAAATTCGTATATGAAAATCGGTCATCGTGGCTGGTTGACCATATAGATAACCTTGAATTTGATTATATAGCGATGAATATTTTACCTGTATGAGACTTGCTACTGTAGTACCCAATCCGAAAAAGCTAGCCAGAACCAAGCATAAAGCAGCATCATCCTTAACACTCCATTTTTGTTCAAGAGTATCAACAGCTTTAAGACCAAGTAAAGCTGTTAATGATGCTCCTACTAACACCCCAACAGCTAAAGTTATTTCCTCCGGATACTTGCCACTCATAATAGCTATAACGACGATAGCTAGTGTTACTCCAGGATATGTTGCATGAGATAAAGTTTCCCCTAAAAGAGATCTTTTACGTAATACAGAGATCACTCCAACTAGCGAGGCACAAATACCCATGAGAATACAACCAATTGTCGGCGCCCGCAAAATAGAATCTGTAAAGTATGAAGAGATAGCAACAAGAAACATACATCATTCCTATATAAGCGATTATTCACCTTGTTTCTTAGACTGGGATAATTTTAAAGCATCTACAAGAAATGTACTATTTCTTCCATAGGTTTGCTTGATAAATTCTTCTTGGAAAACCTCATGGGTAGGACCACATGCTACTAGCCGCATATTGAGCATAATAAGCCAGTCAAAATAAGCGGGTACAGTATTCAAATCATGGTGTACAATAAATATTGTTTTTCCTTGTCGCTTTAGATCATGTAAAATCGTCATAATAGTATTTTCAGTAGCTAGGTCGATTCCCACAAAAGGCTCATCCATGAAGTAAATTTCTGCCTCTTGTAGTAAAGCCCGAGCTATAAAAATACGTTGTTGTTGCCCCCCAGACAATTGGCTGATCTGCTTATCTGCCTGATTTTCCATCCCGACCAAAGCTAAATAGTTGTATACAGCTTCATAGTCAGCTTCGCGCGGCCTCTTAAATAACCCTAACCTGCCATAACGTCCCATAAGAACTAAGTCTTTAACCGTAATAGGAAAGTCCCAATCGACCGATCCCCTTTGTGGAATGTAGGCTACCCGTTGTTGAGCCTCCTTAAGACTAACACCAAAAAATTCTGCATTTCCTGCCATAGGTTTTATTAAACCTAATACAGCTTTGATCAATGTACTTTTCCCTGCCCCATTCGGCCCTATAATACCGACGACATTCCCTTGAGAAACACTAAAAGAAACATCCCACAGAACAGGGGTTTTATCGTAATTTACAGTAAGTTGATTAACTTTGAATACAGGAGTGTCTATTTGTTCCATATTATACTATCGCAAAGGTTATAAAATTTACTTACTGAGATATTGTGCTATAGTAGTAGCATTGTGATGTAGCATTTTCAGGTAACTGTCACCAGACGACCCTTCTGGTCCAATAGCATCAGCATAAAGAGGTTCTGTTGCAATTACAATATTGAGCCCTTTTTGATTTCCTGCATCAAGAATTTTTCTAATAGAATCCTTACTCACATTTGACTCTGTAAAAAGCACCTTTATTGAATACTTTACGAGATGATCTATAATATTTTGAATATCGAGGGGGCTAATTTGACTGTCGGGAGCTAATCCTTCTGGAGATATACACCTTTTTTTCCAAAGGTTTGTTTTAAATTCTTCTTCGGTTGATAGATAACTTCGAGTGAAATAGTTGAAAGCATCATGGCTAGAAACTAAGTAGCGTTTTTCTTCAGGGATCTCTTGCAAGAGGGCATACACTTTTTGATGCTCTAGCTCAAATTCTTTTAAAAGATTTGCTCCTCGCTCCTTATAAAACCCTTGATTCATATTATCTTTCTCACTTAAAGCTTTTACAATATGCGGAATGATCTCCTTCCATAAAGCAATATCCATCCAAATATGGGGATCTGGTTGACCATCTACATATAAAATTTTATCTGGTGTAGCAGACAAAATAAGATTACCTAAAGCAATTGCATAAGGGTGTGTACTAAGCTGCTGAGCGACACTTGGGTGGTGCTCTAAACCAAGTCCATTGCAAAATAGGAGTTCTGCTTCTGCAAATTTTTCGCTGTCCCCCTTTACAAACTCATAAGTGTGTGGATTAAGATCACCTTTAACCAAAGTCAAGACATCGACATGTTCTCCCCCTATTTGCCGAACAATATCGCTAATCATTTCAATTGTGCATAAAACTTTTAACTTAGTAGGATCATCTTCCCAAGAGTGTCTTTGTATTTTTGAAAAATCATTTGCAGAACAAGCGGCTAATATAAAGAGGAAAAATATCCATCTTAAATTTTTAATCAATTGCATATCTATTACCTCATCACATATGGGAAATGAATAGGATCCTAAATAAATAATCCCTTCTATTTCAATCGAAAAATCGATTTTGCCACACTAGTCAATAAAAACGAATGTTTAAAATAAAAAATTATTTATTGATTTTTGCACATCCTTATTGTCGAATAGTCAGATAAATTTTTACAGATATAGTTTAGCAACAGATTTACTTGAAAAATTCGTTTTTTGTAGTATCCTTACAAAAATTGTAGTAGGGTATTTTGTCAACGAATCGACTTAATTATACCAAAAGAATCGCTGTTCTTACTTTTTTTTTATTGAACAAATTTCGTTAATAAAATAAATTTACGCTTTCTTTGGTGACAGATCTCTTTTGCTATGTTGTATCAATTGAAAATATTTTTCTGATAGCAAATAGCTAGATGCTGTGTAGATATTCAAAATTAAAATTGAATTAATAAGACTTAAGGAATGTTATCTCTTGCTAAAAATAATATTACTGCTATACCATTTTAATTGCATTAACATAAAAAATATTAAAATCTATCCTAGTTCTTTTACTCTTAACAGTAAATGCAAGCTTTAAATTATTTTTAGAAGCTAAAATTTTAAAGTATAGACTAAATACTTATACCGAAAAGAATTAAAACTAGATTGAAAATTAGCATTAGTCTAGAAAAAACAACAGAAAAACTTAAATTTTAGAAAACAAAAACCTAGAGGAACAAACTATGTCATTAGGAAAGAATCATCATCATCAAGGAAATGCAGCAACGCTAGACGATTTAGAAAAAATTATTGATCGTGCTATTGAACGTGTTAAGGGAGCAAGTGAAAATGATATTTGCAAATTCTTACCAGGTTCTGATGGTGGATATATGCACCATTTTACTCTTCGTAAATTAGCAACACAAGACCCTGAAAAATTAACGAAAATGTTAAATGATTATATCCTTAGCAAGGATTCCCCTGTAAAGCTTCCTCCTAAATTGAGAGCTGCTCGTGGATCCCGCAAGCGTCGTGACGTGATCACTTTAACTCGTAGTGAAATTGAAGATATGATCAATGTTGCAAGACAAACAGGTAGAAAAGATATCGTAGCTAAGCTAGTTTCTAAGAACAGAAACTCATTACCTGCTATCAAAAAAGAGTTAATTTCTCTCATTAGACAAAATAAAGTTGACCAAGACCTATGGCGCTGTTTCGCTGAAGCTGTTGCAACAGACGATGAGCTTCAAGGTACGACTCTGTAATTTTTAATTAATTGCAGACTCAAAATGGGTGCTTTAAATATTTAAGCACTCCATTTCATTTCTTATACAGATCAGTTGTTACTATTTAACCTGAGCTTTAACTACACCTTCAGCATAATTTAAATCGATCTCTTGGTTAGAAACCAGCTGTTTGTAGTAATTCTTTTTCTCTTGGTCTAGTAAAGAGCTCTTTTCAATAGCTTGTCCCCAATCTTGTAAATGAATTCCTTGCTTTACTTCTGAACTATCAATTTGTAGCTCATAAGTTAATGTTGATTCTATTAATTTTGCGGCCTGTAGTTTCCTTATACGTTCTGCTTCTTTAATTCCCCCTTGCATATTATATGCAATAGTAGCACTCATAATACTAATTATTAAGAGAACAACCATCATTTCAATAAAAGAGAAAAATCTCATTGGTGTAGTATGTTTTAATTTTGGCATTTGTACTTCCTCAAAACATGGATTGCAGACTGGTTAGAGGTTGCATGAGACTTAAGAAAAGAAACCCCATTAAGGCTCCTACCATTATAAGCACCACAGGGGGCAACAGTATAGTGATCCGAGTTAAATCTCTTTCTAAAGAATGTTGGTATAAATCTGCAAGATTATAAAAGATTTCTGTCATATTTCCTCTAGATTCTGCAGTACCAATTAGTTGAATAACAAGAGGAGGAATAAATTTTATCTTGTTTAGCTCTACACTTAAAAGCTGCCCTTCCGAAACCCCCTTTATAACTTCATCTAAGCCTTGTCTGATAGAAATTTCTGAGATAACGTCTTTTGCTATATGTAATGATTCAATTATCGTAAATCCACTCTCTTGCAAGCTAGCCATAGCCCACATAAAACGACTTATAGAAGCATGTAAAATAGCATCACCTAAAAGTGGCATTGCAAATAAAATTTTACCGATAAATTTTTGAACTTTTTCGACTTTAAAAATATAGAAAGTTCCCACAATAATAAGAAAAGATAATGAACAGATAAAAACTTTATAATTAATAAAGAAATGACTTAATTGGAAAATGTAATGGATTATACCATTGTTTGGGTAAGAAACCATCAAATTTTCAAGAGCTGGAATTGTCTGTGTTAAAAGTATAATCATTATTATAAGACATAAGATTAATAAAAATGCCGGATACAATAAAGCTGAGGTTAGCTGCCGCTTTAGTTTTAATTGATTCGTAAGTAGATCTTTTAAACGGCTTAATGTAGATGCTAAGGAACCAGAGCATTCCCCTGAGCGAACTAAAGCTATATAAATAGTAGGGAAAAATCTAGGCATACGAGCCATACTTTCCGATAGTTTATGACCCTTTTTAACCAATTCCCCCAATTCCACTGTAATTGCATGAAAACGAGAATTATTTAATAATAAACTTAAAGCTAATAAACTATCATATAAAGGGAGACCAGACCTCAACATTACAGAAAGTTGGAAAGTAAAATGAAGTAAATCTTCTTTATAATCTTGTACAATAGGTAATGAAATCGTTTGTTTTTGTCTAAGAGCAACAATCAATCCTTTCGAGCTTTCTAACTGTCTTCTAACTGCTTGAAGATTGCTAGCTTTGAGTAAACCAACTTTTTCTTTTCCATCGGGTTGAATAATTTTATACTCAAATAAAGGCATATTGCTGACCCACTAGCTTTTCTTATGTCATCCTTTGTCTTGTAATCAAAATTATATTTCTAGTAAATCCCTCTCCTAGACCTACCTTTTAAAAATCTAAGAGCAAATTTCATAGAAGCCTCAAATTTATCTCAAATTTTTCTTAACGGCGAATCAATAGCTCTCTGCGAAATAGGTTTTAAAATCGACCTATTGCACGAATATTTTGAGTTAGGGGTAAATAGAACCTCTATTTTTACAAGAGCTATTAGAAAAGAATTTTATAGAAACAAAATCAAATATAATTATACTTATTGATTCGAACTTAAGATTTAAATAATGATCCAATAATATACAATGCGCGGCTAGGTTTACCTTTTTTCCGCCAGTAGAAGAAAACGGTCAAATAGCCCGCGCTCAGTATAACTCACAATCTGCCATGAAAAAAAAAATTTACCCTAGCTTCTTTTTTCTTTGTATTACCTCTTTCCTATGTTTTTTTTCTTGTTCACGCCCCGAATCAATCAGAAATAAATATATTGCAGAGTACCAACAAGGTAAATTTGAGGAAGCTCTTATACATGTGAATACTTATATTGACAAGCGGATGCCAAAAAAAGATTTCCGTAAGTCTAAAGATGCTGTGTGGGTGCTTTTAGACAAAGCAACTATAGAGTTTGCAGCGGGGGATGTCAGTTCAGCAGCAGCACATTATAATTTAGCTTTAGAAGCTATCGATTACTATCAGCAAAATGTAGCCGCAGAAACTGCTGGACAATTTTTATTAGAAGACTCTGCTAAAGCTTATGCAGGTGAGGATTATGAGCAAATCTTGGCAAGGTTATACCTTGGATTGGCATTACTGCAGAAAGGGGATGTTGGCAATGCAATTGCACTTTTAAAACAAGCTGAAACTACCCAACAACTAAAAAGAGAGCTCTATCGTAAAAATGAAGCGACACAAAATTATCAGCTAATAGACAACGTTGTAGCTAAATACTTGTTTGCAATTCTTCTAGAGAAGCAAGGAGATCTCAGTAATGCTATGATTCTCTATAAACAAGCTGCAGGCCTTGCTAAGAATTTAAAAATTGAAAGCGATATTATACGCTTAGAGAAAGGAATTTCAAATAAAGATAAAGCAACTGTTATTTTCGTCTGTCATAATGGCCGTTCCCCTTATAAAATATCAACAACAGGTCCTGCCAGCATGGCCTCTGGAGTTGCACTAGAAGTCTTTTTAGCAAGTCAAGGAACTGCCCCTGCATTCTCTTCGTTAGGAGGCATCCCTGTTCCCGAATTTCAAGATATTCCGCAGGGGGAGCCTATTCCTACTTATGTTAACCTACTTGATCAGCGTCGCCCTTTACAAACCTGGTACAATATACACGAAGTAGCACATCAACAATTAGAGCAACAAAAGCCTGTTATTATTGCAAGAGGAGTTGCTAGATTTTTAATTCGGCGTAGCCTTGTTGGAATTACAAACCACCAAAATAATAACGGAGGGGCTTTGTTCGATTTAGCAATGTTGGCTGCTAATTTAGCGACTAGGGCTGATACACGATCCTGGATCACACTGCCTTACTCATTAGACCTCGCAAAGTTTGACTTAGAACCTGGCATTTATCCAATACAAATCTCCAGTTCACAATATAAAGAGAAACAGAATCTAAAGTTAGAGGCGGGTGACTTTTGTCTTATTAATATTTTCAATATCATGCCAGGAATCACTACAGTACATATCCCTACTCAATTTAAGACAGCTACAACTAATTAAGCTTTAACTTACCATAAGGCTTAAGGAGATGAGAAGACTCGATTAAATCAATCTTTGCGGAAGCCTTATGTTATAGAGATTTATCAAGCTCCTGAGAGTAAAAGGAGGCTCGACTTGATATTGGCGGGGATTTATTTTTCTTCAAGATAATTTAAATATAAAACAAAATTAAATAAATCTGTTGGTAGATTAGCTATAAATGCAATTGCAAAAACACATTCGTTGACCTTGTCTAAACTCAATACCTTTAATAGTCCCTCTTTGAATTGACCATATATCTTATGCCCCTCCTCTATATAAGACGGGTGTTTTTGGTAATTAGCTTTAGCACTTTCTAAATAATCTAAGTGCTCGATCAGATTTCGAATATTTTGCCTATTTTGAGCGAAGAAAGTACATACATTGCAAAACTGTTGCTGCCCTGGGAAAGAATCTATCCCTTTTTCTAAAACAAATTTTAACTTTTTGTAAGCATTTGCTCCATCGTTTAAATCTGGGCTATTTTTTGGAAGTTGCCAAAGCTCTAGTGAATGCAAGTCAAAACAATTATAAAATTTCCCTATATCTTGAAGTTTGATAGATCTATTGCTCGACTTACCTGAATTAACATTATTATAAGCACATTGTACTAAATAATCTATCATAGTCCTGATGTAATCATAGTTATCTAGAAAATGATTATATTTTTCTTTATCTAGAGCGTTAAGTATTTCTTCTAGCAAACACTTTGTGCTATTTTCGGAACACTGTGTAAGGTCAAAATCGTACAATTTTATCCAATCTTTTACTTCAAAGGCAGACCTTTTTGTATGCTTAGTTATCTGTTCTACTATGAAGTTTTTTATTTCATTAAAGCTGCTATTTACATCTATAGGTCTTATGCCTATTTCTAGTAAAAATCTAGCAAGATCTAGATTTTCTTTATAGGAGAGGGAAATTTGAGCTTTTAATTCTTTTTGCAAATTATTATTGTTCAATACTAAAAACCTTTTAATAACTTCAACTTTTTTAAGTTTAAGAGAATCGGAATTTAACTCTCGATTTAACTCACGAAATAGATATTCATTTTTATTATGGTTATGATCAAAAAATTCTATTGACTCGAAGCGTTTAAACCCTTCTATCATGATACTGTAAGATTTCTTTATCTTTTCAATTAAATTAAATTCTGTTTTTAAAGCAGGGTTCTTTTCTAAAAAATCATTGACAACGATCTTCCATCTTTTACAAGTTCCCGTGCAATTTCTTAAAGTGTAAACATCATTCAAATTTCCAATTATTTGATCATTAATTGGAATAGGTAAATTTTCAAAAAAACCATTAATACTATTCACTACAACCTCTATATAGTTAAAAATTTATATTTATATAATAAATGATAAAAACAAAAATATCTTTTAGACAATAAAATAGTTAATCAATATGAACCCTATGAATTATAGCTAGTTTATTTTCTGTTCGACGAAAGACAAATCCAACCCGATTCTGGATACTTTGACTTAATTATTAGTGAGAAAACTAAGATTATAAGTAAAAGTCATTTTTCTAAGTAGAATTCTAAACCTCTTCCTTAGTATCATCATCTCCTCCTAAAATAAAAGACTCGAGAGGGTGCTCAAACTCTCCTATTACCACGTACATCTCACCAGCAGAGCTTATTTCAAGTAACCCCTCTTTCTCCATTTGCGCTATGACCTGCGCTTTCTGTTGTTTACTCTCGACAAACAGACCTGAGATAAATTGAGGCGGGATACCATCTTTGATCATCACTTCATTAAGATGACTTAGATTTTCACCTAATCGAGTAAAGTTTAACAAACTTAATCGATTCGCATAATACTTCCCACGCTTAGTTCCAAATAGGTCAGTATTGTAAGCATATCCACCTCTATTCAGAATGCTCAAGTCATACATAATACTGCATGCTTGAGGTTGAATTCTATCAGGAGGCATATCTTGATGAATTAACCTGGTAAAGACAGACTCAGCTCCCCCAGACTTAAAATCCTCTATCATCGAAGAACCTGGATTGCATAACCCCAATTTATATCTAGCTTCAGAAGATAAAATCCCTTTTTTTAAGATAGAACACACCGTTTTTGGAATATTTTCAGAGCCTATAACCTCAGATACTAAGGCTATAGCGCCAGCATCTCTTAACAGATTTGCATAGTCATTAATCGCCCATATAAACTTCCCAGGCAAGCTTTCAACCTTTTCCATTAACTCTGGCTGAAGGTCTAAATACTTTCTGAAAATGGGTCCCATTTCAGGCTTTTGTGATTCTATAAAACTTCTTAGGTCATGAGCAGTAAAATCTTTTAGAGCATAACCTTGGCGTTGTGCTCCCCCTTGCTCAATTAAAAAAGCATGCTTAGGAAAGAACATTCTGAAAATCTGCATCAACTTCATTTTTTCATCGTCATCTTGTGACTGTTTCAATAAAATATCCTCTAATCCAAAAACTGCTAGAAACTTTTGTAACCTATATAGATCGTTAGCCAAGCTTCCCATGGCTTCTATTTCAAAAAAAAGGTCGTTTTTTAAAGTAGTCGCCCCACAATAATCCCCTACTTTCAAAGAGCCTAGTTCAGCAATTTCAAATTCACACGCTTTAAACAAGGTAAGTTGGGCAGGTCTTGTAGTAAATTTATTCAATTCATTTTTACTTAGAAATGTAATACTTGAATGGGGGTTGAACTTGATTTCTGGCTCATTAAATCGTTGTCTCATCTTATTAACACTTTCAATATCCCAAGCCAATCTTCTTATTTTTGTTTCAAATAAGGCCCGATAATGATGTGTTAATTTTAAACTATAGAACATCATTTCTTTACCACAATCTAAGTTACGTTTTTGTAGGAAAAGAGTTCCTCCTTTAAGCACATAGCTCCCCAGAGAGCTTATATAGGTCCCTTGAACTATGCTTTTTTCTGTAAGTTGAGAAAATGGGGAGATCTGCTCTTCTAATTCTAATTGTAATTTTGTACTATGAAGCTGTCTCTCTGCAGTGAAATCCTGACTATCTAGGTGAGACTCTAATTCCTTTAAGTAAAGCTGATGCTGAGACTTATTGACCTCTATAAGTTGCCTATTTCTTTGAAGATAGCTCTCCAATTTTAGATCCACTTGTTTATATAAAGGGCTAAAAGTTTGCTTTATATCTTCACTTGCAAACTCTAAAGTACACCCCATTAAATGTTGTATTTCTAAAATTGACGACTGAACTTCGTCTTTAGAAAAAGAGGTATTCTTAAAAGCTTTTGCAGCAGCCTTATAATTTTTTAGCTCTTTTATGCAGACCAATGGTACTTGCGACAGAACAATTGTATCACTTAAATCTTTTGCTAGTTCCATAGCTTTTGTAGTCAATTTTGAAGCAGAACTCTCTACTCCTTGTAGACCATATTCTTTTCGAACATCTTCCCAAAGTTGCAAAGATTTTTTTAACTGTTCAGTTAATTCTAAGCCTGGCTCCAAGATCATTTTACAAAGCCTTTGCTTTAGTTTTTCTACCTCTCCCTTATAAACGTCAATAACGTTACTAAGTATTGTAACCATCCTTTGCCCTAACTCACCTAATGTAGAGCAAAGGATAGGATAGTCAACGACACTTTTTTGAATTTCACTTAATTTTATTTTTAGGACATGTAATTGCACCAAGTTATCAAAGGAGTGGTGCTCAAGATAACTTCGTTTATCTATATCAATTATCTTTTGGTTTATAGACTCAATCTCTTTAAGGTATCGATCGATAGTCATTAAATTCAAACGGGACTTATCTTCCAATTCTTGAGGGGCTTCTTTTTGTCCCAAATGATCTCTCCCTACAAAGTCCACTTTTTTAGGAAAAGTTGATTGTGTTCGTTTAATCACTTTAATAACTTTTCTAAGCCTAGAAAGCTGCTTAGAATCAAGGATATACTTATTTTCACTACATAACCATCCTGAGATAATCTCCTGTAATTCCGCTATATTTTTAATAGCAATACCACTGACTGATAGACCACCCGTTGAATCTATATTGAGGTCTATTTTGAAATCAGCATCTAGAAAAGGTCTGATATTTTTATTATAATAAGTGCTTGATAAAAGAGACATAATACAATCTTAAAAAAAATAGAATTTATTAATTAAGATTATATTATAAATAAAAAGATAAAAATTAACTAGAAAGTTAAAGGATAAATGCATTTGTTTTACAAGCAAATATCAAAAAAAACACAATTTTATAATAACCGTTCAGTATCTAAAATGATGTAAAAATTTTATTTCTAGCACTCTACACTATTTATAGGCAGTGAGCAGTCACATTCTATAAAATGTTTTATATAAAAAAATAATTACATATATCAACCTGTCCCACAAATTTTTGAATGCAAAATAAAATGAAGCAACTATTAATAACAGCCCCTCCACATTAAAGGTAACTGCTCCCATTGGACAGAGTAGCGTCTAAATTTCCTTTGTAGCCAGGCATGACACCTCTCCACCACCCATTTAATAGAATGCCAATCTTGCGAGGAGCGTGCATCTTCTGCAATTTTGCGATTCTTACGACAAGCAATATAAAGTAATACATTATAATTAAGTATACTGATCCATAATGGCTCCCTAGCATATCCCTTATCAGCTTTTAAAAGAGGGAGTGCTTTATTCTCTCTTAAAGGTTTTAACTCGTCTTCAAAATGATTGTATTTCAAGCATTCCTAAATGGTACATGTGGCATACCTTTCCCTCTTTTAGAGTTTTTAGCGGGTAGCAAGGCTCTTATCTTTTCCCATTTTTGATCTGTTAAACCTTCAAATCTTCCACTTCTCATAAGGGACTTCCTCTCTTTACTCTAAAGCGTAAAGAGAGATGTTTTAACAAAAAGTCATTTTATTGTGTTTAGTGGGATAGATTCACGTTTTGTTTATAATAACACTTGATAAAAAGGTCATAATGCTATTTAAAAAAAGGAAATACAATTATTTTACTAACGCATCATAAAATTACAATTGCCTACAAGACAGGTTTTTTTATCCCTCTCCACTTATCTATTATTTATCTAAATTAATTTTGCAAATCAGGCTGAATAGGGTATTTTATACCGTATTTTTTATAAATTCAATTATTGTATTATTTTTATGTTAAAACAAATAACACAATAAACTGTTTTACACAAAAATAAAAAAAATATATGTATGGAGATCTATGGATAATTCTTGCAAAGCTAACTTTTTAAACTTTCCTTATTGGAATCATATTTACCCACATCTAGATTTAGAAGACATCTATAGTGTCGCTTCTACGTGTCATTCTCTAAACAAAAAAGAGGGGAATTTACCCAAAATATTACATGTAGCAATCAAATATTTGGCAGCTAAGGAAGACTATAATACTGATGATGCTACTGCCGAAGAGTTACTCCAAAAGCTCATAGATCGTAGGAAAGAATTTATAAAATGTCTCTCAGACGGATACGATCCAAGGTGTCTTCTTAGTCGCCTTGTGAGCGTAAGCCCTAGATGTTATTCTGACAATAAACTTCTTATGATAAAATCGTTAAATACACACGCATCTACATATACTATCTGCAAATTTCTATCCCCTCGTCTAAGAAATGATCGCGAACTGGCATTAGAAGCAATTAAACGACATGCCCACTTGATTGTCGATGATTTCGCTAACTTGCGTGATAAGGACTTTGACTTACAAGCTCTAAAAATCAACCATAGAGTCTACTGTCATATAAGCCCAGAACAGGATTATTGGGATAGTAAAGAGTCAAAATTCAATTTGTCTCTTATCGACGAGTGTCTACGTGCAAATTTCCTTAATTTTGTAAATTTACCAGAACAATTAAGAGCTGATCCTAACTTCGTATTAGAAATAGCTAAGCAGTTTTTACCTTCCATTAATAGCAATAAGTTTTTACCTTATATCGATGCCTGTGAGCTCTCCTTTTTAGGCTTAAACCAACAAATTACTTTAAACGAAATTATTCTAAATATGGTAGAAGTGAATCACCAAACACTCCTATACTTACCAGAACTTCCTATTAAAGAAAAAATTTTACGCGCTTGCTTTGATACCTTAAAGAATACTCAGGTTGATTGGTTTGCTGCAACAAGCTTTGAAGCGTTTTACAACGATCCTTCCTTACTAGAAAAGAAATGTTTTATGAGCATCTGGGAAACCGTTGTAAGAAGACAAGAAAAATTTTCTATTGTAAAACTTCACTCCTCTCTAGAAGATGTCTTTTATTTAGTCAATCTTCTTTTCGATAAGAAGCAGAACTTAAATCCTAGGTATCGTGACTTAAGAAATAGTGCTGCTGGAATCCTTTTCCAATACCATCAAGACAAATTTATAGATGATGGATGGGGGGCTGCTGAGAGAGCTCTTATTGAAAACCCAAGATTATTAATTGAGGAAGGAGATACCACAACAGTTGTAAGATACAGTATAGATAAACTGATTATCGACGACTTACTTAAAAATAAACCCCCATCGGGAAGATATTATTGCGAAACACCTTTAAATAACTTCCTTCTTAGCTTGAATAAGCCTTAAGCGTCTCCACCCCCTATCCATTACCCAGAAGTGCCTAACTCTGTTCATACACAATGGATCAACAGAGTTAGACAGGAATGTAATGGGGAAGCTTAAACTTTATGAAGACAATTAAATACTCAAAATTTTATAAGTCCTATATATATTGATTTATTTGGACAGCTAAGTTTAATATTGCCTTTATGCCCGATCTAAAGAACTTTCTAGACAAAGCTTAAATTTTTTGGGACTTTCATAAAATGGGAAATGCCCAACGTTATGCAGAAAAATTGATTTTTCCTGTATGTATTGGGGAACTTTGATATCTTGCCAGACAAAATCCTTATCTCCGTAGAAAACGATTGTTTTACTAGGTAAAACAGCTTTTAACTGACTCTCCGTATATTTGTAATCTCCTAATTGCCTTATTAGGGACTCTTGCACAGCCCCATTATATTCATTTATATGAAGCTGACGAACATCTAGGGCTGCATGTACATAAAAGGGCAAAATTTTATTGAAAAGAAGAAAGTCTTTGTCCTTTATGTTGGAGCTATTTATTTCAGCTATATCTTGTTTTATATTATCTGATAATTTATTCCAAAAAAGGTTTTGACAGCGATCCCATTCCCTCTTGGAAAAGGGCATAGGTGAAATGAAGACACAAGTTCCTATATTTAAATGAGGCCATTGCTTTAAAGTTTCAAGCACTAGTAAGCATCCCCAAGAGTGAGCCAATAGGATAATAGGATTTTCAAAACTGAAATTTTCTATAACTTCTTTTAATTGCAAACAACAATTTTTTATATTGATGTCTGAAATATTGATTAAGGATTCTCCACACCCTAATTGGTCATAATAAACTAAGCAGTATTCGCTTTCTAGTGGAATAAGCCCATATTTTAAGTACTGATGATTTAAGCCAGGCCCTCCATGTACAGTAATAACCCTTTTCCCTCTCCCTTGACTACAAACAAAAGTCTCTTTGATAAAAGAACGCTTTGATAGATTCATAGTAGTTCCCTCTTAACTCACTCCCAGTGCTAGTTTTTACAAAGCAATATCAAACAATCTATTTGAAAAAATGAACTCTATCATACCTACTTTTTGCTATTTATAACAAATAATGCCTGCTATCCAACATAGATTTACGAATTTTTTCATAATAAAAACTATTCCCTATTCTTTTATTTTTTTGTATACTTCGCTGCAAATGAAACAGCCAAATGCCGATAACCAAGGGAACAATTTGAGTATCTTTAATATTTTTGGCCCCTCCCCCTTTGCGCCTTTACAAGAGCACATGAAGCAAGTCTCAGCATGTGTAGAAAAAGTTCCAACCATTTTTGCTGCATTGGAAAAACAAGAGTTGAATGACGTTGCTAAGCTTGCCGAAGAGATCGAGCAACTTGAATATGTTGCTGACCAAACTCGCAATCATATACGAAACCACCTTCCTACTGGGATTTTTTTACCTGTAGACCGTTTTTACCTTTTAGAAGTGTTAGCCTGTCAAGATTTTTTGGCAGATAAAGCGGAAGATATCTCAGTTCTTTTAAGACTGAAACCGCTCTCTCTTTTAGAAGCTTTAAAAAATGACTTTCATGCTTTCTTAGATAAGAACATTGAATCTGTCAAACAAGTCCATCGCATCATTCAAGAACTTGATGAATTGGTGCACTCTTCATTTGGGGGAGCTGAAGCTAAACGCGTTAACGATATGGTTGCTAAAGTGGCTTTATGTGAACATGAGGCAGACCTTCTACAAAGAAAATTATTAAAGACGATCTTTCAACTAGAAGGGGAGCTTTCTCATGGAACTTTTCAACTTTGGTTACACATATTTCAAGAGGTGGGAGCCCTTTCTAATTTAGCCGAGAAATTAGCAAATTTGATTCGCATGATGTTGGAACTATAATAATTAACAAGCAAAAGGATTCAATTTTCTTACATGGATATTTCATTAGGACTAATTATTTTAGCTCTACTCGTCGGGTTCTATATGGCGTGGAATATAGGAGCCAACGATGTTGCCAATGCAATGGGAACATCTGTTGGTTCCGGAGCTTTAACACTAAAGCAAGCTGTTTTTATTGCTGCTGTTCTGGAGTTCAGCGGATCTGTTTTTCTAGGATCACAAGTATCAGAAACGATTCAAAATGGAATTGTTGACCCTTTTTACTTTTCACACAACCCTAACTTATTTGCCTATGGCATGCTAGCCGCCTTGTTATCGGCTGGGGTATGGCTGCAAATTGCTTCTTATTATGGCTGGCCTGTTTCCACAACACACTCTATTGTAGGTGCCATTGTTGGATTTGGCCTTATATATGGAGGAACTGGAGCTGTTAAATGGGGAAGTTTTGGCCTAATTGTCAGTAGTTGGATCTTTTCCCCTCTTTTGGGTGGTGTCGTTGCTTATCTTATTTTCCGCTTTCTGCTACGCTCTATCCTATATTCAAATTCCCCTTTAGAACAAACTAAGAGGCTCATTCCTTGGCTTACAGGAATTGTGATTGCAACCTTAGCTTTTTTTGTATTTAGTGATGGACTTAAAAATTTAAAAATTCACCTCCCCTTTATAGAAGCTTTTATGCTAGCCCTCATTGTTGGCGCACTCGGTGGAATTACTGTGTATTTAATAACTAATTATACCAGTGAAAGTAAAAAATCTTTCTTCAAGATTGGCCCATCTATAAAGAAATTGGAAGCGAATCATCACTATAATGCAGACTCTCTAGCTGTAGAGAAAATGTTTGGTTCACTCCAAATTTTAACCGCTTGCTTTATGGCATTTGCACACGGAGCTAATGATGTAGCTAACGCGATAGGTCCATTAGCCGCTGTTTTATCAACCCTTGAAAACAAAGCTATTGTCTTTAATGACTCTACCCCTACCTGGTTATTGGCTTTAGGAGGAGTAGGGATTATCATTGGATTGACTACATGGGGTTGGCGCGTTATTGAAACAATAGGAAAGAAGATTACGGAGCTTGATCCCACCCGTGGTTTTGCAGCTGAATTTAGTGCGTCTCTGACCATTGTGATTGCATCAAAATTTGGGATGCCAGTTTCAACAACACACACACTTATAGGATGTTTGCTTGGAGTAGGCTTAGCACGTGGAATTAGTGCTATTAACTTGAATACCATCAAGCAAATAGTGATCTCTTGGCTGATCACTGTTCCAATTGGCGCAATCCTGTGTATTATTTTTACCTATGCCTTTAAAGCGATTCTCCCCGCTTAAGCGGATCATCTTTATAATTAGGCTAGTTTACTCGCAACTAGCCCAATAAATTGCATAAACCCGGTTGAAGCATTCTTTCTAGCCTTGTACTTTAGTGTGATGAGAGCTGGTGGACAATAGCAAAGAATGGTTGGTTGCAAATTTCCCTCATATCCTCCTTCCTAGCCGCCAATCACACATAAACCTCCTTCTATCAAATAGTAAGCGTTGCACTAGTAGCAGGCGTGGCTCTTGATATATAACCTTGTCAATATCCGTTTTATAATATTTTATTAAAGCTTCTAGAGCTTTTGAGACATCATAATTATCACTCTCTGGATGTTCCCTGTAGACTCCAAGTATTGCAAACTCGATATTTAGCAAAACATCTTCAAATTTCTCTTCAACCTCCCTATTATTCATACTTTCCTCAAATTATTTTCTATTTTGTGATCTATTTTTTCTTAAATTGATAATAATACACCCAAGTAAGCTTATCTTTAGGCACAATTTTCTGTACGATCTCCTCTAATCGGTCCTTACTTGCCGCGCTGGCAATAATGATTGAGTCTATGATAGCAAACCAATAGCTATTCACCCCGATATGCTGCAACCTACGGCCATAACTACGAGCAGCCCCCTTATTTAACTCGTAATGATATATAGGTTCTAATTTAGGATTTTTATCTAAAATTTCATCAATCTCCCTAGAATATTGCTGCCGATTTTCTTCATTCTTTATATAAAATCGCAAAAGATCTTCGTCAGAATTTCCTTTTTCTACCATATCAAAAGAAGTTATCAAACCATACTTTGCCTGAACCTCCTGACATTCACTTTTCATATTTTTACGAAAGCCAGCTCCAAAAGTAATGGAATACTGTTCAAGATAGCTATCGTAAATAATTTTATCCCTCCAAGGTAGAAGTACGGCCTTTACCATGATAGGCGTTACAGGTATGAAGTTGGTCAAAGGGCGCCTTAATGAAAGAACAGCATAAACCCTATCTTCCTCTTCACCGTCTTCACCTCCAAAAAATAACGAATATTTCTTTAAATGTTGAATGACCAGGAATTCGCCAGGCTTAAATCGCTTCCAATTATCTACAAATGAAAGTTGCTCATTAGATAGATTGGCCGGATTTTCTTTTTTGAATTGATCTATAAGAGAAAGCTTTTTGTAAAGAGTATTTCTGATTAGGATCTGTTTTTCTATAGGCAGTGCATAAAAACTATCTCTGTCTAATTTTCTTGCATTTTTTGCCGTTTGGTTATGGACAAATATAAGGAGATGATCTCTTATTAGAAAAAATAATTCTTGATCTACCTCTGAAATCTGCATAATGCCCCTTCTTTAATTAGTTGAGAATAATAGAATACCGGTTTATGTTTTCAAGTGTAAATAATTTCTAGGATAATTTGGAAAAATGATAGAAAGGCTATTGAAAGGAAACGTATTGGTTACTGGCGGCGCTGGGTATATCGGCAGTCACACCGTACTTGCGCTTAAAGAAAATGGATGGGGTGTTATTGTATTAGATGACCTATCTACTGGCAACGCTTCTATGCTACCATCGGATGTCCCCCTCATCGAAGGAGATATCGCTGATAAAGAGCTTGTCCTCCATATTCTACAGAGCTGCAACTGCATTGCAGTCCTTCACTTTGCCGGTTCCATTGTCGTCAGTGAATCTGTCTCCAACCCAACTAAATACTATCGCAATAACACATTAGGAACTCTTAATCTCATTGAAGCTTGCCTTGAGTCAAACTTGCATAGCTTTATCTTTTCCTCAACAGCCGCAGTCTATGGGAACCCAACCAAAGTCCCTGTACAAGAAAATGATCCTACGATCCCTATCAACCCTTATGGCCAATCAAAGCTAATGGTAGAGCAGATCCTCAAAGATGTAGCTCATGCAACACCCTTACGTTATGGAATCCTACGTTATTTCAATGTAGCAGGGGCCGATCCCCAAGGACGCATAGGACAATGCACTCCAAATGCAACCCACCTACTCAAAGTTACCTGTCAAGCTGTCCTAAATGAGGAAAAAAAAATCTCTGTATTTGGAAATAACTACAATACACCAGATGGGACATGTGTACGTGACTATATTCATGTTAGCGATCTAGCGAATGCCCATGTTAACGTTTTAGAATACCTGATACAAAATAAACAAAGTTGCTTATTTAATTGCGGCTATGGCCATGGCTTTTCTGTAGCTGAAGTTCTCCAAAAAGTACAGGAGGTGAGTGGCACCAAGCTTAATATCACCCAAGCCCCACGTCGTGCGGGCGATCCAGCCGCCCTCATCGCCGATTCATCTAAACTTCGCACCACTACAGGCTGGCAGCCCCAATACGACAATCTTAGTCTTATCATCGAGACAGCATTAAACTGGGAAAAGGAGCTACTTACCCTCTAGCCTATCCTTACCTTTCAGTGTAAAAAAGTTTTTACTACTGAAAGGCAACGAAGGCCATACCGCAGAATCACATTAGGTTACTTATTTTGATATACCTCTGGAAGCATCATTAACCTTAGAGTACGTGTAGGGTCGAATAAGTCCTTAAGCTTGATAGGTAATTCCTTATCACTTCGTTTCTGTTCTAACCACTCAAAAAATGAACCTATAGTTTCCCAACTTTCACCTAGAAGAGTTTTAAACTTAAGAAGTTCATGCCACCCCTCTGCACTAGAAAATAGAGCAACTCCAAGTTGCTGCAAATGATTTAGCCCGTATAAAATCTCCTCTTCATTAGGCGTCTTAAAAAAACAAATATAACTTGAACATTTATTGAAGATAAATTGATCAGACAGCGTATTTCCATAGTCGTAATCTAGAAATTGAATCAAGAAAGATTTGAAGGAACCGCAATCATCTAATATAATCATTACGGCTGCCTTTTAGTGGAAATAAAAATTGCTTACTCTTCAACCCCTTACTCTTTTACCTGGATATTAGAAGGCATTTTGTTTGTAGAGATCAAAGTAGGCCGCACTGTGTAAATATTAAAATATTTTTGCCTTTCATTTGCAGACTCTTTACCAAAAAAGTTATTTACTACTCTTTTTGTAGAAAAGTGCGATCTAAAGGTACGACTTAGCGCGTTGTCGATTGGCTCTGCGATTGGAAAGACTTGTTGCAATATTTTCCTAGCTCCAACCTTACTAATAATATAACCATAGAGACAAGAGGGATAGACAGGAATAAAAAGGTGGGGTGAAGGGGTCTTAGCCAAATGTGTTAAACTATCGTCATTATACAAAAAGACAAAGTCGAAGTCTTGGGGTAGCTCTTTTGTAATACCAGCTAAAGAATTTTGAAAAGTTCCTAATAATTGTACATCATCTTCTAGAATCATAGCACTGTTAATATCAGGATCTTCGGCAACCCTTTTCCATAATGTATAATGGCTTAATGCACATCCAATCTCCCCTCTCTTTAAAGTTTTTACAGCGTTCTCTGTAAAGATTTTCTGCTGTACAAATTCTTGAATCTGTTCATTTGTTAGCTTTTTTCCATCAATTGCTGAAAAAATAGCATGGGGATCTGGAATATCCTGTTTCTTAAAAAGGTCTTTTTCAACATATTCTTTACGAGCTTGATCTCGTTCTAACAAAATAACCCAAGTTTGATCAATTTTTAAGGGGGATTCTAATGCTTTGTCTGCATTATGATTGATGACATACCCAATCTTAGCTTCTCGCAAATACCAATTGATCTCCTGAGAATAATTGGAGATACCCATAACTGCAGTAATCAATACAGCTAAAGCTAAATACTTTTTTTTCATATCTTATACTCTATTTCTTAAAGCTTTTATCAATCTTTTTTACAGACTTACCCAAAGAGATAACTCTGTTTACGTTTCTGTAGTAGTTCTTCATGCATATGGGCTAATAGCATAAGTTGCTGCTCAAGTGTATACTGCTGACTAAAAATCTTATGCGCTTTACAAGCCAAGTCAGCTGCAGCTGCAGGGTTATCATTAATCCACCTCATATATTTATCAACTTGAGCAAATAAAGAGTGGCTTTCAGCATGCTGGTCTATGTACAATATACTATTACCAAATTTTTCTCTTATAAAGGGATGATTATCGCTGATAATAACACTGCTAGCAGCTGCTGCCTCAAAAATACGAGACGTAGGTGCAGCAGAATTCAAGTGCCTTTGTGAATGAAGAATTAGAGTGACTCCAGCTTCTTGAATTTTATCAAGTAAGCTAACTCCATCCAAAGGGATGAATCCCTTATAAGATTTTTCTATAAACTCCCAACGCTTTGAAGGTCCATAGACTTCAAAATATCCTGCCTGATCCAGAGCTTTAAAAAATTGTCTATATTTGTCACTAGATCTTGTTTGATCCCAAGTATCGCCACAATAGAATAACTTTTGGAAAGTATTTTTTTGAAACAGTGTAGCTTGGCATGTAGGATACCAAAATAGTCCATAAAACTCTTTTCTACGCCAATCCCACCATGACCTGCGCTGCTTTTGAATATAGTTAGCTAAGACATCTATCTCCTGAAAAGCGACTAGGTAACCATCGTAGCGTGTGAGATGCTTATAAAGGCTTTTTTTAAGTTTACCATCCTTTTCAAAGTATTTTTCTAGACCATGCGATAACCACAAGTAATTAGGGCACCCTTTATGAATGCGAGTATGATCGATAAGGGATATAATAAAATCTGGCTTCAATTTTTGTATGGAAGGATCTTTAGGCAAGCAAACATGACAGATCCAACCCAAATGAGTACAAGCAATTTTAATTCGGTGTAAAAATTCAACTTCACCCACATAATCAAAACTTTGTAATAAAATAATTATTTTATACATCAATACAATTTACTATAATAAAATATTCTCATGTAGAGGAAAACCTAATCCAATATTTATAATAAATAACATAAGTCATTATCTACTAAATAATTTATAATCTAAGCTATTTCAGTTAATCTGCTAACAGAACAAACTCTTAAAAATGTTTAACTCCTCGAATATTAAGGAAAATTAAACTTTATCAACTCCCCCTAAACCATTGATTACAAACAAATAAAAAATTAAATGATTACACTTAATATGCATTCGTTAGGAGCTCATATATTAATAAGATAGATTAAAAAAATAAAGTTTAAACTGCATCCCAGATTTATTCCTTCCAAAATTCAACCTAATTTGTTCCAAATAATTTTTTTGACTTTATAATGGAACAGATTCACAAAACTTGAAATTCAGTAGATTCGATAGAATTACCTGTATTTCTTTAGAACGAAGTTTCTAATTTTTTTTTACTTCAATTCAATATTTTGAAATTTTATCTTCCAAGTATGCTTTGTAACACCTATGATATAGATCAATCTATACATGAAAATTTGAAACAATACCTGTACTCTACTTCCAATTTTAATATCTTTATGTAAATTTGATAGTATTTCTTCACAATTTTCTACTTTTAGAGGATGCTTGATACTTCTACAATCTAATTCGTGTAATGGTAAATTTAAAAGTAGCTGAGCTAATTTCGTGTTTTCATTCTCTGAAAAATGCACCCCCCTGAATTCCAATATTTCTCATCATATTTCTGGTAGGACATATATAATAGCCATTGGATAATAGTATATTACAAATCCACTGCCATCGCCAGCATTCTTTTGGAGGATTGTTAGAATAATAAAGCTTATTTATCATAGACAAATAGTATAAGTGCAGGCGAGAATCCTTAAAAACACCCTTAATCAGATTCGTATTTTCTGCAGAATAATCTTTCATGTTTATATCATTTTTTAACCAAGCTCTACGCCAAATAGCCCACCCAGCTTCACAAAACTTACCTTGAGCAAAAAAATAATCTTCCTCGTATTTATCTGCTAAATAAGAGTCTAATAAGGAAGTACCAACAATAGCCATTACTCTTTCATTAAAGTAATAGCGTTGAAAAAGCTCTGAACAGAAATTAAAAAAGGAAAGAGCAGGAATACAGTCTTCCTCTAAAATAACTCCGTATTCTACATGCTCAAAAAACCAGTCTATTGCTGATCTAACTGCTATCTGACATCCTAAGTTATACGAAACATTTTTTTTACTTCACAATCCCAGTCAATATTGCTTAGAATGTAATTCCTAGCTAGCATACATTTTTCTAAAGAATCAAAGTTTTCTTTAAAAGGGCCATCTGCAGCTATAAATAGTTGAGAAGGTTTGTAGGCTTTAATTATTTTAAAGCTTTGCTCAATATACTCTCAGGGCAATCGCTTAAAAATTTAACTTGCATTGATATGAAGTAAAGTTTCTCGATATTTAGTATCCCAGCCAGCCATAGAGCGTTTAACAGAAAAGCT
>JARBTQ010000035.1 GCA_029240075.1 Chlamydiales bacterium
AGGAAGTTTATATAATCTAGTTCTGTACATTTTGGCTTATTCATGCCTACTATAAAAATAAATTTTCGAAATTTTGTCAATCAACTGCGTAACTCCTAAGGTAAAGTATGACGATCAATAGCAGGTGGTTCTGCTGCATTTTCTATAAAACTAAAACAAGGGCCATTGATGGTTCGAAAAATACGACTCTCAATATAGTCCTTTTTTATAGATGGTTGTACTGGTCCTATCAGGAGCATGTGCGCAGGTTGAACATCTAAAGGTTTTGAAAGAAACATTCTTATATTTACTTTGGAGCTATCCTGGCAGTTCAAAAACGAGCTTGGGTCATAATTACTCAGTATTCCACCTCTTAATACCCAATCAAAGTTCAAATTCAAACAAATACTTTGCATTAAAGCAATTGCTTTTGCTGCGGCAGCAATATCACCACGCCCACCTTGGATGTCTGTGAAAACAACAATATTTTGTAGACTAGCAGGCCACGGTAATGATCGATATTGACTTTCAATATGTCGATGAATAGAAAAAAAAGTATCAACTAGATCGACTGAATTATTTGCTTCCTCTCCTACATCAGGTAAGACCACGCAGATATCATCTTGAATATTTAAAGAATTATTTTTATGAATAAAAGTCATATAGCTAATTTAATAGGCTGGTTTGTTTGCTTATGGTTTTTATTTTGTAATGTTTTTATTTTTATAATTTTTAAAATTTAAGTAAATTAAAATATTTTAATGATAAAATATAAAATCAATTAATGTTGAGTGAAAGTTTTGCTGAATAATTCAGTTAGTTTGCCGATATAAAGAAAGTTATAAAAACAATCTAAGAATTCTATGTTACAGATTTTTAAACACTTATTTTTGATTATGCAACAATAGCTGGAGTAGATGTCAAATTTTATGCGAAGGCATGAGGTGGTAAAGCACAGCTGTTACCAGATTGGAATACTCAATAAAAGCTTGTTGCAGGACTGTTGGAAAATAGGCTAGAGCAATAATCAATGCATAAAATCCAATAAATATTTTGATAGGAAAGGCGATCATAAAAATATTGACTTCGGGCATAACACGAGACATAAATCCTAGGCCTACGGTCACTAATAATAAGATAATGGTAGGAAAGATAGCGATTTGCAACCCATATAAAAACATATGAGAAGAGCCGTGGATCAGGTCTTGTACCATCACAGAATTAATTTCAAAACTACCGATAGGGATAGTATTAAAGCTTTGCTTAATCAAAGCAAAAAAAGTGTGGTGCAAATCAGTAATAAGGATTAAAAAAGAGGTTGCTAGTAACAGTAATTGAGTCAAAATAGTTTGAGATGTTCCTGTTAATGGATCTAAGATGGCTGAGTAAGATAATCCTGTTACGTTGGTGATCATAAATCCCGCGAGGTAAACAGCTTCATAGATCATTGCAAAGCAAAAGCCTATAAGATAACCAACA
The DNA here is from genome assembly GCA_029240075.1 of Chlamydiales bacterium. Classification (GTDB taxonomy): domain Bacteria; phylum Chlamydiota; class Chlamydiia; order Chlamydiales; family JARBTQ01; genus JARBTQ01. The sequence continues at coordinate 1,459 of JARBTQ010000035.1, forward strand.
CAAACCTCTTTAACAGCTGTTAATGCTAGTTGAAAACCTATAAAAGGGGAATTTTGCTCAAGTGCTGCTAGATGATATTTAGGATAGTCTCCTAAATAATCAGGGTATAAAACCATGCAAAGTAAAACCGTCGTAAAAAAAATTAACATCATTCGCACGGTTTGTGGAATTGTGCGGTTGTCTAGAAAAGGGGCGATCCAAAATAATCCAGCTACCCGTATAAATAGAAAAGCAAAAAAGATAATCTCTTCTGCTCGATGTAAAAAAGGGATGTAAGGGATATTACCAAATAGAAGGGGGATATAAAACATTACTTTAAAATCACCCTATATTTATTGTGCATACTGGACTAGGCTAATTAGATTTTCCCACTGGTCTACCAAAATATGATGCGTATACTTGATCATCGTTTTTAGCATCCAAGGAAAAAAAACTGCTAAAATTCCAGAAAAAACGAGTAACTTAGGAACAAAGGTTAAGGTCATTTCTTGAATTTGTGTTAACCCTTGAAATAAGGAGATCACAAAGCCGACCACCATTGCTGTAATCAGCATAGGGGCACTGATTTCTAAAGCGACAAATAACGCATAGCGGATAATATCTGTAATTTGTTCAGGGGTCATTATACACAGTCTCCTACACTTAAAACTTACTTTAACCTAGTGGAAAAAAACCTTTAATGATCTGTTGAATCACTAAATTCCAACCATCGACAATGATAAATAGTAATAGCTTGAATGGAATTGAGATCATTACAGGGGGTAGCATCATCATACCCATGGACATCAATACCGAAGAGATCACCATATCTATAACTAGGAAAGGTAAGAATAGTAAAAATCCCATCATAAATGCTATACGTAGTTCAGATAAGATAAAGGCGGGAGTAAGACAGTACCAGGGAATTGCTGAAAGATCATAAGCATTTTTTGTTTGATCACTCGCGGAAGCATCCATAATATCAATAGGGGGTAATTTAATGTCTCCTAGGTTTAGGAAAAGCATCATATCTTTCTCTCTAGTATGCTCTAGCATAAAGTCGCGTAAAGGTTTCCAAGACCTCTCCATCAGTAAAGTATCTTCCCCTTTAAGCCCCATCCGTACTTCAGGATCATTAACAAATTGATTTTCCATATAAGGAGTAAGAGCATTTTTTTGAATTTCCTCTATGACAGGGCTCATAACAAAACCTGTTAAAACAAGAGATAGGCCGACTAAAATTTGACTTGATGGCACCTGTTGAGTCCCTAATGCTTGTCTTAAGAAAGAAAAGATAATCATAATGCGGGTGAATGAGGTCATCATTGTCAGAACAAAAGGGATCAACGTAATTAGTGTTAAAAGCCCAACAATCCGCAATTGATTGTGTAAATTTAAGTAGTCCCTCTGTTGAGTTGGATTCGGAGAATCTAGAGTCGATTCTAAAATAGAAGGAGCTGATGGGGAAAAAGGGTTAACTTGCGCATATAAAGATTGAGGGGCAATCCATTCTAATCCGATGCCAATCAATAAGAATGCCGCAAAAAAAGCAAAATACTTTAAAAAAATAGTTCTATTCTTCATGGTTAGGCTTGGTTTGAAGCATTTTTTCCATAATTTGTCTAAAATTCTTTTGACCTTCAGTTTTGGAAGGGGTCAATAAATCCATTTTTTCTTTGTTTAAGTCGATATCAGCTAGATGTTGGACGCCAGTAGCGGACTCTGAAACAATGATCCCTTTTCCTAATACTTCAATAAGGTAAATATTGGTTTTAGGCGATAAGGCACGTTGGCTTACTAATTTAATTACGTTACTTTCATTTAGTTGTTGTACTCGAGTTTGTGTTATACGGCGTAGAATCCAAGCACTTAACAGAATGAGAAATATGATAAACATTAGTGTGGACGCAATTCTGATGAGCCCTGTGGTAAAATTATAATCTTCTGCTTGCTCCAAAGAGGGAGAGGGAATCTGCTTAGTAGTATTATTACTAATTTTATCTTGTGTTGGAGGTGTGGTAGATGATTCAGTAATCTTCTCAATAGAAGTGGAGACCCTCTCTTCTTGGGCATATAAGTAGGTTATAGGTAGGCATAAGGCAATAAGGCAGGTTATGCAGCTTAAACTTATTTTTGAACAGCGATTATAGATCATTTTTGAAAGTAACATAGGAAATTTCAATTTAATTTGTTCTAGGTTCTAAGCTATCCCACACCTTCTTTTTTTTGTCCACCCCTTTCCTTCAAATTGTATTGAAACAAGATAAAATAGAAAATTTTTATAGAGTTGCGAGTTTTTGCTTGTATGTTTATCATATGCTTGTTTTTTTTAAATCTTTTAACTGTATTTTTATAAAACACTAACTAATATAATGAAAATTATATGGGCTTTTTCATAGATAGATTTGCATCACAATTTTTAGATCGAACAGCAAATGATGTGCTTACCGCACAAAGTTCAAAATTTGACGATAAACGCAAAGAGCTATACACAGCAGTAAAGAATGCTTTAGCAGAGTTGTATCCCAAAGATGAGGATTACATGACTCAGGAGCATTTACAACTGCTACTCTCTGCATATGACAGCTACAACGTTGAGCAGCCTCTAAATACTACTGAGTTAGACTTAAGAAGAGAAAATCAAATTAAATTTTGCTCTAACTTACAAAAATCAGTAGAAGATTTGTCTGAAATTTTAGATAAAACTAAAACTGAGGTTTTTTTTGCTAAATACACAAATGCTTTATTAAAAACGTTAAAGTTTTGCTATCCAATGCAAAATTTTACAAAAGATGATTTTGCTAATTATTTTACTATTATAGGCAATGAAGTTGTATTTTACCCCATTGTGCATAAAGGAAAAGTAGAAGAGTATAAGACCTTATCTAGCAACCCTAACTTATTACTATTTTTAGGAACATTAAATCGAGATCAATACCAACTTGCGCTATCCTCGGATAATAAACTTCAAATCACTCCTATCCAAATGAGCTTTAAACAAGAGGAATTAAGTTCTTCAGAAGAAGCTTTTATAGAAAAAATTAGAACTTGTTTAAATTTAATTTTCAGTAATGAAATGAATGAACAAGAAAATATAGTCTCTGATCAAGAAAGAGTATCTCTTTGGCAAAGAGATTTATCAGATCGGATAGCTAAAGAGGGAATTACTTTAAAATTCTCTGAAGATGTTTTAACTAGTCTGAATCGTTTGTGTTATCGAATCAAAGGAGTTTGTAAACGTTCCTTAGCTCCTTCTAGGCCTTAAATATATAATATAGATTTTTGCTGGTTTTATCTTAAGAAAAACCAGTCGGAAAGTAAATTCTTTTTAGTATAAATGAAAATCTTAAAAATTATTAACCGAGCTGCAAGTTAGAAGCAGCTTAGCATTCTTTGAGAGTCCTTCATAGCTGTAATAGATGGCTTGGATTAAATAAGGTATCTTAACAGATGATAAAAAATCGCAAGTTTTTATAAGTTGCATCCTTGCAGGGTTATTCAATACTAAATAATCGGGGATAAAGCCAACACCTAGCCCTTTTTCAATTAAAGAAGCAACCACTTCCCAGCTTGAAACTTCCATTTGCACAGGTAAAGAATAACCATACTTTTTTTGAAAAGCTTGCTTTAGTAGATTGGTCTCTTTGCTCTCTTCTGGTAATATAATTCCTTGCTCAAAATTCTTATCGACAAGGGAGGATTGATAAAAATGAAACTCTCCAGAAAGGAGATTTTTAACTTCAAAAGCTGAGTAATCATCATTATCTAACACAATCCCAATTTCAGCTTCGCCTCGCTTTAATGCTTCTTTAATCTTAGGGACAGGCTTAATCAAAAGTTGAGGAACTATTTTTGGAGCATGCTTTTTTAACTCTAAAAGGAATTTAGGCAATACGGAGATCGCAATACTATGAGAACATGCAATTGTTAAGGTTCCCCCATATTCCTCATCTTCTTTCGTTATTTGCTCTTGCAGATGGGTAATTGCTTGAAACACCTGTTTACTGACATGAAAAACAGTTTCTCCAGCTGTAGTTAGTTTGAATTGATTTTTCTGGTGAGTAATAAGGTCTTTTTGTAAGACCTCTTCCAGTTTTCTAATTCCTTGGCTAATTGCAGATTGAGTCACAAAATTAATCTTGGCAGATACCGAGATACTTCGGTGGAGTGCTGCATCGTAAAAGTATTTTAAATAAGTAAGATTCATAATTTTCCTAATTTCTTATATCAGATAGTTGGCACTTTGACTGAGCTATAGCTTTGGTCCACTTTTTTTGATAATAATTTTACAGCACCACACCAGCAACATGTAATGACTGCAAATAGGACATAACAAATAGGCGCAATTACTAACAAATCTGTAGTAGCCATAAAAATTCCCAAATTACTGATGATGAAAGCTCCCCCAGCTTTTCCAAAACGACCACCAATTACATCAACAGCAGCTTTCCCTTTGGTCTTGATTTCTTCATCCAAAGGAATGTAAGCAATCTCTTTTGTAGTATCAAATAGGGAATACTTAATAGCTTTGGACAAGATTACAATTCCTGCTCCTATAAATACGGCAGCTTCTACTGGGTGAATATTAAAATAGGAGAGTACCGAAGTGTTGTTATTGTACATTGTGATAAGGGCAAAAAAAGTAGATCCTCCAATTAAAATTACAATAGGTGTAATGATAGCGCAGGTGAACCAACTGAAACGGCGTAAAATATTGGCAGAGAGTAACCATCCGCAGAGGATGACAGCAATTCCCGTCATAGATGAATAATTTCCCAGAAAAGCATTAAGAGCTCCCTTATCCCCCTTAAAATACAGCCCTAATTGATTTTTCCATTGTACTTCGACTAGATTAATCGTTATCCCGTAAGCTAACATAAGAATTGTTATATAGGCTAACTCTCGTGAGTGAATAATAAGCTTAGCACTGTCTAAAAGGCTTAGTTTAGTTTTCTTCTTTTTAAAATTTTGATTATCTTCTTGATTAACATAGTATTGAGAATCGGTCAAAACGTACAAATGCATCCAACGATAAATCACCATACATACGACCCCCATAAGTACAACGCAGCCCATTAAGAAGTAAAGCGAAATCTGCCATAAGTCTTGAGCATAAGGAAAATAGGCCTCTAGTCCAACAGAGCAAAATTTTAATATCTGCCCTGATAAGATTAAAGAAATATTGCCGATGACTAAAAATAGACCATAAAAACGTTTAGATTCGTTAATACGTGTGATATGGTTTGCAAATTGCCAAAAGAGAAAGCCGATCATAGCGCTACCCCAAATTTCTGATAGCACATAAAATAAAGAATAAGACCAGTAAGCAAAGATATCAATTAATCCTTTGAAACGCGGAAATACTGAATATAGGTATTGAACTGTTTCTAAAGAGGGATGCAAAGTACTTAAATTAGGGTAAATCACCACTGCAAATAAACCAAAAAAAATCAAAAAAGGGCTTAAAATAACATAAAAGATATGCTCACGCGAAAAAATATTCGCAAGCTTTGCATAAATAAGTACAAATAGTATAGCTGAAGGGGTTACACAGTACAATTTAAGAAAGGAGATTGTACTAGCACCAGCGGAATTTATCACCAGAGTATCTTTTGTATCCCTCAGTAACGTATAATTAAAAAGGATACAAAACATAATTAGAGCCATAGGTAAAAATTTTTTTAATTCATAATTATGAATTGGCCACAAAGCAGCTCGTAGCGGACTAAACTCTCTTTGATAACATTTTTCATTCATTTTCTATCTCCATCCAATTAAAAATTTATATCTTGCAGACAAGATACGATTGATTGTTGCTGAATTAATTCTAGGAGATGCAAAATAAAAATAAAAATTTATAAAAGTTATTATTTGTATTAGAAATACTAATAGATTCATCTATTAAATTTTTCGATCATTCTTTATAGGGTTCTATAGGTGAAACAAAAGTAAATTAGGGGAGACCTACTAGCTCGGTAACATTTGGGAAAATATAGAGGGAGATAGGCGAGAAAAAGGTAATCCTTTAAATTTTTCTTAGTGCAAAAACAAAGATTATTTACGAAAAATCGAAAAAGATTTTGCAGTGTTGTTCCTCCTGATCATTTGTGTTCCCTATATTCTCAATTGAACAACAGACATACACTCTCTAGGTCCTGGTCAAATTGTAGAACCTTTGATCTTTTATGTTGAAGATTATAAAAAAATCTTTATTTTTTTTATTATTTTAATTAAAAAGTTTTTTTGATAATCGTAAATTAATATGATATTATTATATTTTTTTATTTAATTTTCACAGCTAGGAGTAAATTATGGGTAGTGTAAATCCTTCCACACATAAAGCAGATTTGACATCTACCAATAACCAGGTATCACTGCATAAAGAACCTAAGATTGATGATAAAATCGCGCAAACAGCATTAAAAAATTTATCTTCTATTCCAAGCAGTTTCATTGAGACCACCCATTTAGCAAGCTCAGTCACTTCATTAAAACCAGAGAGAGAAGAGCCTAAAGTAAATATGATAGCAACTTCTCTACCTCAACACCTTGAGCTGACTGAAAAAACAGAACTAATGAAAAAAATGGCTGTTCAAATTCCTACCGAATATAAAGTAGAAGATTTTTTTCAAACTCCCTTTGATAAATGTTGCAATTTTCTTTGTATTATTCAAGGGCTTATGTTTTACCAACAGTCAAGAGAGTATGTTCAGAAATTACTAGTTAAACAAGATCAAGAAAGTGTTTATTTTCAATTCCCGAAACCCCGTCTTACAGAGGAGGAACTTGAAAATCTTCATTCTGATTCTTTAGCTCATTATGCAGCTTTGGGTTCCTCTCTGTATAGAGTTCCCAAAAATTTTTTAGTAGCTTCAGAAGAGATAAAGCGTACTTTTGTGCCTCAAAGTCCAAATTGGTTACATTTACTCTTTCGCTCTGTACATCATATCTATCAGGATGTTGTAAAATGGGCTACACCTCCAGTTCCTGATGGAATTAGATTTTCCTGGAAGAAATATATCCCTAATAAACTTACAATTTGTGTAGATTTGTTAACAGGTTTAAAATGGAGCTTTTTATCCCCTGCAGATATCATAGAGGGGAAAATAAAACTGAATATAGCAGAATTAAAAAATCGAATTTTAGTTTTAAAATCACCCAGAGGTCCCCACAGTATTAGCTTAACATGTGACGGAAAACACCTTTATTTTTTTGATCCACATGGTGAAAATTATATTGTTCATAATGTTCGTGCTACAAAAAAAGCTGAATCAGAATGGGCCCTTATGCTTTGTCAACAAGCATGGAACCATATTCACAACGGATCTCCTCCTTATAATTTAACTGAAAAGCATATTGAAGATTCTGAAACTTATGCATCCCTTCCTGAAGCATTTCACGAAGAATATGCTACTTTATGTAGTGAAGTTCCTTATCCTGATCATGTGCCTTTAAATTTGGAAACAGCATCTTATGAAGATATAATAGAATCGGTTAAATCAATATTAGACCAATGGAATTGTATTACGACTGTACCTTGCCTTGATGAATCTGGGAAACCTATCCTCGACAAAGAGAATAATCCTATATATCGTGTAAGTGGGCACCCTATTTCTGTTTTGGATCTTAACCAATTGTAAAGGAATGGTTTGCGAATTATTTGCTTTGTTGCAGAGTTTTTATTTTTGAATTCTTAATCAATATTGCTGCAATAAGCGATGTTTTCGTTTGTTATACAGAGCGCGGACAATTTGACCGTTTTTTTGGCTAATAAAAAAAGTAAAGCTGACCGCGTCTTGTATAATTTACCACATAATATCAAGTATTACCGTTGTTAATGCCTTTTGTGCATAAACAGCTCAAAAAATTAGTAAAAGCATTAGACAAGGAAATGCAAGGCACAATTAGGCAAAAATTCTATTTTTTATTGGCCATTTTTGCGTATAGTAGACGACAACAGAACTTATGTAAAATAGATGGTTTATTTGTGTATGAATTTACAGAAATTAGTTTTTATCTTTAATCGAGCGTTAAAAAACTGTTTTAACAAGGAAAAATACTTCCTAACTTGTGCTTGTTTGCTGGTGTGTGGAACAATAGTTGCTTTTTGTAGAGGTTTTGCTATTGCCGCAGGACCATGGGCTGAGGTTGGTCTTTCATTCCTCCCTTTTTTTATCTGTGGTTGTATTTGGGCGCCTATTGGAATTCTTTTAATTAGGCTATATCATGACTCAGTTAAAAATAAAGAGACTACTATAACAGATACTTTAATTCGTTCATGGCAAGTCATGTTAAACAGCTCTTATCTTTTCCTTCCCCTTATTATTATCCATTGTATGCTTTGGATTATATTGGGTCTTTTTTTCTTTATAAAATCGATTCCATTTATTGGAGAGGGAATTAGTATTTTACTAGCGTCAGGCCCTTTCATTCTTATTTTGCTCATGATTGTGTTGAGTTTAGTTCCCTTATTAGCTCTTTTTTTTGTAGTACCTGTGTTAGCGTTGAAGGAAAAAGAGATCCCCAAAGTTTTAGAGTTAGTTTGGTCAAGGGTTATCAAAGATCCATCAACACAATTTTTTCTATTTTTTATAGGCTGTACCCCCCTTTTACTTATCGTATTGCTTTTACTAATAACTTCTTTGGTCTCAGGTGCTACTTATTTAACAAGTGAAGGTGTTCTTTCCGTTACTTTTCAGTGGTTTTGTAGTATGTTCCCTTTTGTCGTATTACTCGCCCCTACTATTATTTTCTTTTTTAATTTTGCCGCAGAAAGTCATGTGATAACAAATAAGGAACATGGTAGTACATAGGCTAAGTGATCGTAAGATTAAAGAGGCCTTATAATGGATAAGAAGATATTAGTTGTGGATGATGATAATGTCATTCGTCTTTCTTTAAAGGAGTATTTTAATTTAAAGGGGTGGAGTGCTTCCACAGCTGATAACGGTGAAGATTGCCTACACCAAATATCTCAAAGCAAGGATTTAGACCCTTTTTCAATTGCACTTATTGATGTTCGTCTACCAGATATGCATGGTTTAGATTTATTAGATAAAATAAAAAAAATAAGCCCTCATATAATTCCAATAATTATTACTGGATATGGTAATGTTCCACAGGCTGTAGAAGCGATGCAGAGGGGGGCCTTTGATTATCTGCTTAAACCTTTTACTTTAGAAGAATTACAATTACGCATTGATAAAGCTGTTGAAACATTACAGCTCAAGTCTCAAGTGGAATGTTTGTCAGAACGTTTGCAACAGCAACTCAAACAGCAATATGTTCAAGGGCCTAACGCTCGAATGAAGCAAATCTACGCAGAATTGGAAATTATTGCTGCTAGCCCTTCATCAACAGTTTTAATCCATGGAGAAACTGGAACGGGGAAAGAAGTCATAGCACAAATCATTCACTCTTTAAGCTCAAGACGCCATCGCCCTTTTATCGAGGTAAACGCAACAGCTTTAACAGCAGAGTTGTTAGAAAGTGAACTTTTTGGACATGAACAAGGAGCTTTTACTGGAGCTTTGCAAACTAAAAAAGGGTTATTCGAATTGGCAAACGGAGGAACTTTATTTTTAGATGAAATAGGGGATATGCCCTTACCGCTTCAAGCTAAATTGCTACGTTCTTTGCAAGAGAAAAAAATTAGGCGAGTAGGAGGAACTACTCATATTCCTATTGATATCCGATTGCTCACCGCAAGTAACAAAGCTCTTGAAGAAGCTGTTAAAAAGGGGGAGTTTAGGGAAGACCTCTATTACCGTCTTAATGTCATTAATGTAAACTTGCCTCCACTCAGAGAAAGGAAAGAGGACATCGAGGCATTTGTTCACCATTTTGTGCAGGTCTTTAATCGAGAATTTGGGAAGAATGTTCAGAAAATCAGTCACGATGCTCTTGAAGTTCTAATAGCTTGCCCCTGGTATGGAAATGTGCGTGAGTTACGAAATCTTATTGAAAGATCAATGTTACTTGAGTGTAAAGGAACTATTTTAGAGTTAAAGCATTTACGATTTTTAGAATCTCCAATTAAAATCACTGAAAACCAAAACAAGAAAGAAAATCAGTTGATTTCCGACGCAAATAAATCTGCTGTATTGAACCCTGAAAATTCAATTATTCCATTAGAAGTGATTGAAAGGCAGCACATAGAGAGTGCATTACGAGTTTTAAATGGTAATAAAAATCAAGCTGCTCAAATGTTGGGGATTGATCGTTCAACCCTCTACAATAAGCTTAAGAAGTATCATCTTGAATATTTATCTGATTTGCAAAAATAATTTTTATTTTTTTTAAATAGCTATTGCGGATAATTCGAATTTCCGTATAATAACGGTATATTCAACGCTGGTGTAGCTCAATTGGCAGAGCATCTGATTTGTAATCAGGCGGTTGAGGGTTCGATTCCTTTCGCCAGCATTTCTCAGAAGACAATTATTCTTTTCTACGTTTTCGGGGGTATCGCATAGTGGCAATTGCAGGGGACTGTAAATCCCCCGTCGTACGACTCCGCTGGTTCGAGTCCAGCTGCCCCCAATCTTGTTTCATTTATTTAATCTCATTGCTTCCTAAAAAAATCTTTGCAGGCTGTATAGCTGAGCCTTTTAAAATTTCCTGCTTTCCTTGCTACCAATTCCTGCTAATAAGCTTTTAAGCTTCTTGAACCAAGTAGAAGTCTTAGTTTGCATAAATTTCTATATCAGAATTAAAAAATATCTCATTAAACAAAAAAATGTTACTTTTGTTTGAGTAGATTTTTTAGTAAAAGTATTTGTAGGAAGCATTATGTCATCAGATTATATTCAAGATAGATTGGTTGGTGAACCCAGCCTAATAAAAAAAATGCGTCCCCTCGAACCAACTAAATCTAATTTTCAGAACAACGGTACGCTACAAGGTTTGCCTAATGACGTATTAAAAATTATCTTTAACTATCTTTCTAGTCAAGAAGCTGACTCTTTAGCTAAACTTTCTAGAAGAATGAGAGGGATTAGAAAACTTTGTCCCGAACCTTTAAAAGACTACATTAAACAAACTCAAATACAAATAAACGAAAAGGTTTGTTTTGCAAGTTCCTTTGTTCCTTATCTAAAATCGTTTACTTCTATCCATAAAATCTCTTTGAATTTTAATTTATTGAAAAAATTTAATGGTAAGCAACAAAGACTCGCAGCACTACAGAGTTTGAGCCAATTGAAAAGTCTAAAGCTAGAGTTCCAATCCCTACATAGAATAGAAGATATTGAATTATTAGCAAATGTTCTTAAGACCTTTGCTCCTAGTAAATCCTCTTCTGATGATGGTCTGAATCAATTAGAGAAATTTTTACTTCGTATAGAGAATTTATATGTAGAAGACTCTAGCAAGAAGAAGAGAGAAACTCTCCATATTATAAAAGAAAGGTTTAATAGTATTTTAAGAGCAGCTTCCCATCTATCGAAACTTTCGATAGAAATAAAAGGAGATGATTTTATGGAATCTCTGGATGATCGTCATCTTTTACTCAAGCAATTGAAAATAGGATCTCTCCATTTCGAAAAATTTTTCATTGCAACAAAACAAATTTTTCAGCTTCAATCGCTGAGTATTTGCTTTTCATTACACTCGATTACGGTAAAAGGCTTTCTTAACTTAATGGAAACTCTTTGTAAGTCTAACCCTCAATTTCCTCTGCTGACAAGTGTAAAAATATTTTGGGGAACAAAGGATTGTCGAGGAGAATGCCCTATAAAGGATATAAATTTGTTTGAAAAGTTTATAGGGGCCTTTCCTCAATTAAAAAAATTCGAAGTCATAAAAGGTGCCACTTTTTTCCAGCCTTGGAATGAAGAAAGTATCATATTTCTGGCAACAAAATTTCCAGATAAGGCATTTCGTTTATCATCCCCTCAATTTAATAAAATTATGAAAGATTTAGCATCTTTAAAACCACCGTTACCGGAGACTTCTAAGATAGATGGATTGAATTATTATAAAGGCCCTGATTTTTTCAAACATTTTATCTATGCTTATGAAGAATGGCAAAATTTTTCCAAATCTATCACGATACCCTACCAGACGTTAGAAGTATTAGCTAAGGCCTTATTTAGCATAGAAAAGGCGTTACAAATTGATTCTCAAGATTACTACGCACTCACGCTAAAACTAAATATATTATTCAAATTAGATTCTGTCATAGAAGATATAATTTATGACCATACTCATGAAGTAATGGATCTTACAAGATTTAGCAAAGAGCAATTTTTATTGAATATAATTGTAAGTGTTCTAAACCACGAATGTCTACACACTTCCGCTGAGGAGCTCTCATATTTCTGGGAAAATACTGAAATACGAGTAAACACTTCTGATAATATACCATCAAAACAAATGTTTTTCTTAAATATCAAATATATTTGGGGGCAAATACTTTATATAATAGAAAAAATAGGGGAGAAGGGAGCTCAAATTTGTTTTGAAAAAGCTCTCTATCTGCTTAAACTAGGTAGATTCACAGAAGCATATGCTATATGGTTAAAAGAAGAAGATTTAAAGAAAACTCCTAATGAGATTAATACGTATTTTACATTTTTATTTGATAAGGAGCCAGTGGTAAATACTAGAGATGGTGTCGCAAAGCCCACTTATCGAAAGATCCTAACTAAGACAATAGAACTTGGGGTAGCTGCTAGTAACGACGTGGCAAAGCCTACTTATCCAAAGCTCTTAACTAAGATAATAGAAAAAATAAGAAGCTCTAAAGATTGTCTGAATGATGCAGAGTCAAGCCTCATCTGTTTTTCACCTTTATCTAATATGGATTTTGTCAATGCTATTATTTTTCAAGCAGACTTAGTAAACCAGAATCCTCAAAGTCCTTTAATTGAAATTACATTGAGGTATCTGTACTCGAAGTGCTTGAGGCTTGAATGTGATATAGATCAACTATATCCTCTATTACAAGAAAAGCTTAACCCTAAGCAAAGAGGTTTTTTAGCGTTAGAAGGTCAAAAATTTTCATTTAAATTAGACGTTTTACAATTTATTAGTAAGTCCGGGCACAATAAACCTTTTAGCTCTAACTGGTATGAACAAGCTGTACAAGAAAAATTAGACTCTTCCCTATTGAAAGTAGTGGATGCTGCAATCAAGCTCTATATAAGAATTCATGTGCAATATTTTAAAATTAAAAATAGTAAGCACTGTATTGAAAATTCGGTTCCCCAGTTAGAAAGGGGGCTATCTGTATTACAAAAAACATTGCCATCAAGTAGCCCTACCGCACAATGTATTAAAGAGGTATTTACTAATTTAATATCTTGGTTAAAAAGTGCACAAGAAACAGATCGTTATTACTATTTCACACTTCATGATCCTTACTTTAGGGAAACCGCAATTTTAGATTTTATGGATTCTATACCTGACTACTCAAACCAAAGCTTATCACCAAATCAATATTTCGAGCAGATGACCTTAGAAAAAATAGATTTATTAAAATTATCTTTGATTTGGGAGTACTTGTTTAAGACTCATGTGTTTACTCCTGATGATTACAAAAATATGCCAGCAAGTATCTTAAGTAAGCAGCTCATTTTGCTTAATGAGATAGGAGAAAAGCAGAAAGTAAAACAAGTTTTATTAGAAGCAATTCATTATAGCAAAGCTAATGAGGAGTTCGTAGAATCAAAGCTTCTTTTAGGCTATTTAAAAATGGTGGAACAGTTTTTGGTAGAATAAACCTCTTGCAAAATACTTTTTAAAGGGTTCACTACTGCAAACGATAGCGTGTTAAAAGCACAAGCTAATAAATAAGGTTTATTCCTTTACGCAAGGTCCCTCTCTACCGAAGTGTACAGGGACCTTAACTATCGTATGATTAATTTCTAAACTAAAAATTAAATCAATTCTTTAGATGTGGATTCAAGCTACCATTATTTGTAAACGAATTTTATCTTCATCATTTAAGGTTTCTTGGATTCGTGAATCCTTAAGCAATAATTGTACTACTTCCTTGTGTCCCTCTGCTTCAGCAGCTAAAATTGCGGCATTATTATCAGCGGTAGGATCTACTTCAGGTAAACGTAAAAGTATTTTAACAATTTTTGCATGTCCTCCATCAGAAGCAGCGATGATTGGTGAGTTATCTTGCGCAGCAGGATTAACTTTAGCATCGCGAAGCAACAACGCTAAGCTTTCTGAATCACCAAGGACACATGCGATAATAATTGCTTCATTATCATTATATGAAGGATCTATATCTGCTCTCTTAAAGAGAATCTGGAAAATTTCTTTAAGCTGATATTGTATGGCCATTCCAAGCGCTTCGCTCGCTGAAGAAGCGAATTCTAGTTTAGGATCTTGGAGAACTTCTTTAGCTATATTAGCATGACCACCAATTATAGTCCCTTTAAGCACTTCTTCTACGACTTTAGCGTTGTTAGCTTGAGACGACTGAATTAGCTTTTGAAGCCTTTCCTTATTCCCATATTGAGCTGTTATTTTAGCTTCTAAGCATTTTGATAGATTAGTAGGGTCGAGAGTATAGATAAAGTCTAGCATGTCCGCTCTTTTATCAATACCAAGGGCAATCGCTGTTTTTATTGCTTTATCGTAATAGTCCTTTTTTTGAAATTTTGGATGACTAAATACTGCTTTAAAAACATTTATTTTATTGCCCCAAACTAAATTCGATATTATTTGATCACTAAGAGTAGTGTCTGGGATGCCAGGTATTACACTTTTATTTACAACTAATGATGACCCAATATTAGGGTTTTCTATTAATTTTTCTATCAACTCATGTGCGTCGGCATTGACCGCATGTAAAAATAATTCTACCACAGCCGATCCCCATTTATCATTGCGAAGCATCATTGTAGAAACAACACTTTTCCAACTTGGCACTCTACACAGCTCTTTTAACAAATCGTAATTAGGTTTTTCCTTTGCTACTTCATCCGCTAACAGATTTCCTATAGTTTTAAACAGGGGAGTATAATTGAAGATACCTTTGGAGTTTGGTGCTGTACATGCTTCCTTTAAACGTATATAATCGGGTTGAGCTTTAGAGATATCTTGAATTATTTGCTGAGCCATTCTTTCATCAAAGATTGTTTGAAGCTTAGTATTAGATCGTTTGAGCGTTTCTGTTGCGCGTAGATTACTCGCAGTTTTTTTATCTAAGTAAGAATAAATAGATTCTTGTAGCTCAACAGGTAATTCATTAAAGTTGAAATATGATATATTATCCATTGCGTCTCCTTTTGTTTATATTATTAAATAATAAAGCTAATTTCAATAAATTATATATGAATTTTTTTAAAAAGAATAACGAATAGGACAATAAGGTAAGAATTTTTGCATAGTCTGCTTAAACCAGGTTAACTCCCTGTTCTTGAGATCGTAATCATAGACAAGCAGATCAGGTTTGCTCTTCTTTTTAACTTGAATGCTTGGACGCCAAAGGTACTCTTCTCCCTTAGGATTCCATTTGAGATTGGTTTCATGTGCTTCGGTAGAATGGGATAGAAAAAATGCTTCACAAGCGAGTTGTTTCTTAGCTTCGAAAGTTAAAGTACCATCAATTTCCTTAAAAATCTCTAGCCAATCGTGTTTCCACTGCTCGCCACCATATATAATGATAGGGGAAAAGTTAAGATGTACCTCATATCCACCTGCGACCAATCTATTAACTGAACTTATTCGCTCAGAGATGCGACTAGTGCGAATATCAACATATTTGGCAATGTGTTGTGGCATGATCGAATAACGAATACGAGTATGTCCTTGAGGATCGAATTGCAACCAGTAATCATCGTTAACAGTCTTTGTGGCAAAAGTGGCTTTAGCATGCTGCATTTTGGCAAAGCGGCGAATGAGATAGCCAGGATGATCACAGACTAAGGCATCTAAAGAAAGATCTGCATTACAACCAATGTCATAAGTCCAAAGGAATGGATCTGTTTGATTAGGTATTTTCTTAGGACCTAAACGTTGCTGATGAAGATCAATAGAGTTCGCAATCTCTTCAATATTAACGAAAATAGTTAAGGGATTCGACCCCCCTTTACGTCGTGCAACATAGCAGTATTGGCATGCACTTAAACATCCATTCGAGATAGAAGCTGCAATATAGTCGGAAGAGCGGCCGTTTTTTTGATGTGTAAGGCCTGCTTTAATTCCTAATACAAGAACATCATTTTTTGTATGAAACCAATCGCTTGGGGATGCTTCGACTAATGCGGGAATACGCCAATGTTGATCTACTTCAATAATTTCTGCTTCTGGAAACCTATTGATAATATCTTGCGCATTCGCATTCCAAAGCATGTTTTCTCGAATAGTTTTCTGTAGATAGATTTTTTTAAAATGGGGGCGCATGCTTTTTTACTCATTTTATTTCGAACTTTTGAAATCTTTGTGTCCAATTATACATGATTCAAACTAGCTTGCAAATTGCTATTTAAGAAAAGAAAAGGGCATAGGACTGGTGATTAGCTGTTGTGGAGTAACGTTTGAAAATAGATTACTTCATTAAAAGGAAGTGAGGCTAATACCTTAGGGTGCTCTAATAAAAGCATAACAATATCTAAATGATTGTTTTTCATAGATCTTCGAATAGTCTTATTGTTTTCTACCGAGGGGTCAATATTAGGATCTTTGAGTAGTTCTTTGACAATAGCAGTACGCCCTGCAATAGCAACAAATTTAAGGAGCTGATTTTTATCTAAACTATTCGCAACCCTAGGGTGCAGCAAAAATAGGTCTACAATCTCTTTATGTCCATTGATTCCAGCTTTAATAATTGCTTCATTATTTCTAACTGTAGGGTCAACCTTAGGGTGTTTCAATAAAATTTTTACGGTTTCAATTTGTCCATTAATCGCGGCCTCCCGGACTAATTTATTATTTAAAGCTTCAGGCTCTGTGCTTGGCAAATTTAGTAAAAAAACTAAAAACTCAATTTTTTGGTCAGTAGCAGCTAACCTTAGAGACACACTACTTAAAGAGGTTTTACCATCAGCTGCACATTTTAAAAAATTTAGACGTTTGTCTTTTATAACCTCTTTCATTAGCTCAAGATCATGTGCTTTGATAGAGGAAATAAGTAGCTTATTGAGATCTGTTCCATAAATCTTTAAAAGGCCTGCTAGAATTCGCCTATATCCTGGTAATATTTTAGCTTTATTAAGGCTACGGTATTTGTTATTAGCTAGATCAGTGGTTATTTGTTTTAAAGCTTTATTAACAACAGCCGTTAACAGAGTTTCATCATAAAAAGCAGCTTTACAAGTAGCTCTTAATTTTAAAAGAGTACTAATAGCTAGTTTATTGTAAATTTCAAATTGAGGGTCATTTGATATACAAAGCGCGGTCGATTTGACCTTTTTTAGATGAAAAAAGAAGGGCCTAGACTCTATTATAGGAGTTCCAACACAACCTAAATAGAAAAAAGGC
>JARBTQ010000036.1 GCA_029240075.1 Chlamydiales bacterium
GCCTTTTTTCTATTTAGGTTGTGTTGGAACTCCTATAATAGAGTCTAGGCCCTTCTTTTTTCATCTAAAAAAGGTCAAATCGACCGCGCTTTGTATAGTCTGGATTGATTTTTTGATTTATTTAGAAATTAAATGTTATTTAATTTCTATCTGAGAATGTTACGGGAGAATGATTCTTTTGATAACATTTTATTTTTTAATCTACAGGGACTATTATTTTTTAATTAAGGTTAAAAATCTTATGTAGTGCTTATCGGTTGTCTTGCCAGATCTTTGCAAAGAAGTAGGTAAATCGTCTTAAAGTAGATAAAGAGAATATAAATGCTTGTCATACAATAGCTGTCAGATAGAATTTTAAACTGGTTCATCTCTTCTCTGTAAATTTTTGTGCGACTATTACTATAATAAAAGAGCTCGCAAAGTCTAAGAGGGGAAGTTTATGCAAAAATTATGGACTTTTACAAAAGATTTTACTTGGTCTATGTTATGCCAATTGAGGTTAGTTAATCCTCAGAACAACTCAGATTTAGTAGACACTTTACCTAATCAGTTACTATCAAAAATCTTTAACTACTTAGAGGATAAGCAAGATTTAAAAACAATGCCATTGGTCTGTAAAAAGTGGAAGATTCTTTCTGAACAGAGAAAAATTAGGAGACTAATTTGTCAAAGATTCGCTTCTTATAATAGTTTAGTGGATAAATTAGATTATGATGAAATTGACTATAAAACATTACAACTTACTATTCAGCAAAAGGATTTGCCTCTTACCCAATATAATGTCATAACCTTTAATATTGCTCTTGAATTTGTTCCTGTAGAAAATATTATAGAAAAAATAGATCACAAATTTTTATCTTGGACTGAAGTAGTTCCTTATTTGAGTGAGAGACTTTTACAAGAGATCATGACATATTGGAGATCCCAATTTCAAAAAAAAAGAATTAATAAACTGGTTTCATTACCCTCTTTTCCAACTATAGAACTTAATGAAGATCAACTAAAGTGCATACAACCTTACCTATTTTTTTTAAAAATTGTCTCTGATTATTTATTAGAATCATCTAAGTCGGCTTTCTATAGGTTTGAGTTATGCTGCTTTTCACTTAGACAAGAAATGCCAAAGTTAATGGACTTAGATAATCCTAAATCCCCAATGCGAATACTTAAGAAAATGTTGATGGAGCTGCAAGATTGCATAGGGTTTAACAATAAAGATCTTGGTATAGACAAGTTGCTCCTTATAGAGCAAAAGCGAAAAACATTTTATCAGAGCAGACAAGATTGTTTAATACAGCTTAGCTGTGTATACGATATAGTAAATTTTTTGTTATTACCTCTAGCTTATCAACAAGTTCTGGTCGAACAGTGTAAGGATATGGGAAACCTTAGAATTAAAAGTTTGCTAAAACAAGCGAAAAAGTTAAAACAATTAATTTCAATAGTTGAAGAGCAATATGAAGTGTAATTATGCTAAATTAGATTTTCTTAAGTAATAGATCTTAATAATTCATGTTAAATTGAGAAAGCATGATCTATTAAATAAGTTATTGGTGCTAGCATAAACTATTTAATAGATCTGCATGGGAATTTATAAAAAAGCAACCCTCTATTTACTTTTGAGGAAATTGAGTGGAACCAAAAACTTTGAAAAGCTCCTGTAAAAGTGGCGCATAATGAGACTGAGTTTTTTGAAGATATTCAATCTCTCTATTTGCCTTGTCTTGCTCTCCAGCTAGCAAGTAAAGGTAACCCAATCTATAATGAGCCTCTGAGTGTTCTAAGTTAATTCCTAATGCCTTGAACATACAAGACTTAGCTGTGGGGTAATCCCTTAAATCTAAATATGCCATACCTAAATTATACCAGGCATCTGCATCAGTAGGATTTTTACTGATAACAGTTCGGAAGGAGGAGATCGCTAATTGAGGTTTATTTATTAGCCGATAGCTAATTCCTAAATTGTAATGAACATCTATTAAATCAGGCATATACTTAATAGCGTGTAAATAGGAATTAATAGCATTTTCTATCTGATTTTCCCTAAAATAGAGTAAACCCAATCTAACCCAGGCCTTCCAATAATCGTTACGAATTGAAACTACCTGTTTAAATAATTCAATAGCTTTATTAAAATTTTTATCTTGCTCTTCTATTAAGCCTAAATTGAAATAACTACGAAAATGCAAAGGATCTACAGCCATTGTAGATTGATAATATTGCTTAGCAAGATCTTGTTGTTTTAGTTCTTCATAGGTTGAAGCTATCATAAATAAGCACTCTGCATCTGTAGGCGCATAGCGATGATAGATAAGAAATTCAGCAATTGCTTCACTAAATTTTCTATTTTGATGGTAAGCAAGCCCTAAACAAAAATGTAGATAACTATTGCTAGGATGAACCCCAAGGCCCTCTTGGCAAATTTCAATACCCTTTTCTGCATGCCCATCTTCGCAATAAATGGAGCTAAGATAGCAGTATGCAAATGAAAGAGATTTATCAATTTTTATAGCTAGTAACAAGTTTTGTTTTGCGTCCTCAGTCATCCCTTCAAAGAACTTTTCAACCCCTGAATGGAAATATTGCATAGCTAATATATGCTTATCAATAGGAGGTATATTAGGTTCCATATTATATCCTTTAATTATTAGAAATAATAAGCGAAATTTAATTAGCATTATTTATGCCATTTATTAATGTGTTGTGTTTTAGTTTGTTAAAATTAATTAATCAAATGAATTCTAATTTTTAAACGGTGTTTTATAGAATTAAAATACAGAAATGAAATTATCAATGCTTTAGATCAAAGCCATAGTTAAAATGGTGAAAATTTAGACTAAAATTAATATACAGAGCTTAGACAATTTAACCGTTTTCTCTGCTAACAGGAAAAAGTAAAATTCACCGAGCGATATATAACTAAAAAGAATTTCCCAAATAAAATGGTAAGATAAAGGACTCTTTTTGCAAAAAACACAGTATTATATATACTGAGTTCTATCCAGTTACTGAAGCCTCTTAAAAACCACGAAATTGGCTTCTAAAAAATAAGCTCGCAACGATTTATCTTTTACCTAAACTCTTGATATCTTATCGATTAAGAACTCTTAGTTCGAGATAAGAAAATGAATAGCATAAAATCGTTACACTTTAATTCGATTCCATTGTACTTAAAAGGAGAAAGAGGTCTAACTTGTAGCTTGGCCATATCAAACTTCCTGCATAACCCTGATAGCAGATAGTCAGGTAAAATCTCTGCAAATAGAGTTTTGCAAGGGGGCTATGCTTGTAAGGAGATGGCCGTTTACAAAAAAAAATGCGAACCCCTAGAATCAAACTAGAATCCGCATAGTTGCGAGCAGGCGATTCCCCACTTTAGATGAGAGAGTTCCCATGTTTGATAAATTTACAAATCGTGCAAAGCAAGTAATTAAACTTGCTAAAAAAGAAGCCCAAAGGATGAATCACAATTACTTGGGTACCGAGCACATTCTATTGGGCCTTTTAAAGCTGGGCCAAGGTGTGGCTGTCAACGTTCTACGTAATTTAAACATTGATTATGAGGCAGCACGAACCGAAGTTGAAAAACTAGTGGGTTATGGTCCTGAAATTCAAGTTTATGGAGATCCAGCCCTTACAGGCAGAGTGAAAAAAGTATTTGAGTATGCCAATGAAGAAGCAGCTCTACTCAATCATAATTATATAGGAACAGAGCACCTTCTTCTTGGATTATTACGTCAAGACGGTGTAGCTTCCCAAGTTTTAGAAAATCTTAATATCAATTTAAAAGAAGTACGCAAAGAAGTTATCAAAGAGCTAGATACTTTTAATCTTCAATTACCTCCAATTGGGATCCCACCTACAGACCCCTCAATAAATAGTAGTTCTGCAACACCCATTGACAAGGCAGCTTCAGCTTCAGCAACAGTAACTGCTGAAAAAATGCCAGCACTTAAAGCTTACGGAAGAGATTTAACGGAAGCTTATAAAGAGGGTAAATTAGACCCAGTTATTGGGCGCAAGGAAGAAGTAGAAAGACTTATTCTAATCCTCTGCCGCCGCCGTAAAAATAATCCAGTATTAGTTGGTGAGGCGGGAGTTGGAAAAACAGCTATTGTAGAGGGGCTAGCTCAAGCTATTATTCGAGGAGACGTTCCTGATAATTTGAGAAAGAAAAAGTTAATAGCTCTAGATTTAGCTCTTATGATTGCAGGAACTAAATACCGGGGACAATTCGAAGAGCGTATTAAAGCTGTTATGGATGAAGTTCGTAAGCACGGGAATGTACTGCTCTTTATTGACGAACTACACACAATTGTAGGTGCCGGTGCCGCAGAAGGGGCCATTGATGCATCTAACATACTGAAACCAGCCCTATCTAGGGGAGATATTCAATGTATTGGAGCAACAACCATTGACGAATATCGTAAGCATATCGAAAAAGATCCTGCTTTAGAACGTCGTTTCCAAACAATTTATGTAGGGCCGCCAAGCATACCAGAAACTATCTTTATCCTTAAGGGATTGAAAGAAAAGTATGAAGAGCATCATAAGTGTATCTTCACAGAACAAGCTATTAATGCTGCTGCAGTTCTCTCCGATCGTTATATTCACAGTCGCTTTTTGCCCGACAAGGCCATAGACTTGTTGGATGAAGCTGGGGCAAAAATGCGCATAGCAATGATGAACCAACCTTTAGATCTAACTAAGTTAGAGGTTGAAATTGAAGAAATTCGTCAGCAAAAAGAAGAATCTATCTCTAAGCAGGAATATGAAAAGGCTGCTAAGCTGCGTGATAAAGAGAAAAATTTACGAGAAGAGCTTCAAAAGATACAAGCAGAATGGGCTGCCAATAAAGACGAACATCAAGTTATTGTAGATGAAGATGAAATAGCTAATGTTGTTGCTAAGCAGACTGGAATCCCGGTAAATCGCCTCACAGAAGCTGAAACTACAAAAGTTTTAAAGATGGGTGAAACTCTAAAGTCTTGCATTATAGGTCAAGAGGATGCTGTTCAAACTGTTTGCCGAGCAATTCGTCGTAGCCGAGCTGACATCAAAGATCCTAATCGTCCAATAGGTTCATTTCTTTTCCTTGGACCTACGGGAGTTGGAAAAACTTTACTAGCAAGACTACTTGCAAAGCATATGTTTGGTGGTGAAGATGCTTTGGTGCAGATTGATATGTCGGAATATATGGAAAAATTTGCTATCAGCCGCATGACTGGTTCCCCTCCGGGATATGTAGGTCATGAAGATGGTGGACAGTTAACAGAACAAGTACGTCGTCGTCCCTACTGTGTGGTATTATTTGATGAGATTGAAAAAGCTCATCCTGAAGTTATGGATCTTTTACTTCAAATTCTAGAAGAGGGGCGCCTTACAGATTCTTTTGGTAGAAAGATCGATTTTCGTAATACGATTATTATTTTAACTTCGAATTTAGGAGCTGATCTCATTCGCAAATCTACAGAAGTGGGATTTGGCATACAGCATGAGGGGATTCCTGAATACTCGGTTATTAAGGAAAAAATGTATAGCTCAGCTAAAAAGCACCTTAAGCCAGAGTTTATCAATCGCCTGGATGATATGGTAATTTTTAAACCTCTTAACAAACAATATCTATCTGAAATCATAAAGATAGAAGTTGATAAAGTGAAAGAACGTTTGGCTAAGAAACAAATTGAAATTGAATTGGATGAAGCTGCTCAACAGCTACTTGTTGAAAAAGGGTTCCAGCCAGAAATGGGTGCTAGACCTCTAAGGCGCGTTATAGAACAATATTTAGAAGATCCTTTAGTAGAAGAAATTTTACTACATCCTAATCAGTCGCGCCGTTATGCCGTCTCAGTAAAAGATGATCAATTATTTTTTAACTTTATGGATGAAGAAACATCTTTGGTTTCCACAGAACCAGCATAGGCCATCAATCAATAGACCTCTTGCAAAATTATTTTTGCAGAGGTTTATCGCAACTGCCACTAGAATGCTATTTAAGAAACTTAATCAGACAAGTAACTACAGAGTATGCAGCATGCTCTTTAGGTGTCTATCTCGCTGTTATTCTTCCGCTTAAATTAGCATTCTAAAAGCAAGGTAAAAGCGAATAAGAATAAATTTATGAGTACGAATTTAAACTTGTCAACTATCTACTATAAAATGTATAGTCAAAGTAATTGTAAAATTTTTCAATAAATTATACTCATTTCCTTCAAATTGAAGAGCAAAGAAAATAATAAAGCGATCTTATTTAAAGCTAGATTGCTTAATCTTTTTTAAGAAGCAAAACTTTGAGCTTTATGGAAGGAAATTGTTGTTAAAAGTTAGACTAAGCTAAGAGAGATAATGCCTGTGGAGATTGCAAAAAAGACTTTGTACAACTTATTACGCTTACATTCTGCAGAAGATAAGCTCGCTAATGTTGAACCTTGGCAAATCCTAGATTATCGGCAACTTAATTTTAGCGATCTATTTGAAAAATTAAAGGCACTGGATATTCATTTAGATAAAGCAAGCTTTTTAATTTATGCTGAAAATTACGATGCTCCTGAAGAACTAGCAGAAGATTTATTAGCAGAGACAGATGATATCGTTATACATGATAAAGTTTATCTTTTAATATTCGAGTTGTGGCGCCGTTTTGTCCCGTCGAAGCGTTCCATTTCAGTTTTTTGTGACGAGATTGATTATAGGATACATCAGTATGATTTAGGGAAGTTTCATGCAGATGAGTCTATTTGCGAGATCTTATATGAATTAAAAGTTATTTTAGATTCTAGCGCAGAATCAGGGGAAGACTTGTATAAAATTTTTGAAATTATTTGCTCGCATTGTGCAAACGATTTAGAAAGTTTTCTATATGATTTTCTGTCGGAACTTTTAGACCAAGGCCTTACGGAAACTGTAATTGAATTACTGGGTTATTTTAGCAGATATGTTCTAGACATTAAGTGGTTTGAGTTTTTAACAGCTAGAACATTGGCAGTAACTGATTTTGATGAAGCTCGTCCTTACTTACAGTCAATTATCGATCGAGATCCTCAAGAAGAGGGCCTTTTAGAGTTAATTTTAGAATTGCTTTATTTCCTCATTCAACAAGGTGATCAACCTCTTTTCATAAAGGGTGTAAAAAAAGTAATTCCGCTTTTAACGGAAGAGGGGGAGCTACGTGAACTTATTGATATATGTATACAGTATTGTGATTATTTAGAATTTAAGCAGAAAAAGCTTAGCCTAATTAATTTATTGAATCAACGCATGCAATCTATGAAAGATTTAACGACTCTAACGACTAACGCTGATAAAGAGCAAGTTCTCAAGATTTTATTATAAATTTTTCGAGGTGCTAACTAAAAGCTTAGCAGCAGTTTTCACTATTAAATTGCAGCATAAGATACGTGAAAGGCTGTAAAAATCTCTTTTCTTCTGTTTTCAATACCTTTGTAACTTCTTGTAAGTCCTTTAAGATGACCCTGGATTTTAGCATAATGATATGATATAATGAAGTCTGTTCTTTTACTAGTTATTGATTTAAATAATAATAATTGTTTCTGATGCTTATCTAATTTCTTTTAACAATGTATTTAAGTTTTTACTGGTTTATGTTTTCTGTATCTATTTAAATTATTTATTGAAATTGCCTCATAGATGAAAGGGGTGGAGATAAAATTAACATGGAACGTACTGTTGAAGAATTACAGAGTGAGTTAGCTGTCTTATCTGGTGTAAATGTTGATATTAAAATAAATTACAACCGTTACACAATGTTACGTATACTTGCTTGCGGAGAGCGCTGGACACGCGTTTCAATGAATCATATCTTTTTGAATGCACCTAAAGAGGTGGTTCATGCTTTGGCTGTATATATGGCAAAATACAAGATTGACCCTACCATTAAAGGCTTCATCAATGAGAGGACTAAAAAATTAGACTATTCTTATAAGGTAAGGTCTGACGATCTAGTGACAGAAGGTAAAGCTTATTGCCTTCAACAAATTTTAGATGAATTAAAGAGTGAGTATTTTGATGATGATTTACCCCTATGTATAACCTGGTATGGAGATACTAAAAAATTGCCTAGAACGCGAATAGTATTGGGGCAATATCACCATCTTTTAAAACTTATAAAGATTCACCGTATCTTAGATCAAGTAGAGGTCCCTCGTTATTTCGTTAAATTTGTGATTTATCATGAGATTCTTCACCATTTTTATCCCCCTATTGTAAACAAAAAGGGGCAGAGGGATATCCATACAAAAGAATTCAGAGCGCAAGAGGCGGCTTATCCTGATTATATGAAAGCTATACTATGGGAAAAACAGCACCCTCAAATTTTATTTCCACATATACTCAAACGCAAAAAAGTTACTAAATGCACATAAGGAGCGTGAATTAAATGGCCGGGCATAGTAAATGGGCGAATATTAAGCATCGAAAAGAGAAAGCTGACTTAAAAAAAGGAAAAATGTTTTCTCGTGTTACAAAAGAGATCATTAGTGCAGTAAAAAATGGAGGAGGCCCTGATCCAAAGGCTAATGCACGTTTGCGTTTGGCTTTAGAAAAAGCTCGAGCTGTCAATATGCCGCAAGATAACATAGAGAGAAATATCAAAAAAGCTTCCAGTCAAGACCAATCAGATTATTTCGAAATGGTGTATGAACTTTATGGACACGGAGGGGTTGGGCTTATTGTCGATATGATGACAGACAACCGTAACCGAGCAGCCTCTGACATGCGGATTGCAACGAATAAGCGGGGAGGCTCTATTGCTAACCCTGGTGCTGTAGCTTTTAATTTTGATCGCAAGGGGATTATTCATATTTCAGCTAAAGATGTTATAGAAGATGAGTTATTTATGGTAGCAACTGAAGCTGGGGCTGAGGATTTTCAAAAAGCTGAAGACATATTTATTGTCATAACTGATCCGAAAGATTTATTTGCTGTTAAAGAAATTTTAGAACAAAAAGGGGTTAAAGTAGAAGAAGCTAATCTCGAAATGATTCCTAAAAGTCACGTAGAATGTGATGAAGAAACCGCGAAAGCTAACTGGGATTTAGTCGAATGGCTTGAAGCTCTTGATGATGTAGATGCGGTTTTCCATAATATGATTTCTAAATAGTCAGAAATAGAAAGCCCTAACTGTTGAGTTGGGGCTAATCAAGGGTAAAAATTCCCCCTTTGGAAGTTAAATATGCATGAGCCCTTTCCTACGAGCAAAGTTTTGCAAAGGGATCTAATTAACTTTTCCAAATTTATCATCTAAAACAACTTCAAATAGAATAATAATTTAGGCAATTACGTGAAAAGAAATGTATCTTCACCCCTACTTTTGGGAATTATATTAGGATTAGTGACAGGTTACCTACGAGTGGACTTTCTTCTTGAAGCTAGCCATGTCGTATCAAATCTATTTCTTAATCTTTTAAAGCTTATTAGCTTACCTATAGTTTTTTTATCAATCACTTCTACTTTATCAGGGATGAGGGGGTGGGAAGAGATGAAACTTTTAGGTAAAAAAGTTCTAACTTATACTTTACTGACAACGATTGTTGCCGCAACCATTGCTCTAATACTGTTTCTGGTAATTGACCCCGCTGCTCGTAAAACAGAATTAGCTACCACAGTTGCCGAGGAATTAATACACGCTCCTCAACGCTCTTACCTCTCATTTGTCCTTCAAATTATTCCCTCCAATATAATTGCGGCATTTTTAGAAAATAATGTCATAGGAATTGCTTTTTTAGCCTTCTTGGTAGGGTTTTCAACCCTAAGTTTGCCTAAAGAGAGCAAGGATTTCTTACATCAGCTATTCGGACATCTTTTTGCTCTATTAGTAAAGATGACTCAATACATTATTAAACTAATGCCTTTGGCTGTATGGGCTTTTTCAGTTATCTTATATGAAGAGATGTCACATGGATTAGGACAATTTAAGGGGCTTATGCTTTATCTCGTATGTGTTACAGGGGCAAACTTAGTACAAGGATTTATCTTTCTTCCTCTTTTGCTTAGGTCCAAAGGAATTTCTCCTTGGAATGTAGCTAAAGGGATGTTTCCAGCATTGACCCTAGCATTTTTCTCTAAATCTTCAAATAGTACTATGCCTTTAGCTATTGAATGCGCGGAAAAAAATTTGAAAGTATCTCCGAAAGTGTCAAAGTTCACATTTCCTCTCTGCACTGTTATTAACATGAATGGATGTGCAGCCTTTATTTTGATTACAGTTTTATTTGTAGCTTCTTTAAATGGCATTACTTTTTCTACCTTCGACTATATGTTATGGATCGGATTGGCTACCTTAGCTGCAATTGGCAATGCAGGAGTTCCTATGGGTTGTTATTTCTTAGCAAGCTCTTTCCTGGTAGGTATGAACATCCCTATACAGTTAATGGGGCTGATTTTACCATTCTATACATTGCTAGACATGGTTGAAACCTCTTTGAACATTTGGTCAGATAGCTGTGTAGCAGTCATTGTAGAAAAAGAGGTAAAATAGCTGGTTGATAAAATTGCTATTAGCTTAAATAAAATACACGAACAGTAAGTCTAGAGTGTGGTATAGGGTTACTATTTTTCATAGAGTGAATTAATTTTAATCCTGTCTGCATTTACCTACGGCAAATTTCATTTCAAGCAAAATTTTCTAATTTAGTGCCTAGTATTTTCAAAACGTTGGCTTTAGAAATGCAATCAATTAGATAAATTACTTAACCTATATTCTTCAGTCTTAATATTATTTTTATTTTTTTATCGTACATTGCAAGGTATAAATCAACCTTACCGTAAGGAGCTGATAAATGTATCTTGAAAAATTTGATAAAATGTCTGACGAACTTGGACTAAAATTGTATGAACTGTTTTCTACCGAAAAAAATATAGAAGTACTTAATAAAGCGCAGAAGTTGCAAAACCTCTTAAATATAGCAGATAAAGACATGGATGGATTACAAGAAGAGGCCGATGGCTATTTTCGTATTGAGAATTACGAAAATTTTTTAAAGTGTATGGTTTATATTGCTACTCTTACCGAATATAACTCTTATAACTATTTTAGGATGGGCTTGAGCTTGATTAAACAAGAAAAGCTTGTAGAGGCTATTATGATATTTAGTGCGATAACCGCTTATGAAAGTGAATCTGCTTTACCCTATTTATATATAGGGAGATGCTTCTTAGCCCTAGGAGAGAAGGAGAAAGCGGTTCAAGCCTTTAATAGCTGCATCGAGATCAGTCAGAAATTCGATCTTCCTGATAATAAAGGAGTTTTAAGCTTAGCTACAGAAGCCTTAGCGGCCTAATATATATATTAAAAGTTAATTTGCAATTTAAGAAAATAGATAGGTTAATTTATGAACAATATTGGGCGGAATGATTATTCTGTAATTAGATCTTCTGTGGAGGAGAACTCTTCTTCGGGGGCTTCAAAACAAACCGAGCTTTTTGACAAGATAGACAATAGCTTAGGTGACCGCATAATTATGATGGAAACTAATAGAAATTCAAGGCATAACAATGCTGCTGAAACTATAGCAACGCCTCTAAATAATGCTATTTTCATGTTAAAAGAAGGGGCTAAGCCTATAAGCAAGAGAGATGAATCTAGTTTTCTTCTTGGGAAATCAGATGAAAAAGGTTTATCAGCGTCTGCTTCAGCTACTTATATGGTTGGGGGAATATTAACAGAGCTAGCTTCAGTTCCTGGGAAAACAGCAAGAGGGTTATATAAAGGGATTGGAGGGATTTTCAAGAAGTTACCCTTTGTTTTAAAAGTACCTTTAGCTATTCCTGTAGTTACTGTGATGGCAGGAATTGCAGTTGCAGGAGCTGTAGCACATACAGGGATGAGTTTAACTGTAGGTATTGTTGGAGGATTAATAGGTTTATCCGTAGCAGCAGGAAATAAGCTTTTTGATACCATAAAGGATGGGGTTCATGCAAAAGGCATGAAAGATAGTATAAAAGCCTTTAACAAAGATTTTGAAGGCCTTAAGTTAGAGAACTTAGATAGGCAACAAATTCAGGGGATTAAACATAAACTTGAAATTTTTATGAAAGAGGCTAAAGACCTGGATCCAAAAATTACATCAAAAGAGTGCTACAAGCGAATGGAGCAGAATTTACACCAATTGCGTGTATATGACGATGCTACAGATCCTAATTTTGATATAACAATTAACTTTCTTAATAAATACCCAAAAGTTTAAAAATTTATCTGTCACGTGCTAGCCTATTAAACTAATTTAGGCTAGCTATGATATAGATACCTATAAAATAGCTTTAATTTTATGTCATAATCTGAAGAATAAAAGTAGATAAAGGTCGGAAGAGGTAGGATTCGAACCTACGGTCAGGGGTTACCCGACTTCTGTTTTCGAGACAGACGCATTCGGCCACTCTGCCACTCTTCCTAAAGAAAGGTTATAGTCTATACAATAGCAAAAAATCTATAAAAACTTAAGTTGAAATTTTGCTCCATATGATTGTTTAGCTAACTTCTATACAAAGCCTATCAAAAGTTGCTTTCAAAGGTTTTAAATAAAATTAAGGGGAACGTTTTCATGAGGATTCTTTAATCTTAAAACGCTTAAAGTTGTTTTCATATTAGACTTAGCCAAACGGCTAGTGTAACGGTTCATATTTTCAGTGATCGTAACTTTACTGAGCCTCTTTTGAATCTGTACTATCGGTAATTCGATAGATCTCTGCAAAACAGGTTTCGACAGAGATCTATTTGTAAGAAATGGTTCAAGGTATACATTAAAACAGATCTATTCTACATGAAATGAGCCTATCTAAGCCGTTTTTATACAAGATGGACTACGTGGGAGTCTGCAAGGCTTCTGAATTGTCTATTTTCTGAAAAATCTTTCACTAACTTCTTTTGGAAATCATAAAAAATAATTGAGGTCATGCAAAGGCTCATGAGTATAGTGGGAGACCAAACCCCTATTAAACCCTTTAACCTTTTATCTCCTTCCTGTGTTAGTTCTAATAATATGAAAGTCGCAACTATTGCAATACCATATAAAATAGTGTTCAACGTTGCTATACTGGCTTTCATCGAACGTCGATTAGCCCCGTTTGTATATTCTTTAATGTCACGTAAAGACAAATGTTCTGCATTGTTCCGAGGACATGCTTTTTGAAACTTTTCTATGATCTCAGCCCTATAAATTTGCAGTTGCGTTTTTTTTCTATATTGTAAAATTGCAAAGTGTTGGCTCAATTTAGAGATGTGTAATGCAAATAAATCTTCAGGTATAGTTGGTAGGCCTTGCTTATCAAAACTTTCATGAATAACTAATAACAATAGAGGATAAGAGGTCAATATCCGATCAGATAATAATACTTTTTGATTACGTAAATCCCCTTTAATTTTAGCTAGTAATTCTAGATTGTAGCTCCACTGCATGGGGTTCAACTTTTCCTGCTGTTCCAGCTGCCTTCCTTTTTTCAGTAGAAAGTTTGTCATGTCAGCAAGTTCTTTTGCAATGAGTTCTTCTGAGATAACTTTGATTGTATGACTAACCTGTCGGTACTTGAACAATTGAAAGAAATCGCTATACCCAAAGCAGCTTTTGATAACCTCTAAAGGTAAATTGGGAATTTCATTGGTAACACTATAATCTAGTGTTTTAGTCTTGCATTCAGGTATTTTTAAAGAATTGGGAAAATAGGGCTTCATAGAAAACATGGCTTATTTAAGTTTAAAAAAATTATGAGATAAAATGAATTTTTATTGTGTAAATGAGTATATTAGCAAGAAAAATGCGAGATAAATTTGGTTTTAATCGAAGCTCGCATATATTTAAGATCAGTATCATTTGAATTTGGCCCTAATAAAGACAGACTATTTGTTTGCATCGAGCTTAAAACATGAGTTCCTGATTTAAGGACTTTCTCTAAAAAAGAGATTGCAGGTAATGCAACTGTAATGCTGCCTTGATGCAATAGTCCTACTTTGGTTTTACGCTGTGCAGCGCCACCAATTTTGCGCCCATTTATGACTATATCGTAAATGGTAGGGTTTGCTAGACAAAAGCGGTTTGAGGCTGAATCTTGAGCTACAGGGGAAAATTCAAGGAGCTGGGGTTCCCCAATTTTAGATAAAAGAGGTTTAATAATTTGAATGATCTGTTCATTAATTGTAATGTAATTTTGCAGCGTATTTAATGAAAAAAAAGGGTGCTGGGACGGAATTAAAATTGAAAAAGCAAAATCGCAAAGGTGAAAGATAATTCCTCCACCTGTAGGACGACGCGCTATATCTAGTTTAAGCTCATCCAACTGGTCCATATTTAAAAAATCTTCAGGTTTTATAAAATGTCCAATAGTTGCGCTAGGATTTGCCCAATCGTAAAGATGTAAAATTGGGTCATCGGAAGGAGATAAATTCTGAAGCAGCTTTATATCCAGAGCCATATTTTCTCTAGCAGAAGCTGTCCCAGTATCAAGTATGTTCCACATGATCTATTCCCCAGATAATTGTGGAAATATAACAAATCCTTTTTCAAAAACAGGTCCATCCTTGCCTATCGGAAGTTCACCGCTGAAAAATTGACGATAAACCTCTAAGCCTTGCTTAGCGTTCTGTATGCAATAAAAACAGTTGCTAATCCATTCAGATCCCTTAATCGTTCCATGTTCTAAATTACAACGAAAGCGTGGCGTAATCTTCTGTTCCCAATATTCTGGAGTTCCAAATAATAAGATCGGGTGTGCTGGAGCAGAACCTACTTTACGGCTTACTTCTTCTAATGTAAATTCAAAGTCTGTACCAATGCCCCCCATTAAGAAAATAGGGAAATCTAAATGAAATTCTGCCTGCCTCTCGATCAATTTGTCGAGGCGGTAAGTCATTTTGATCTCAACATAAGTATTTTGGATTTGCTCGTTAACTATAGCGCGATCCTTAGTTCTAAAATCTACAATATTAGCACAGGATAGAATATTTAAATTCTTTGCTACACGATTTCCTACTTCCATAGCCCCTGGCCCCCCACCTGTAACCAGAGCAAGGATTGTATCGGGATTTAGTAGAGGATGATTCATCTGCTCTTGCATAGCAATAATGCCCGAAAGAAGTTCATGAATCTCTTTTTCAAACATTCCTTCGTAAAGATTCGATCCATAAATACCCCAGAAAGTTGCCTTGCAAAAGGCCTCTTGTTTACCTAATGGAACAAACATTCCTGAATCCCTTCCAGGACGACGAATATACTGTAAAACTCGGCCCATTTTTTGGTCGACCCAATAAACAGGGATACCAAATTTTACTAGATCGATCAATAAAAA
The DNA here is from genome assembly GCA_029240075.1 of Chlamydiales bacterium. Taxonomy (GTDB): domain Bacteria; phylum Chlamydiota; class Chlamydiia; order Chlamydiales; family JARBTQ01; genus JARBTQ01. Next base: position 15,295 of record JARBTQ010000036.1, read on the forward strand.
GCGGTCTTCATGCGAGAAAAATTCGCCCCGAGAATAGGAAGGATATTGGAAGTAAACTCTTTTAAGGCTTCTTTGCACAGGTTCACTTAACAACATTCTTTTCATTACAGGGCTAGGGAAATAACGCGTGAAAAGTACTCCCTGGCTTGTAATTTCCCCATCTTTTATAGCCCTTAAAAAAGGGTAACTTGCTTGCTGTTGAATATTTCTTTCAACCATGATCGCTTGACGAGAAGTATGAGAAAGACCTGGGAATTGATGTTTGCGGTGCTTACAGCTAATCCAGTCCTCTTCCTTAAGATTTAAAAGTTGCTCCCCTTTTACAATAAATACTGCAGCTTGCTGATTAGGGTCTTTAGGAGCAGTTTCAAAAACTTTAAATACCTTCTCATTGTCTTCTAAGCATACTTGTAGTTGATCTCTATCAGCAAAGAATACATGTTCACGGTAAGGTTCTAGTGTATAAAATTCTAATGGGATATCAGTTAACTCTCGATCCGCATTACCAAATAGTTCATAAATGTCACCAGAGGCTTGAGTGTCGGGCTGTAAGATCGATGCTGTTGTATGCTTATAATCAGGAACCAAAATCTCATTAACCACCCTCCCAAACACAGACCGTATATGCAATGGTAAAGTGCGAACTAATAAGATATCTCCTTTTTTGGCAATTTTAGGTTCATTAGGAACCCATTTTTGGTGTAAAGCTAATAGATTTCTAATGCTATACTGAGTGTTTAAAGCTTTTCCTGTTGTTGGTAAAAAGCCGTAGATGGAACTATCATACTCGACTATACCTTCTTGTAGAGTCAAAAAAGCTACAGTACGACCATCTATTCGCTCAAGTACAAAGTCGTCTCCTCCCTGCATCCCTCCCAAGGATAACAACGGCTTGCCTTGATAGTCAACTCGTCCAAACATACGTGATAAGTAATCTGGATTTCGGACTTTACGCCGCTCATCAGCTGCAAAAAGTCTGCCAATATAAGCTCCTACCTCAATGTGTTGCAGCATCGCTACTGCAATTGGACCGTAAGCAATTAATCTAACTTTGACTTCAGCTGTCCCGTGAAATAGTTCTAGGTTATATTCTGTACCTATGCCGTTAATACCTAATTGAGCTAAAGAGCTTTTAATATTAAAAAAAACTTGTTGTATATCAATATAAAAGCCCACAAATAGGGCGTCTATTTTTTCAATTAAGACAGTTGCTTCCAAAATATTTTCGCTAACAGCACGCAACTGTGTAATTTTGCCATCAGGGGTTATAAGATCATCGAGTCCAACATTAAAATAATTCTTATCTAACATGCATGCATCTACTTGTTCTATTATTGGTTCTATCAATACTCATACTATACCCAATGTTCCAAGATTAATCGCGTAAAAGCTGTACTTTTCGTGAACTTGGGGAATTAGATTTTAACAACTTAACTTGATTGTTCGCGAGGAAATTCTTCCGTATGGAAACAGCCAAAAAAGTTGATCCTTTTGTCTGCTTCAAATATCTGACCTCGCATATTTTTACAAGTAGTAAATTTATAAATAAAATAATATTAATTCAAATAATAAATAATTTGAAATTTAATTGTTTTGTTGTTAATTATAAATTGGAAATTGGGAGGTGCAATGACTATTGATCCTTTTTTAATTAATAAAAGCTTAGGAATTGTGGCTAATTCTATTTATACTAAACACTATGGCTCTACTTATTACATAACTGCCAGAGGATCGGTAACTACGGATAAATCACATGGTTTATCACTCGAAAAGATAGAAGTTATGGTGGATAACGCTTTAGAAAAACTAAAAGCAGACCCTTCCCTTATTCATAGGAAAACCATGCATATGCTTTTAGAAAATTTAAATAGAATCATGGCCTATGAAGAGGGGCAGGTAAAAAAGCTATTTATCCCATGGCTTGAGAGGATTTTTTACTCACTGTTTAGACGCTCATTTACTTCGTCATACCGCATAAGAAAAATTAGGAAACTTATCTATAAACATGCAATTGCTTTTGATACCCCCCGCAAATTCTATACTTATAGAAAGGTAAAATTGTAATCTTCGAGTGAAAACAGGCTTTCTGTAAAGGCGCATGCGTACAAAACCTTATATAGCCGTGCGATAGAGTAGGCAATTTGATCGATTAATAATCCCTCCGATTAACACTAATTTCCGGTAAAATAGATAATAACCTAAACTTTGCCACTAGATAAGCTAGCAAAAGTTCAATGGCAGATATAAAATAGAGAGCTAAACGGTAATAATTTTTGCCTACTAATCTTATATTTAGAGCTTTGAAAAAAAAATAAAAATATTTTTGCAAGGAAATTCCTAATCTGTATAATAACGTTCACTTTTGATGCGCAATATGCAGTAATCAAAAAGCAAAAATCTCCCTCATGTTAGCGGGAGAAGTTGATTTGAAAGTTTTGTAAAATATTGAAAAAATCAAGTGTCATATTACAGCCTATAGTAAAAGACGATCTTCACG
>JARBTQ010000037.1 GCA_029240075.1 Chlamydiales bacterium
TTCTAGAAAAGCTTAGAAAACCTTCAGAAGATATTAAAGGTTGCCTAGACAAGCGTATCACGGACAATTTTAAAATTGTTAGCAATGCTTTTGCCAATTTTTGAGTTTGTTTGTGTATATATCCATGATATTAATACAGGAGCTGTTTACGGCATAGCAATAATTGCTACATCTATTTCTAGTGGTCCTGGTGGCGGGAATTGGCAATATTCTGTTGATGGTGGAATTTCATGGCTAGATATAGAACCTATTTCAAATAATAATGCTTTATTATTAACAGACTCTGACTTCATCCGATTCAATCCAGATGGACATAACGGTTGCAGTGCAACAATCAGTTATAAAGCTTGGGATCAGACCCATTCGTCTTCTGGTAGTAAAGCAGATACAACCGTGCCAGGTCTTAGTGCCTTCAGCAATAATATAGATACAGCGACTATTGTCGTCAGTAGTGTTAATGATGCACCTATTCTAAGTCCTATTTCTCCTACTTTATCCCCTATTAGCGAGGACGATATATCCAATCTAGGACAAGCATTTGACGACTTTATTAGTAGCTCTATATATGATGTCGATGCAGGGGCTTTAATGGGGATCGCAGTTACAGCAACATCTGTAAGCTCAGGAACTGGATATTGGGAATACTCGATTGACGGAGGTTCAAGTTGGCTTTTATTTGGTACTGTTTTGAATACTAGTGCTAGGCTACTGCATACAGATGATTTAATTCGCTTTCATCCTGATGGGATTAATGGTTGTATAGCCACGATTACCTATCGAGCTTGGGACCAAACTTCAGGGGCTCACAATACAGTTGTAGATACGACAGTCAATGGGACATCCACCGCATTTAGTATTGCAACAGATACAGCAACTTTAATTGTCTCAAACTCAAACGATGCGCCAATTTTAAATCAAATACATCCTATTCTAACACCCATTACAGAGAATCAAATAGGAAATGGTGGGCAAACGATTTCATCCATTATTGGAAGTTCAATGGATGATGACGATACAGGGGCTTTAAAAGGAATTGCGATTACAGCTACTACTATTACAAGTGGAGCAGGTACAGGTAATTGGCAATACTCGATTGATGGCGGAACACTGTGGACGAATATCACTGCTGTATCGATAAGCAATGCTTTGTTACTAAAAGATACGGACTTAATTCGATTTGAACCGGATGGAATGAATAGTTGTACAGCAACTATTACTTATCAAGCATGGGATCAGACCATAAGTTCAGCAGGCTCTTATATTGATGTCTCTATAAGTGGGGGGACAACAGCTTTTAGTAGCGCTAACGGTACCGCAACGATTGCGGTTATGAATGTTAACGACGCTCCTGTATTGATAGCAATAAATCCTACATTGAGTCAAATTACTGAAGATCAATCTGGCAATATAGGACAAATTGTCGGTTCTTTTATAGGGAGCTCAATAAGTGATGTTGATAGTAGCGCTTTGAAAGGCATTGCTGTCATTGCTACAGCTATTAGTAGTGGAATAGGTACAGGAGAGTGGCAATATTCAATTGATAACGGAATTATTTGGACTAATTTTGATGGTTCTCCCGTATCCAATACAAATGCATTGCTACTGCGAGATACCGATTTAATTCGTTTCAATCCTAATGGAGATAATGGTTGTACAGCAACAATCACTTATCGAGCTTGGGATCAAACGATTAGTGCTCCTGGGTCTAGCTATGATGTATCTATTAATGGGGGATCGACAGCTTTTAGTTCAGGAACCGATACCGCTACGCTTGTTGTCGATAGTATCAATGATGCTCCTATTTTAACTGTTAATGCCCCTTCATTAATCACTATTACAGAGAATGATATTGGTAATATAGGGCAAACCATCGCCTCTTTTGCCGCAAGCTCAATCAATGATATCGATGGAGGTGCTTTAAAAGGTATTGCTATCACTAATGCTATGATAAACAGTGGAACAGGCCTAGGCAATTGGCAATACTCCGTTGACAATAGAGCTTCTTGGATTGACATTTTACCTGTCTCAGCAACAAACGCTTTACTATTACGCATAACCGATTTTATCCGCTTTAATCCTGATGGTAAGAATGGTTGTATTGCAACAATTACTTATCGCGCTTGGGATCAAACCTCTGACACATATGGTATAAAAGTTGATACTTCTACTAACGACGGAACTACAGCATTTAGCACAGCAACAGATACAGCAACAATCACTGTAACAAGCATTAACGACGCTCCGGTATTAAGTCCAATAAATCCTATTTTGAATTCTATTACGGAAAATGACATTCATAATGGAGGGCAGTCTATTACATCTATTATTGGAAGTTCAATTTCAGATGTTGATACAGGAGCCATTGACGGAATTGCTATTATGGCAACTTCTATAACTAGTGGATCTGGTAGAGGTGATTGGCAATATTCTTTAGATAATGGAAGTTCATGGCTAAGTATTGAACCTGTTTCAAGTACTAATGCCCTTTTACTCCGAGACAGTGATCTTATTCGGTTTGTTCCTGATGGAGAAAATGGTTGTTCAGCTAAGATAAGCTATAGAGCATGGGACCAAAGCTATAGTTCAGCTCGCTCCAAAGTTGACGTCAGTATAAACGGGAACGACACTGCCTTTAGTCTTGCGTATGACACTGCGACTATTCTGGTAACTGATGTTAATGATCCTTCTTTATTTAGCGGAACTGTAGCAGGACAAACAATTAATGATGACGATACCATTAAACCATTTTTATCGTTGGTTATTAACGATGTAGACTCTAGTCAGGTCAACCATTATACTATTTTATTAAATAACTCTACTTACGGCTCTTTAAGCGGTGGAACTGGAACTTATGATTTAACGACTGGAATTTACAGTTTTACAGGAACTGCTTCAGCTGCACAAAGCTGTTTTCGTGATCTTATCTTTATTCCTACCCCCTACTTACTGAGTCCTGGTTCAACTTTTGTGACATCATTTACTTTAAATTCAAATGATGGAGCTATTTCAGATAATCATACAAGTGTTATTGTCTCTTGTGTTAATCACCCATCTACCATTTCTGGTGGGCTACTAAGCAGGTCTGTCAATGATAATCATTTTATAATTCCTTTTGCTAATTTGACAATCATTGATCACGATTATGCTCAGTCAAATATCTATACAATTAAGTTAGATAATTTAAATAATGGAATTCTTAGCGGAGGCAGTGGATCGTATGATATAGCAACAGGAATTTACACATTTATAGGAACTGCAGCTCAAGCAGAAGCTTGTTTTAAAAGTTTGATCTTTATACCTACGAGTAATCAAGTAGAGGTTGGTTCTTCCACAGAAACGCGCTTTACAATAGAGTCAAATGATGATGCTGATTACCATGACCTTATCACTGTGCTGGCAATATCTGTTAACGATATTTCTGTATTTAGTGGTACCATACCTAATCAAATAGTTAATGACGATAGTGTAATTCAACCATTTTTCTCTGTAAATATTACAGATCTTGACTACAGCCATATCAATACCTATACTATTACTTTAAGCACACCCACAAATGGTACATTATCTGGAGGGTTAGGTTCATATAATCCATCTACAGGAATTTACTCTTTTACTGGAAATGCAATAGCTGCTACAAACGATTTTCGATCCCTTAACTTTATTCCAGCTAAAAATCAAGTAGCTGTTGATGATACTGTAACGACTATTTTTACTCTGCAATCTAATGATGGGGCTACACCAGACTCCGATACAACGGTCATAGTTAAATCTGTCAATGACTCCTCATCAATCTTAGGTTTTATTTCACCAACCCCTATTAGCAGCTTATCAAGGTTAAAGGTTTTTGAAACTTTTACCATTCAAGATGTCGATCCTAATCAAATAAACATCTATCGTATTATAATTAGTAACCCTAAAACGGGAAATTTTACGAATGAATCCATTCTTTTAGGAGGGTTTACATTTTTAAATGACGGTATTTATGAATTCCATGGAACTGCCAGTGAAGCCCAGGCAGCTTTAAGAGTTTTAATTTTTCAACCCATCAATAATCCCTCTGGAGGCGAAACATCTACTCTATTTACAATAGAATCCAGCGATGGAGGATTTTTTAATATAAATAACCAAATCAATATTATTTCTCAAACGTTGTTAATACCAACTAGGTCCTCTACGGGTGATTCATCAAAAGGTACGGGTGATGCTCTAGTTCTTGATAAATTGGGAGTACGCGGAATTGAGTTCCGAACTGGTAAACCCGTAGTATTAGGTCCTGATTTAGTAGGTAAATTCCTTGCTAATCAAAAAGGAGCATCCATCGGCCTTACAAATATTTTAGAGAACCCACTCCATTATACATCTAACGCCCTTGGTGTTTACTCCATACGCCAAGTAGTCCCTATTCAGACCTCTGATAAAGCCTTAATAAAAATAAATCAAATTGCAGTATTAGATAGGAGTCAATTCAAGACCATTAATAGTTCAGATCTTGCTACGACTGGGAATACAATAAAAAGTACTGCTACTAAAAAAATTCCTTTATACCATAGAGACACTACTAAATACTTAGAGAAAGAGCAGCGTTTAATTGAAACTAAATCGTCCGGACATATTGCTTCGGAACAGATAAGGTTTAGTATTAAAATCAGAAATTGGTTGAAAAATCTATTTGCAACTCATAGCAAATAGGACTAAGTCTAAAAAGAAGATTAATGTATCAATTAACGAGCCAAGCTTTGTTGTTGAGCACTACAAAAACTTGACCCGTTTTATTTTTATTTCCAAGCTTTAGCTATAAAACGTAGTTCTTCTTTAGCTTCTTTAGGAAAATTGCTTAGTTCACTTAACAATAATAGCTTTTGTCGATCAGTTGGTTGAGTTAAAAACTCACAACCTAAGACTAATAATTGAACTAGTAAAGAGTGGCTGTAAATTTGTGAATCTTCTAATAATTTTAAGCAAATGGGTGCTATTTCCTGTGGATCTTTGAAAGATAATAGGATGTTTAGCGCTTTTTGATTATCCCGAGTATAGGGTCTACTTTGTAAAATTTGTAAAAGGAAAGGCTTAGCAATTTCTTGAACTTCGATTAAGGCATCTCTGGCAGCATCAACAATGTATTCATTTTCACTATCGCTCAACTCAAATAAGATAGAGACAACTTGGGGATCTTTTAATTTACCTAGGCACATAGCTGCTAATGCGGGTGCAAGTCCATAGCCAGGAAATAAAGGATCGTACATTTCATCTGTTTTGAGGATATCAATCAAAGCAGGGATAATCGAAGTGCCAGCTTTTACTACGGCTTCGATGGCTTGCTCTTCATCCTCTTCGTTATCCGCAAGTACTAAATCTGCAATTAAGCGAGGATGAATATTCTTCTCTTGTTTAACTTCGTAAATAGCTCGTAACTGCTGATACATCTCTTGCGCTTTTTGCACGCGATTTAATTCTGCTTCTGACAAAAGCATTGGAGCTAAATCTTGACCAGCTTCTTTCTCCCATTGTGCAATGGCGGCCACTTCATCAAATGAAAACTCTTCAGAACAACCTTTCTCTTCCCTATCGTAATAGTCGAGCATAATAGTAAATAAGCCCCCAAAATGACTATTTCTATGCATTAGAATCACTTTTACAAGTTCGTCGATCAAAGGTAAGTCAGGTTCAAAATCTTCGCCCCAAGATTGGTCTTCCATGTCAAAATCGTCTTCTATTTCACTTATGTCTTGGTAATTGCGAGTCATATTCTCCCCTTCTTAATGTATTATCCTCAAAGTAATTGCAGCAAAAATTTTAAGTGTGCTATCCCCTAGAAAATATTTTTCATTTATCTCTGAAATAAAAATCCAAAATGAAAGCATACAAAAGATATTTTACATTAATTGAAACTATTATGGGAATGTCATTCTTAAGCGTTTTAGTAATAACAGCTCTCAGCTATACAAATCTTTTTATCTATAATCATGAAAAAAGTTTATCTTATCACAAACAATTACTACAACTTGAGTACCTTTACCAAAGACTGTGGATTCTCTTTGACAAGACAGTCATTGAAAAAGATATGCAAAAACCTATCTTTCCTTTTTTGTATGCTGATACACAAAATATTGTTTGGTTAACCACTTTATCGCAAGACGAACATATTTATGAAAGGACCTTTGTGCATTTGCAATTAGAACAAGGGAAACTTTTTATCAATTACTGGCCTTACGGAGAATTACCCGATTCTCATAATCGGCAGACTGAAATACTATTAGAAGGTATAAAGTCTTATTCGACACAATTCCACATACAGCAGAGTTCTGGTGTTTTTCAGACTTTTAATGAGTGGGATTATACAATAACCCAGTTATTTCCTATATGGGTTGAAATTGCATTTCAACTGATCGATCCTCTAGCGACCGACGTTGTTTCTTACTCTTTTATTTTTAACATAGGAAAAGATCCTATTATAGTTCCCATTAAATCAGCTTGAAAAGGAACTAGTTATGTACCACTTAATTTGGGTTCTACTACTTCTTAGCTTTTTAACTTCAAGTGCTGCGTGGTATTTAGCTCAATACCAATCCTATTTTCAATTGCACATATTGAGCTGTTCTTATGCTTCCTTCTGCTGGGAAAAAAGGTTTGCTTCATTGGAAAAAAGCATAGCCTGCAATAGATCTGAGCATGAAAAAACTAATGATTTAAACCAGAGTATTGCAAACCCAGCTAAAAAAAGAGGTAAAAATAAGCAAAAGTCTTCTGTAAAACGCTATATTCATATCAACCCTTTAGAAATCCCAGAAAGCGCCAAATTGAATATAGATTTAGCTCTAGCCAAACAATCAGTCTCTTATGAATCTGCTGCAAATGTAACTTACGATAAGTTATTGCACTATTTGCTAGTCGAACTGTATGGGCCTTTTTTCCCCTTAGCAGATATCAAAAAATTAGTTGAAAGTCTTGTAGCAGGGTACCAAAAAAAGCAAAAACCAAAACTGCATAGATTAGAAGATCTATTGAATTTGCTTGACCCAAAAGAAAATGAAATATCATACCGTCTGCTGTGTAAGATGTTACACGGCTTGAAAGACAATGCAAAGCACCCTTATAAAAAATTAGATCGTTACTTGACTACAGCAAATCTTTTAAATACACCTTCCTACTTAAGAACTAAGATTAATTTCCATTATGCTGAGCCTGAATTAATTAAAGCAATTTTTTCTTACAATGTAGCCAGCTTTATCTTACAAGAGAGGGATGACTGCATTCAATTAGATAAAACTCTTGTGCGAACCATCTTAACTGTCGATCAGATAAAAGAAGTAAATCAACAATACTCGTTCAACTCCAAAGAAGATATGAAGACATATATTGAAATTTTCAGCTTCATACCTTCCCGTAAGTAGAGGTATCATCTAAAACTGCAGACTTTGCCCTGTTTTCACTAGCCATCTTTTAACTGGATTTTGGATCATAGCGAGAATTAAGAAGCATATGAACATCATGATAATCATAATTCCAAAAACTCCAGCATATCCCATTTGATTTAAATAGGAGCATAACCAGCCTGAAAGCCAATTGCCTAAGCTCATGCAAATAAAAGAAGCTCCTAGATAAAGTGCTTGGTGTTTCTTAGGGGCAAAACGGTTAAAAAGAGACCACATAGTAGGGTTGACCAATACTTTAGCAAAACTAAAACCAATATTGAATCCAATAAACCATTGTAGATTTGTCTTTAAGAAAGGGTTTTGGTCTGTCACTAAGGATGGGGGAAGGAGAAAGCTATAACAAATAGCTGTAGCAATAAATCCTAGAGCCATTTTCCGGATAGAATTAATATGCCTCCCCTTTTGCGTTAACCACTTCCAGGTAAATCCTGCTGCAATGCTTAATGACAATGTTAATAATACAGCCACAGATAAGATCCAACCTACAGGCCATTCATACCCATATATTACACGGTCTGCATTTTGTTGCAGATAAAGGGAAGCTAAATTGCCCCCACCTTGATGTACTGCATAGAATAGAACAGCGAAAGTTAAAATTAAGATAAGAAACAACGTATTTTGTGTATCTGTACTTGAAGAAAGCTCTTTAGAAGCATTGTCTTTTTGATCAGGCTCTTGTAAAAATTTCATCTTTTTATAAGCAACTAGATAGAACAGAAGTCCAATACATAAAAAAACAGCGGTCACTTGATAGAGTGTTACAAAACCATGGTAAGCTTGCATCCATCCGCCAACTAAAGTGGCAAAAAAAACTCCAGCTGTTGCACTAGCATAGAAAAAGTTAAAGGTCTGATCATATTTAGGATCATTTTTAGAATAAAAACAACTGATGAGGTGGATTACAGAAGGTTTGAATAATCCATACCCTATTCCTATTAGTCCAAGACCTATATAAAAAAAGAGATCTTGCTGGGTTGCTAGTAACAAGTAACCAAAGATAGAACAAACTTGTCCCCATAAAACGGCTAATTTACTTCCCAAAATACGATCACTGACTAATCCTCCAATCAGAGGCATTAGATGAATTGATCCAAAGCAAATTCCGTAAAACTCCAGAGCTCTTGTATTTTCCCAACCTAATCCCCCTTGAGCTTCAGGGGTTACACAATACAGAGTTAAGAATACATTAAGCACATAAAAAGCGTACCGTTCAAGCAGCTGGATTAAGCAAAGAAGGTATGTTCCAGAGATAACCACAAAAACCTCTATACTATAGGTATTTATAAAATAAGACTATGTTAGAGGTTTTTCAATAATTAGGAAATAATCTTTCATTTTTGTAATAAAATCATATATCGGGTCTTCTGGAAAAGAGGAGGCTAAGGAACTCCCCCTAGTCTAAGAAAAATAGGCTGCAAAGAGATTACTTCTGCAGCTATTACATAGGTTACTAATTATAAATTTCTAAAAATCTCTTGATACGATCTATAAACTGGGTTTTATATCCTGATTCAAGTCGAATTCTATCTACTAACGTAGAATTAGTTAGCAGTATTCGGATAATTTTAATCATTTGAGGATCTTGAGCTATATAATTGTTATTTAATACTTGTCCTAAATAAGATTCCAAACTCTGTTGAACGCCTAGAAAACTACCAAATGAAGGATTAAATTCCTCATCTTTAAGTATATATTCAAGCACATGAGCTTTTAGATGCTGCGTTGCTAAAAAGAAAATTAAGTCTTTACCTTGCTTTTTCGAAATATCACACGGTACGCAGGTCAAAAGCTCCTTAGTGGCCTCTGTATGATTAATTTCAATCGATCTGTCGAGTGCTAAGTATACGTCAGACAGCAACTTAATTTTCTCCTGATGTCTAATATCCTCACTACCATTACTTATTTCATTCCATATTGTTAAACCATTGAGCTTTTCAACCAACATCTTTACAATATCCAGACGATTATTTTCCACTGCCGTAACTAGAGATGCCCCTACATTAATATTGCTAAATATAGGATTAATCAATAATTTTTTTACCGCCTGTTGATTGCCCATCCTAACCATAGAATGCAAAGAGTTTTCCATCCCTTCCCAGGAGCATCCTTTCTTCCAAATCTCATCAAAATAAGGTTGAACTGCTTTTTGTATCGTTTGACTTACCATAGAAAACCTAGATAAATCTCTAGGATCTGAAATATGTTTTGGGATCTGATTCAAGATATCGGAAGGCAAATCCATTAAATTTGATTTATTATGTACATTCATAAAATCCCCTATGATTTAATTTAAATTAAAGAAAGCAAAATTAATATTAACAAAAACTACAATTTAAATAAAATCATTTTTAAAAAAACCAAAGTATAAACTCAATTATAAATAAAAACTTTAAACCAATGCTCCCAGGTTTAACGATTGCAACTTTTCACTTAGATTGCTAATATGAGTATCTTAATGAGATAGTTCTAAATTTTTAACAGGTTAATCCTTACTATGAAAAAAAGCTCGTTCTTTATATTGAGTAGTGTCTTTGCTTTCAGCATTCTTCCCACATTATCTTACGCTGATTATCAAGTAAAAAAAGATGGTACTTTGGTTGAAGATAAGTACATTGCTACAGGGACTGTACAAGAACACTATAGCCTCATGATGAAGGCTGTAGAACAACAGAACTGGGTGGAAACAGCTAAACAATCTCGTATTATTGTTGAAAACTTCCCTGAAACACCCTTTGCTCAAGAATCATTGTATCAGTTAGGCGTCAGTCAATATTATATGGAAGAGTTTGACCAAGCAGACAAATGGTTAAGTTCTTATCTGAAAAATAAGCTTCAAACACACCTGAAATATTTTGAAGAAGCTATGCAATACAAATTTGAGATTGCGGAGCAATTTCGTGCTGGAGCCAAACGTAGGATGTTTCATGCTGAAAAGTTGCCAAAATGGTTGTCAGCAGAATCAGATGCTATTCAGATTTATGATGAAGTGATTCAAGTTTTACCAGGGCATGAACTAGCAGCAAAATCTCTATTTGCAAAGGGAACTTTATTAGCAGAAATCGATCGCTATAGTGAGTCAGTTAAAGCTTTTGAGACCTTAATTGAACGTTTTCCTAGGCATGATTTAACATCAGAAGCGTATGTAGCAATAGCGGCTGTGTATGCCAAACAATTGAAAAAAGAAAAAGATCATCCTGACTTGTTCTCATTGGCACAGCTTAACTATAATAAATTTCGTAAAAATTTTCCGAAAGAAGATCGCCTAACAAAAGTTGAAAACTATCTAAAAGAAATGCAAGAGACCTTCGCACAAGGGCTATATGAAATTGGAGCTTTTTATGAGCGTAAAAAACAGCCCCATGCCGCAACTGTATACTATAAAAATGTTATTACAGATTATCCAAGTAGTCAAGTTGCCCAATTATGTCAAGAACGTTTACAAGCATTACAAGCAGTAAACAATAAATAAACTATCTAATTTATCAAAAGCGGTCTAAGCTGTGAACTATCGATTTAGAAATATTCTTACTTTAGCTTTATGTAGTATTTTACCATGTTTAATGCATAGTTCTTGTGGCTACCAAAGTGGCTCTAGTTTATTGATTAAAAAATACAAAACAATCTCTATTCCTTATGTAGAAGGAGATCGTGAAGGTCATTTAACAGCCGAAGTGGCCAAGCAAATCGCATCCCTTGGTAATCTGAAATATCAAGCGGACGCAGGAGATCTATGGCTTAAAATTGAAACGGTTTCATCCCAGCGAAAAGCTATTGGTTTTCGACATACACGTGACATTGATGGAAACTTAACTAAAAATATTTCACCTACAGAAGATCGTCTTTTGCAAGAAGTAGTCATTTCTGTTATAGAAAGTGAATCTGGTCAAGTTATCTTAGGTCCGGCGACTATCAAAGCGACCATTGATTATGATTATGAAGCTTCTGTTTATAAAAAGCCCGTATTGCATGAGTCTTTAGGACAACTTGATCAACCTTTGGAAGCGGCTACATTAGCCCACTATCCTTTATACAGAGAACTAGCTAAGCGAATTGCATATTTTGTCTATCATTCGAAATAGATAGTATCGGTAGACAAAATAAAAAGGGGATTTTTTATGAATAAACCTAATAATAATGAGTGGACAAAAACATTTGATGCTACTCTTGAAGAACTAGAAGCTGTCATGGTATGGATAGCTGATATTGCCAAATCTCTAGGGTTCTCCCAGATTGAGATCGGACACATGCAAGTTTCTATAGAAGAAGCATTTGTTAATATTGCTCATTATGCTTATCCAGCAGAGACTAAAGGTTCTGCGGTCATTAAATGTGTTTATAACCAAAATCATGAGTTGGAAATTACTTTAATCGATACAGGAAAACCATTTAATCCATTCGGACCAAAGAAGGTAATTGAGTTGGAAGCTCCTGCTGAAGTAAGAGAAGTGGGAGGACTTGGAATCTATCTTATACAAAAGCTTATGAATAAGATTGATTATCAACGTTCAGCAGATAAGAACGTCTTAACCATGATTAAAGGAAAGGAAGTAGACCCCAATCAAAACGTAGGGAATTCAACGCAAGGTGCTATTACTCAAACAGCTAGTTTTTCTCCCCAATTGGAAGAATTAGAAAATATTATTAAATTTGTTTCAGAATTAGCTACTCATGCTAAACTCCCTCAAGCTGAAATAGGGCATATTCAAGTCGCAGTTGAAGAGGTATTTACAAACATTGTTAACCATTCATCTATACTGCCTGATGACGAAAAAGTTAATGTTACTTATTCCTTTGATCCGCAAGGAACCACTGAAATTACTTTAAGTGACTCCGGAAAAGCTTTTAACCCCTTAAGCTTTCCTATTTTAGATATAAATGCTAGTGCTGAAGAGAGATCCGTAGGTGGTTTAGGGATCTTCTTTATGAAATCTTTAATGAATGATGTTCAATACCATCGCATAGATAATCGAAACGAGCTTAAGCTTGTGAAAAAATTAAATTCTTCCCTATTCTAAGTTAGCAAGTATTAAGTAGTTTCCTTATAATGATCAATCATCGATTCATTTTCATATATTTCGTTGAGATAATGACCAAGGACTCTTAATACAATTTTTGAAGAATTATAAACACCAGTTGCTGCAAAGACAAGTTCTAAAGTTGCAGGACCTACAGAATTGTTAAGAGCAACTAGTGCAAAGGTCGTTGGCTGATAATCAACAAGTTGAGGAACGACCCATACAACAAATTTTTCATTGTAAAGAGTTAGTTTATCGCTACCCTCATTGACCTGAAACTTGAATTGATTGTGATTATCAATATTCTTTAACTTATTATTATGATCAAGTAAGTTTAGACTATGTAATAATTCTAAGTTTATATGGATAACTCCATCAGGAATAGAATCAGGTAAAGATTCTATTAGCGATTTATATGAAGCCTCAAATTTAGTTATTGGAGACATGGCACACCCTCATCAATTTATGACCACCACCTTAGTCGTGAATCTAATGCCTTTTCAGCTCCTAGTCAATAAAAAAAAATCAAGACAGGGAGACACAATTTTGCAATTTATTAATAGTCTAACGTTTAAAACTTTCATTCTGTTACTCTATTCTCTTTTATTCTATAGCAAAAGCTATGCCCAACTTCTTGATCTCTCTATACAATCAAATGCAGCAATCTTAGTAGATGAGAAAAGTGGTAATATTCTTTATCAAAAAAATGCTTTTACGCCCCATTATCCAGCCAGCATTACAAAAATAGCCACGGCACTCTATGCTCTACATAAAAAAAGTGATTATTTAGATGAAATCATTGCAGCAGATCAAGAAGCGAT
This sequence comes from Chlamydiales bacterium, assembly GCA_029240075.1. Lineage (GTDB taxonomy): Bacteria > Chlamydiota > Chlamydiia > Chlamydiales > JARBTQ01 > JARBTQ01. The sequence goes on from JARBTQ010000037.1 coordinate 13,270, forward strand.
TGGATCGATCTCATCGCAAGAAAAAAAGAGACGCAATTATAAGACCCCATCTTATTGGATAGAACACGGATCTACCCATATTGGTATCAAAAAAGGGGAGGAGCTCTCATTAAGAGTACTGCTCTATGGCATGCTGATTGAATCAGGAAATGATGCTGCTAATGTAATCGCACACTATGTAGCAGGCTCTATTCCCAAATTCATGGATGAACTTAATGCATATATTAAAACTCTAGGTTGTCAACGAACACATTTCACAAATCCACATGGATTGCATCATCCAGAGCATATCACCTGTGCATATGATATGATTCTTATAACAAGAGAAGCTTTAAAGTCCCCAATTTTCAGGGAAATTATTTCTACAACCAATTATCGAAGGCCCCAAACTAATAAGCAACCATCTGTTTTATGGTCCCAATCCAATCATCTATTGCACAAAGGATCTCAACATTATTATCCTTATGCCATTGGCGTTAAGACTGGTTATACAAGTCATGCTAAACACTGTTTTGTGGGGGCTGCTGAAAAAAGTGACCGTAAATTAATTTGTGTTTTATTGGGAGCCCCAGAACTTAAAGATAAATTCAATGATGCCATTACATTGTTTAATGCGGCTTTCAATGAAAAGAAAGTTACACGCGTATTAATGAAACAATCTGAAAGGCAATTTACACGTTCTATTCCTAGAGGGCAACAGGCCATTTCAGCTGCTTTAACAACAGACATCTCCATTACGTATTATCCTACAGAAGAGCCAGAAATAAAAGCTGAACTACGCTGGAATGAAAAGGTAGTTCCTCCTGTTGAGAAAGGAAGTATAGTTGGTGAAGTTTGTATTATTAATATAAAGGAGGACAAAATCTTAAACTCTTATCCTATTGTAGCCGTAGAGAATGTACAGCCTACAATATGGTTCCAATTACAGCAGTTTTGGCAAAATCTTAATTTAAGTTTATTCTCCATTTTTGCCTATATTGGAATATTTTTATCAAGTTTGTTTGCCTTCTTATATATTAAAGGACGTACGAGGGTGTAATATTTATACACCCTGAGGGTTGAGATTAGCTTGAAAATAAGAGCGTGCTCCTTGAATAAGGGCTACCCCTACTGCTACGTCAATGCATCCTCTAACATACAAGGGGACTTCAAGTAGTTTTAATCCCCATCCAAGCGCTATCATAGAAACTATCAATACATACATTCCTATAGAATAAACCTTATATATAGGAGCATTATTGCCTAAAGCATTAATTCTAGAAACATTACGCTGAGCACTTCTAATAATTACCCATTTACCTTTGAAATAACCTAAGACAAGTCCGATTGTAAGAGCTAGAAGGTTTATAGCCGAGAAAGTTGTATTTAAAAAAAGAAACTTTACTCCCATACCTAATAACATAGCTCCAATAGCAGCCCAGATTGCCCCTGCTAAGATAATCAATTTCTCTCTGCTAATTTGCAATTTTCAGCTCTCCCTTATCTTCAATAGTTAATTATGTGCCGCTGCCAAAACTGACACTGTTTGCTCATTACCCGGTAATTGAGCATCATAGAAATCTTTAACAATTTCAATTGTTGTGGGTCTCGTAACAATGATTGAATAAAGCTCTTCAACATCAACTTGACGCATTCTTATACATCCATCGCTCTGGTACTGTCCAAGACTAGAAGCATTCTCAATCAAGGTATTTGTCGCAGGATCCTCACCCCAGGGCATTCCATGGATACCATACCCTTTAGCTGGCTCAGTACAATTTTCCAACTCTTGTGCAAATGGGATCCAACGCGTACCAAAAACTCTGATGAGTTCGACTTGCTGACCATTATAAGGCCCTTTCATTTTGGGCTCAAATGTAGCAATACGACTCCCTAAAGAATACTTTCCAATAGGAGTTAATAAACCTGATTTTCTCTCATTTGTTACCCTTCCCAAACCTACACGATAGGTCTTAAGTAAAACTCGTTCTTGGCTATCTCTATCCAAATAGTAGAACCACATTTTACAGCGACTAATATCCACTAACAGGTGAAAAGTAATGCTTTTATCTGTACGTAAAACATTAAACTTATCCCCTTTCTTAGCAGTTTGCGATAAGTAATTTGGTTTACCATGATTCAAGCTGCGCGCTATAAAATGGCGTGATGTAGCATAGTGCCTAGCATAATCTACCACCCAAGCGGGCCGCCCTTTAAGCCATGAAACTTTAGGGTTATAGCTAATCGTCTGTACGATTGAAAGCTGCGAGGTAGTATCAGTACTAAATAGTTCTGCGATTCGATCAGCTTCTGGTGGAGATTTATCTGATGTCGAAATAATAGGAGCCTGTTCCAATTCAATCGGATTGTTCAATAATGGAACAAGATTGGTATCTAAAGAGGTCTCTACATTTATAATTGATGCAGTTGACTTGGACTGTCCAGAGTGATCTAGTGCTAGCTGCACAATAGTAGGCTCAGAAACAGCGCCTCCTAGTTTAATATCTGCTTTATGCGAATGTTTGAAAAATGCCATAGTAGCAATTGTTCCAAATAAAATGATCGCAAGCGCAATAAATATCTTAGGTAAGCGCATTTCTTAAGCCTTTTTTCTTTAAACTTGTTAAATCTTTAGTTTCTATTTTTTCTTACTTATAGAAACTTTAGCAGCCGCCTTTGCTTTTGCGGCTTCACTCCCTTTTTTAGGAAGCAATCTTCTAGGTCCTACTTTTTCCTTCACAACTTTTGCAGAACTTTCCTTCTCTTTAGAGCCTTCTTTTTTCTTAGTTGCCTTGGCTGTTCCTGCTGCAGAAGAAACCTTTGCCTTAGACGCAGATTTTGCTTTCTTATCTTTTGTAGGCTCTGCTCGTAAAGGTGTAAGCTCACTAAAATTATCTTCATCTTCATCGTCATCTTTTGCATTAAAATCTATACGTGATAAAGGATTTATAGGGATCTTCATCTCTACAAAACTAGGTTCTTTCGGAGGGGAAATAACCAAATCTTCCTCATTAATTTTTGAAGAAAATGTAAACATAGAAGAGGCATTGACATCTGGTGTAAATAGAAACGAACGCATGCTCATAGGAACGGTATCATAGATATCCATCGAAAGCTGATGCTCAACTTCTACTTTAGCAACTTGCTTGGGAGGGCGTCCTCTCTTAGGACGAGGATTCAAAGCTTCATTTGAATAATAGGTTTTTGCCTTTGCTTTCAGTTGATTACGAGCAACTTGTATATCTTTTGACACAGTAGTTTTAAACTGAGAACGTTTAATTTTCATTAATAATTCTCTATTTAGATCAAGGTCTTCTTCAAATACAAATTCAAAATTAAATTGTCGTAACCATTCGATAATACGAATACGAAAACGCTCTTGATAATAGAGTTGCCATTTTTCTAACTCAGCATCATGTTCTTGAATAAATTCTAAGAAATTTTCACGGGAATCTCTAGATTGAATGATATCAAGTAAGCGCTCTTTAGTATCAATGTCATAGACTTTTTCGTTAACAAAGCCTTCCATGATCTTTTTAATTTCATAAAATGTAAGTTTTGGAACAAGAAAATAACGGTCTAAATGAGCATAAACTTCTTGGTAAAGAAGATCGAGGTCTTCTTGATTCTTTTCAAGATCAATATAAACGATAAAACCTTCTAATTTATCCAAGTAGAAATCCCGCTCGTCATCTGACTTAGAAAAAGCAGCCATTAAACGGTAGTACCTCAATATCAATGGATTCTGAGGAATTAATTTTTCTTCTGTTGTTTCCATGTATCTTACTTTCTTGCCTCAAATTTTAAGATCAAACTTCATTATAGATCGACTACACAAGCTGTAAAACGCTTATTTTATATGTGCTCAACTTATTCAAGCATTATCCTAAGCGAATTAGAGTGAGAACACGCTCTCTGTGCGCCTCATTAAAAACCTAAAAAAATTATCATATCGCAATAAAGAAAATAAGTCACAAAAAATGAACAGGAAAAAGGAGCCTCCAGGATGTGTATGCATAATGACCAGTTATGCATGCTACCCTGGGCCTGAGGAGAGTAGATCCGCATTCCGGAGGCTGAAAGGAAATGGTGAACTAGCTATTTCTGCTTAGTACACAGAATTAGCTAGTTCAAAATCATTTAAGCAATTCCTATGCCAAGTAGTATCAGCAAGTATGGTTGCATGAATAACCTTGTATACTTTGTAAATTAATAAAAAATTCTCACGGTATTTTCTGCAGATAATTATGTAACAAGACCAATCGAATCTACTAATCGATTAAAGCGTTCATAAAAAGTAACCGTTCAGGGGTATTAGATTCGATAGAGTGAAAGGTTTATATATTAAATATATTATACAGGAGATGATGTAAGTTTTTATTTCTCAATAAT
>JARBTQ010000010.1 GCA_029240075.1 Chlamydiales bacterium
AAGGTTGGCATATCATGCAAGGGGTTAAATTAAGTGGTTAATATACTATAAACCTAATTTTATTCCAATTTTTCTATTCTTCATTAACGATGTGTATATTTAAATAAAATTCATATGCTCTTTATAAGTGTTATCTGGCAATAATCTGGCAATAATCTGGCAATAATCTGGCAATAATCTGGCAATAATCTGGCAATAATCTGGCAATAATCTGGCATAATGTTTATAATCCTTTACAGTACTCTAATGATCAACCCTATTGATAAACCATGCTAGATATTAAAAAATTATTATCACAGCCAGAAGGAAAAACGCTTGAATTTAAGCGGGATCTATCCTCTATACAACCAATTTTAAAAACACTCATTGCTTTTGCAAATACAGCTGGTGGTATACTGATCATTGGAAGAGATGATAAAGGAAACATTTTAGGTATAGAAGATATTTTTGAGGCAGAAGAGAAAATTGCTAATTCTATAGCAGATAACATTATGCCATCGCTGATGCCTGAAATAGAGATTATCTCAGTTAAAGGCAAGTCTTTACTGGTTGTTCGCGTTACGCATTGGAGAGGACCGTTTTATTTAAAATCGAAAGGTGCAAATGCTGGGGTCTTTATAAGGCTTGGTTCAACAAATCGTGTCGCTGGGGAAGAATTACTAGAGGAACTGAATCGAACCCGTTCTAAGATATTTTTTGATCAACAAGCATGTTTAGAGACGAATAGTAATGACCTAGATATGAAAAAAATAAAACAAGCTTTTGCTAGTGAGGATCGAAAAATTGACCAGCATAAGCTTATTGGTCTAGGAGTGTTAGTTGAATATTCACAGAAACTTGTTTGTTCTAATGGGGGAGTAGTTTTATTTGGTAAGGATCAAATAAGAAAAGGACTTTTTCCAAATACAATAGTCCGATGTGCACGCTTCGCGGGCATAGAGAAGGTCGATTTTATCGATCAATACGAAGTAGAAGGAACAATTCTAGAGGCTGTAGAGGAAGTTCTCAAATTCATCCGGCGTAATACGAGTTTAGGAGCTAAAATTGAAGGTCCGCGCCGCAAAGATGTTCCTGAATATTCTCTTTTAATTATCCGAGAAGTTTTAATCAATGCTCTTGTACATGCCGACTACTCTATTCGAGGAATGAGTCCTCGAGTAAGTATTTTTTCCAATCGTATGGAAATAGAAAGTCCGGGAATGTTGCCATTTGGCTATACTTTGGATGATTTTATGGCAGGAGTCAGCCGTGTTCGTAACAAAGTAATTACACGAGTATTTCGTGAATTAAAATTAATGGAGGAGTGGGGAACTGGTTATAAGCGGATTGCAGAGGCCTGTAATAAAGAAAATTGCCCTATTCCTCACTGGGAAGAGCTAGGTACTGCAATTAGAGTCACCATTTACCCTTGCGCTGCTGTATTAGAAAAACAGGTAAAGATCAATCCTATAGAGAATAAAGATTTGACATCGCGTCAAGAAGCCATCCTTCAAATCTTACAAGAGAAAGATAAAATAAGTGCTAAGGAGATCCATGCTAAGCTAGGCTCCAATATTTCGGAAAGGAGTCTGCGAGCAGATCTATTAGAGTTAAAAAGAAAGGAATTCATTACAACTGGCGGTAATGGTCCTAGAACTTTTTGGAAGTTAAACTTGTAAATTGGAGAATCTGAGCATAGCTCGAGTTGTAAAAGTGTTATGATTCAAAAATATGATTACACTATAAGAAAAGGGACAGTAGAGGATGCTTTGCAGATTGCACAAGTTCATATAAAAGCTTGGCAAGAAAGCTATATAGGTTTAATAGATTTCTCATACTTGAATCAATTAAATTATGAAGCTCGTCTTCAAAAGCATGAGAAAAGGTTACAAGAGCATACAGTGGCGTACTTTGTGGCTATTTTTGAAGATCAAGTGATTGGCTTTTGCTCAGGGGCTCCATTCAAAATTCATTCCAACCAAAACATATCAAATCCAAAAGAACTTGAAAATGTTGTAAAGGGAGAGATAGATAATCTCTACATCTTGAAACAGTTCCATCGTCAAGGGCTAGGTAAAGCTCTATTTCTACAAGCTGTACAATGGTTTAAAGAACATGATTTGTTTCCATTTGTTGTGTGGGCTTTAGCTGATAATTTATCTGCTCGAGCCTTTTATAAGTCACAAGGAGGTATAATCAGTGCTAATGCAATAGCTTCAATTGGTTCCAAAAGTTACCCTGAAATTGCGTACATTTTTAACTCTGTCTATTTCTAAAAAAGGATGGTATGCTATCCTAACCCTTTCTTCCAGCTATATGTGATCTTAGAAATTAAAAACTTTCAAAGGAATGTAAAATGAATTTTTCCAGTCGTATTGTGCCAAATTCACAAGAAGCAAAGATCATCTTTACTACAATAGTAAATTCTCCTAATGAAGATATTCCTATTGTAGAGATGAATGATACTACAGCCAGAGATATGGATGTCATATGGAATTCAATAGAAGATATTGCTAAGCGATGGCGAGGAAATTCAAAATGCCATATCCCCACAATGCCTGAAGACCGTAAAGAATTTTGGGGCATGTTTGCTCAAAAAAATGTCCCTAACCTTCCTCATATAGTACGGAATTTTGTAGGTTCTATTGATGGTAAAGGAAAAACTGCTATCGATCTAGGATGTGGAAACGGAGGAGTTTCTGAATTTCTATTAGATAGAGGCTGGCGCGTTATTGCTGTTGATACTTCTCGTATAGCTCTAGCAATTTTAAAAGAAAGATGTCAATCACAACTACAATCAGGTCAATTGAGTGTGGTTGAAGCTAACCTTGCAACATATACTCCGGAGGAACCCGCAGAGCTAGTTTTAGCAATGGATGTATTTCCTTATATAGACCCTAAACAATTTCGTGATACCTGGACAAAAGTCCATGATCTTTTTATAAAAGAAGATGGCCTATTTATGGGAACTTTCTTTCGTTCAGTAAACTCTAAACGAGAAATAATACACATGAACATGTTAAAAGAAATGGGAGCTTGGTTCCTTCCCGATAGGCGTATGGTTCGACCCCTTCTATTACATGTTGGATATGACGTAAAAACATGCATTTATCGTAAAGAGAATGACAATATGGAACCTATGTGTATTGAATTTGTTGCTCGCAAAATCTCACAGACGAAGGAAATTTAATAAACATTTAATGGGACTCCTCTTGTAAAGGCTATTATGAATTTTGAATTTGGAAAAGCTCTGCTTAAACATAAAGAAATTATTTTTAAGTGGCTGGATGAGCCTCATATGCGAGAATTTTGGGACAATAGTCAAGAGCACAGAGACGATATTGTCAATTTTATGGAAGGGCGTAAAGAATCATCCACCTATTTTAATGGAGACTTTACTTACTGGATTGGGTCTATTGATAATCAGCCATTTTGTTTTTTAATGACTGCCAAAGTAGATTGTACTGATGGATATCCTCTGATATGGAAAGAATATCTATCTAATACAGGTCATACCTACAGTATAGATTTTGGAATTGGTAACAAGAATTTTATTGGGAAAGGACTAGCCGCTCCTGTACTCACATCTTTTATCGATTTTTTCCGCTTTCAAATAGATTCTAAAGCAGACACTTTTTTTATTGATCCAGACGAAAAGAACCCGCGTGCACAACATGTCTATACTAAAGCAGGATTTCAATTAGTTGGTGATTTTATACCTGAAAAGGGTGTATTTAGTGGTCAGAAGACTTGCTTGATGGTTAAGATATTCCTCCCTAAATTTAATGGTAATTCACATGTACTATAAAAATCTAGGATGGATATAGCCTGCAAGTTCTCCCACTAATACTTAATTCTAACCAATCCAAACCTTTTTAACGTAGAAGAAGTAGGTATGCTTGTGAATTCCGTACCATATTTAAATACTAAGCAAAAAAATGTATATAAAGATACACATACAGCATGTCAAAAACAGAGAGAACTCTGTGGAGTTTGCGAAAAGATGGGAGCCGATGTCTTTTGGTTGAGTCATATTAGTAAGGGAGCTCACAAGACATGCTTCATAGCCATCGCTCCTTTGGAGCAAGAAGCATTATATAAAATAAGTATGGTCTATGCTCAATCTACGGGAAAGATAACTTATGAGACGATAAATGCTCATAGATGTATGGTCGAAGCGGTTAGGGAATTTACAGGGGATGCTACCCTACTTGAATATTTAGAGGCAAAGGGCCCCCAATCTTTAAAAGTACTTTTTGATACGGTTGGAATCGGGGCCGTTTTTAAAAAAATCTCTCATTTGTGAGTTTTTAGATAGATCATTAGTTTAAAACGATTTAAAGAAAAAAATATGAAAGCTTCATAGAAAATAGAGACAGATAAAGCGTAGTGGTTATAGGCAAATAGGTGCGGCAATTGCTACAAAAGACCCTATGTAGTCGACTGCTAATTTCTCTTGTTGCTGAATTGTTGCTGCTAGCTGGATACGCGCCTTTCCTTTTCGGTTTAGACAATGCACGAATTTGGCCCAATCAGCTGATTTTGGAGCATGGCATTCTGCACAAAAATCTTCTTTAATTGGCTGAAGGTAATCGATCTCGCTATGAGAAATAACAATTTCGCAAGATAGTTTTTCTAAATAGAGCCAGTAGTATAGTAAGCTCCAGCATGCTAGAGTTGTAACCGCATGTAGACTGCCCCCGAAAGCTGTTTTCTTATGATTGAGGTTAGGTCCTATAGGAGCTCTTAAGATTAGTTTTTCCATACTTATATGGCTTACCTCTACCCCCAAGGCTGTAGACAAAGGGATATTTTTGTGAAGATAGAGCTCAAGCTCTTTTAAATTCATAGTTGCTCCTAGTTTAAGACATTTTATAGTAACACCTTCATACTTATTTATAAAATCTTACCCAATTCAATATCCCTTGGGTCAGTTGCATGCCCATCAGAATCCTTAAAAGGCATTTCTGAATAACCACGATTGATAAAAAATCGATAAGCCTCTGCTGAAGATTGTACATGCAAGCTTTGGAAGCCTTGCTGTTTAAGCCACCGTTCGCATAACTCTAAAATTTGACCCCCATATCCTTTATTCTGGTACTTCTTTTCAACAACAATAATCCTTATTGCTACTCTTAGATCATTCCAGGTTTGAATGTGAACATAGCCTATGATGGGGCTTCCTTGGTAGGCGATTAAATGGATATGACCTTTATAGTCGAATGTCCAGGTATAAGGATCTGCTACTCCTATATCATCAAAAAAATATTCTTGCCTCAAACGACGTGCTGTATCCCATTCACGTGGAGTTAAAGCTTTTACCAGTCGTAGACCAAAACTACCGGTTTTAGTATCAATCTCAGCTACAAAAGCATCTTTGCCAAAGCAATATTCTAAAATGTTTTGTCGATATTTTTTAGCTAAGCTTTGTTTTAATGCGGCATAAGCTTGTCTATCGTCGGCATGTGTACGCATCCAGTCGCGAAACTTTAAATATCTATCAATTTCAGAATTTCCTTCTTCGAATATATGTACATGGTGGCTTCTTAAATCTCCTCCTTTTTGAAAATATCTTCTAAAAAGGATTCCATGCTCCCCCTTAGCTTCATAACCAAGATCTTGCATTGCACATATAGCCTTATCTACTTCTAAGATATCCTTAACAACAGGGAGGATATCTATAACAGATTTAGCGGCAAGTTCTGGAACGGCGGTAGATCCGATATGATGGACTGCCACACAATTATCTCCTAAAGCCAGCTCAAGTCTTTTCGCTTCTTCAGCAAACATTTGTACCCAATCAGGGTTATAAGGAGCAATTTCAACTATTCTCATAAAAATTCCGACTTAGATAATATTTTTTTAAAAATTAAGCTAAAACCAAAAAGAATTTAATCCCAATAAGTAATGCCAACTATTTTGATCAAAATTAAGTTATTTAAAATTTATTTTTATGCATAGGGTATTTGCTACGGTATTAATATACTTCTTATTTTAAGTAATATCATAGTCAATAGAGAAAAATTTTTCTTGTGGATACGATTTATAGTCTAAAATTTTTAAGATATGTATCGCCCGTATTTTATCAATAATCCTAAAAGCAATATCAAAACTTTTTCTTTTTTCAAAGTCTGAGCTAGAGCTAATCGCTATGGTACTCAGAAAGTTAAAAAATCATAAATAATATAAGGGCACTAATTATGGTTGGCTTCATTACGACACAACGAAATATTGACATGCAAATTGAGCATGTTACAAACCCAAAGCCTTTGAAAGGTGATAAAGCTATTGTAGAAAGCGTCTACAATACTACTTTGAATTTCTTTGAAAACCCTTCTCACAATATTCTCGGAATTGAATCTTTCTTAGCAATTCGCATCTTAGATCTACCTAGTGAGTTAGACCGATATACAAGCCTACGAGAATTAATTGATACTCATCCTTTAGTAATGGTGATGCCAAATGAAGTTAATCAACAAGATTCGACGATTCTAACTGCTAAAACTATAACTTTGGGCTTAAATGAACTAGTTACAATAGATACTGTAAATAAAGAGTCTCTAGCCAGCTTAAAAGCTGCTAATCGATCTGAAATAGAAATTTTGTCAATCTCAAAAAGTGCTAGTAACGCTTTAAATCGTCTTATTAAAACTTTAAAGACCCCTAATCGTCCGCTAAATGAAAGGACTCATCTAATAGCTAGATCTTCTAAAAAAGAATGCTGCTCATGCAATATTCTATAAAAAATATACACACTCAAAGCCTAAAAAATATGAACCCTAATAATATACCCAGAATAATCACTATTCCTTTTCCTTATTCACAAGAGGGAGAGACTGCTAGTTTGCAAATCAGCATTAGCCTAAGAAGAGAATGCCCTCTTGCTTTAGTTAAATTGGAAAAGCTTGCAAGAGAGAGCATTTTAGAACAGCATAAACCCTACCTAATCGCAGCTGTAGTTGATAAAAACCATTATTACCATACTTTCGACGGAATAACTTTAAAGAAATGTTTAGAAAAGGCAACTCAATTCACCAATCCTTTTAACAACACTCCTATTGTCAAAGTTCATTATTTTGCGCTCTATACTTTTGAAAAAGAATTTACAAAGGTTATGGAACAAGACTCTTGTAAGCTATCTGAGGAAAACACGACTTTTTTAGAAGCATATGAAGGTAATGAAGATAGTCAATATGGATTAGCTATTCAAAAATATAACGGCGAACAATTTGAAGAAGCTCTTTATTGGTTTGAGCAATCTGCAAAACAGGGAAATAAACTTGCACAATACAGAGCTGGACTTATGCATGAAAGAGGAGAGGGAATAAAAATCGATCTTTCTAAAGCCAAGGAATGGTATTACAAAGCCGTAGAACAAAATCATAAAAATGCCCCATTTCAGCTTTTTTGCCTATTTCAAAAAGAAACAAATCAAGAATCGCAAAAATTAGCCTTATATTGGTTAACACAAGCCGCCAATAATAACCATGCTGAAGCCCTTTACCTTCTAGCAGAAAAATATGAATCAGGAAAAGATGTACCGTTCGATCTTAATTTAGCCCGAGGGTACTACCAAAAAGCTGCCTATGAAGGACTTAATAGAGCGATTTTGAAGCTTGAAACAATGTCCAAATTAGCGCAGTTAGATTTGTCCCCTACAAAAGATGTTGACGAATTAGCATCTACTGACAAAGAAACTCTATATGCAGCAGGATGTAAATTTTATACAGAGGAAAAATATAAGAAAGCGCTTTCTTATTTTGAAAAGGCCGCCGAGCTAGGGGATGAAAAGGCTCAATATAAGCTAGGATATATGTACGAAAACAGTAAAGGGGTTGTACAGGACTTAACTAAAGCTCGTCAATGGTACACAAAATCAGCTCAAAAAGATTTTAGAAATGCTCAATTTAATCTTTCCTGGATGTGTGAACAAGGTGAAGGGGGTGTTGTAGACAAGAAGACTGGACTAGAATTACTTAAAAAAGCCGCTGCTTCTGAGCACCCTAGAGCATTATTTCGTTTAGCTGGAAAATATCTAAATGGCGATGGAATTACAAAAAACGCTTTTACTGCATATCAACTCTATCAAAGATCTGCTGCTGCAGAACCGGAGTTTCTGCCTACTCAAGATAAGCTTAAGGAATTGTCTCAAAATCAAGAGATAAAGGATATCCTAGCTAAAGAGGTTGAAAAGGAAAGAAAAGAAAAAGCTTTTAGTATAATTCTTGAAAAGGCTAATGGAGGCAATGTCCAAAGTCAATATGAGATCGCCTGTCACTTCTATGATCAGAGAGATTACAGTAAAGCCTTAAACTGGTTTGAAAAAGCTGTTAGAGGAAATCATACAGAAGCTAAATATAGGACGGCTCTTATGTATGAATTAGGAGAAGGTGTAGCTCCCGATTTTGCAGCAGCATACAATCTATATCGACCATTGGCTCTATTAGAGAAACATACTCCAGCTCAATGTCGTCTCGCACTATTGCTAAAAGAGGGTAAGGGTTGTTCGAAAGACTTAAAGTTAGCAATTCAACTTCTTAAATTAGCTAGTATGAATAGTCATCCCGATGCAATCTATGAATTAGGGTGTATCTATGAAAGTACAACTGGTAAGGGAGAATTTATCTTAAAAGCCCATGAACTATATGTGCAAGCTGCTAAGCTCGGTCATCCCCTTGCTAAGAAGAAAGTGGAAGAGGTAATGTAACCCCTAATTTAGGTAATCTACCAAAAATTATTACAAACAAGGTTAATTCTTTTTTGTAGCGATTCTCAAAGAGAAATCAATTTAATAAAATGACAAATGAAAGGAAATTAATATGGTCGGAATTATTAGTACAAAGCAAACTCTTGACATTACACTCGAAGCTGTGGATGCATCATTAACTGTATATGGAGATGAAGCTATAGCAGCTGGAATTTTCACAGAGCTTGCGAGGTATTTTGTCAAAGAAGCAAAATATAGGGAGATCGAAGGGGCTATAGAGAAGACATTGGATAGCCACTTTTCACAAAAACTCCGTAGAGTTTTGGAAGCAAAGGTACCTTATCAACTAGAAGACTATAGATGCGCTCGTGTTTTTCTGAAAAATCATCCATTGATAGTTGTTTCTCAAGATCTGGTAAACATGCAGGGAAATGAAAAGCTGCTTATACGCCCACTTACACTGGGAAGTAACCTAGAAGCTACAGGGGCCATCTTTTCTGAAACTGAATTATCACAGATTGCAGCTCTAGAACGTGTTGAGGTGACTATTTTTTCTGTAGCACAGTCAGCCTTTGATAGCTTAGAAAGAGTTATTGCCAAGAAAGAGAAAGAAGAATGGGTTAGGTCTACCAGAACGCTCCCAACGCAACCAAATCGAATAAGAGCCTCTGTTGCTCCGCTTGAGAGAAAACCCCTACTTCCGAAAAAAGAGCAGATAAAGAAAGAACAAACTTGCTGTACAACTTGTACTATTGTTTAAATCATCCTCATCAGGTTTAAAGTGCTTCTAATAATATTAAATTAAAAATATTCCGAAAACTTTAGCACCTGATAGATAGAATCTATATATTATCACCAAAGGAAAAAAATGAACCATATATCATCTCAAACTCTACATACATTGGGTAGAATAGGGGTAATTTCCCTTGAAATAGGAACAACAGCTTGTGCAGCAGCTTTTATCGGCTCAACCACAAGCGTAGGCATCTCCATAATATCCGATTTAGGATCTCAATCTAAGAAAAAAACTCTAAGGGATATTCATGTTAAATCTAGCAGTCCCACAAATGAGATTGTAGGAACTACTATCAATGGTATTATTGCAACTGCATTTTATCTTTTAGAAAAATCTTTTCTTGCCATAGCAGGTGCCGCGGCTGGCTTTTTAGTTGGAACAACAGCTGGTATTGGTTATCAAGTATACAAATATTTGAAAAAATAAATGTTTAGCTCATTCGCAGTAATGATTAAATGACCGCTAAGTCATCAAAGCCGTAATTTTTAATCCCTCTCGTAATACATAATTACCTTTAAAAAAATCATTTATAATATAAAGAAGGTTTAAGATATGAATCCAATGCAAGCATCCTATACGAAAAGCAATAACAATAATTCTGAAATTCAATCATTAAACAGAATAAGCTTGGTCAAAGAGGTAACAAGAATCTACACAAATACGGCTCATAAAGGGATTCAACAAATTGCACAACTTACATTTGAAGGCATATTTCAGGGTTTTGAAAATAAGTTACAATGTAAGCTAGATAGCACAACTAAAGAAAAGATTTACATAGACGTAGGGTTAGATGTAGAAAGAAAGCTAAGACAAGCGTATGTTGAAAAGTTAGTCCCTCTAGTAGCTAAAACTCTAAACGGCATTAGCGACTTTGATTTAAAATATGTGGTTGACCAGGAATATGATTGCAATACAGGGATCTACCAGATGGATCTCTCAAGATTTAACGAGTTATATAATGATAATCACACTTCTAGTATTTATAAATTTTATGCGACAAAGACTCACGAAAGGGTTGTTACCACTATTGAAAGCAACCTCACCCCTATAGAAGTAAAACAGATCCAAAATGAAATTATGGAGATAGCCGTAAGTCTTGTACCTATTGCAACGGTTCACCAAAAAATTATTGCAAGCATGCATTTAGAATCTATCGTAACAGCTCAAGCGGAGATAAACGAAACAACAGAGCTCTGCAATTTGGAAGAGGCTCCAGCAGCCGAAGAAAAACCTGTTGTTACAACAACTAGCAACACAGCTAGTGTATTAGAATTAGTCAAAGATAAAGAAACTTCAAATTTTGGACTCATAGCAGAGGATTTAAATAAATCGGCTAATTCTGTAAATGAAGAAGAGGAATTAAATGGCTTTATATGTCCTATCACGCTGGAAATCATGAGGGATCCTGTCGTAGCTTCAGAAGGACACACTTATGAGCGAGAAGTCATTGAAAAATGGATTAAAGACAATGGTTTTTCACCACTTACTAAAGAACTGCTTTCAACTAATCTAATACCTAACCATAACCTTAGAAAGGCTATCCAAGATTACACATCTAGGATTCATTCTAAGCAGTAGAAGCTGAAAATCGATTTTACAAGGAGCTTTATTTAATAAGTTCCTATAGGTAAAAATGTTTGACAGAAACATTTTTACCATAACAAATAGTGATCCATAGAATTTAAAATTTAACAAAAATTTGCTACAATGAATAATATCAGCTTATCTTCTCCACAAGAGCTAAAAAACACTATATTTGCATTCATCTGTATCACCTCTACAGGGGCAGCGATAGGGGCTGCTACTAGAATTGCTATTTCTATAATAAATCCTCAACCGCTACAAAAAATAAATGACCATGCTAGAAGTGTGACCTCACATACAACGACTAGTTCTACCAATCAAATTTTAAAAGTATTTTTTAAGGCTGTTAATTGTAGTGCAATTTCGATACTTGAAACTGCATCTGCTGCACTAGATGGAGCGAAATGGGGCTCTATTATAGGCGCAACAGCAGGGATTTGTTATACGAGCTATAATTGAAGTTAACTTTTACTTTTATTGTCCCAACAGAAGGCTCAGAAAGATCATATTTTATTGACAATTCAAGGTTGCTCGCAATTTGAGAATTACAGAGAGGAAACAGAGGCTTATTAGGTAAGTGCTAAACACGAATCATTCGTAAGGAGGTAGCAACTTACTTAAATCTGATTACTTGCGAAAAAATGGTGATGGTAATTGCATAATTTCTATAAATACCTGCCTCGTTTACCTCTTTTTTTGATCAATATGAAAAACGTGAACCTAATCGCAAGATTGTAGATGAATTTTACAACAACTCCTCCAACATAAGTTTTTTATCTCTAATACTTAATAAAAATCCAAGATAAGTTTAAACTATCATTTAGCATTTATACAATGCGCGGCTAGGTTTACCTTTTTTTCACCAGTAGAAGAAAACAGTCAAATAGCCCGCGCTCAGTATATTTAAACACCTTCTATTTTTTCTATAAAATTCAAGCCATTAACTCTAACTAATTTATTCCGATAAATAAAGCATATTAAAATGTATCCACCTAAGAATCCCCCTACTGTTCCTTATATTCATAGAGGTCTCAATGAAAGATTTCAGCTTCGATAGTACAAACCATTATTTCAATGGCAATGGAGATCACCTAAATAATAACAATAATAACGATAAAAAAAGCCCTTCTTTCTTTGTGCGTTTGTCTATTCCGGGTAAAGAGAAACTTTCTACAGAGATCATTAATCAGATAGGGGATCTTCTAGCACAATACTCTGTAAAACACTCTCTAAATCAGAGTACTGAAATAAAGGTTTTAGAAACTAACATCACCACTTCATCTATCCAAAATATTGCCAATAAATGTCTGTCCTTAAGTGCAGTAGAGGAAAAAGAAGTTGAAAACAAAATTTCCCAAGAATTCGAGCTAAGTAAAGGGATCCATTTACAATTCTTTACCAATGCTACAGAATATATTGCAGAGCTAGTAGAGGGCAATAGAGTCAATGAATTACTGGATTATATTGAACTAAATGATTTAGAAGAATTAAAGCTTAATAAAGACCTTTTGCTTAAAACTGCTTCTAAGATTTTAGAGCATCCTTTACTGCTTTTAGCGGCACAAAATGGTAGAGCTAAAGCCTGTGAAAAGCTGATAGCTATAGGAGCAATTAAGAGTCATAAGGGAAAGGCTCTCTTGTTTGCTGTCAAAGCAGGTCATACTAAAGTCTGTGAAGTACTTTTAAGGAATAAGGCATCGACTGATTTTTTCGATGAAGAACAACAAATTCCCCCTTTAATGATAGCTGCAGCTGCAGGAAACGTAGAGCTTTGTAGGTTGCTACTTGAATTTGGAGCTACCATCAAAGATGTTGGTGTGCCAGATAAAACTGCTTTAAGTCTTGCTTTGGATAATAATCAAGCTCAAGTCTATAACCTTCTGGACTCTTATACTACAGCTGCTTTGCATATCGAAAAACTAATAGGTGATAAAGATATTAATAATCTACTGGATTATATTGAAGCCACTGGTCCGGCAGATCTTAGGCTCCATAAAAATCTCTTACTAGAATGGAAAGATTATTCAAAATGTACTTTACTCATACATGCTATCACATTAGGCAAAATTAAAGCGTGTGAAAATCTCATTGCTATTGGTGCTCATGTTAATATTGAAGTCTCATACGAGTATAACAGGGTTACCCCACTAACAATCGCTGCTGATAGTGGAAATAGGGATATTTGTAAACTACTTATAGAAAAAGGGGCAGATCTTGAAGCCAAAAGTGGAGATTATGAAAAAATGACTCCATTAATGCTTGCAGCTCGATCTAATAATAGAGAGAGTTGCGAATTATTGCTTAGTCTTGGAGCTAATATCAATGCACAAGATGAGCGAGGGAATACGGTACTTATGATCGCGGCTAGGTCTGCCCGTAAAGAAGTTTGTGAATTGCTTTTAAGTAAAGAATATAAGGCTGATTGGACTCTTCTTAATGATCGTAAAGAAACAGCCTGTACGCTAGCTATTTTTAGGGGTAATATAGAAGTATGCAAATTATTTAAAGACTTAGCCGACGTTAATAGCCAATTTATTGCTGCCATTAAACAGAAGAAAGTAGAGCTCTGCAAACTATATATAGAATGGGGCGCTGATATTTCTCTGTTACATGAGGGTATGTCCCCTTTATATCTGGCTGCTAGCTTGGGGGAGGATGAAATTTGTGAACTGCTTTTAGAGAAAGGAGCTGATATTGCATTTCGCAAAGATGGGAAAAGCGTTTTAGTTGTTGCTATAGAAGCATCAGATGTTTCGAATAGGGTGAGGTTGCTTAAGCCTTTTGTTAAGCATGGAGCTGATTTTAAACAAGTCTTTCTAGAAGCCTTTAGTGAAAAAAAATTAGACCTTTGTATAAATCTCGATAGATTAGCAGATAGTTTTAGAATTAACCATGGTATCATCCCCCTTTTAATAAAGGCTATAAAAGAAAAAAATGGGGATGATTACACCTTCTTGAAGAGAGTATTAGGACTAAATGAAGATCAATTATTCATACAAGCAGTTGAAAAGGGGGACGTTACTACTTGTAAGCTATTAATCGAAGAAGTAGAAAAAAGTGCTGATACTATTTCTAATCATGATAGCGTTTTAATCATTGCCGCTAGACGGGGTCATATAGAAATTTGCAAGTTGCTGCTGGAAAAAGGGGCTAGTATTGACTTAAAAAATAAAGAGGGGGAGACAGCCTTAATAACTGCTGTAAAAAAAGAAAATATTGAGCTGTGTAGGTTTTTCCTGGAACAGGGTGCTAAAGCAGATTTAGCTAATGAGAAAGAACAGACTCCTTTGATGATTAGCGCTAGTGCGGGTAATAGAGAGATTGTTGAGTTATTGATTCATTATCAGGCTCGAGTCGATTTGCAAGACCATAAAGGAAATACAGCTCTTTCCCAAATTATACAGAGCTTAAAAACGGAGTACAACAATAAAGAATTAATAAAGAAAAAAAGGGATATTTGTAACCTACTGATAGAAAATGGAGCTTCAGGTAAAAAAAATGAGAATCTCAATAAAGCTTTTCTAGATGCAATATCTTCTCAGCAAACAGAGATTCGGCAGTTACTTCTAGAAAAAGGGGCTAATGTTAAAGCCTGTCTGATCCAAGCAGCAGAAAATAACAATGAAGATGCCTTTAGGAGAATACAGGATCAATTTCCTCAGGATATAGATGAATGCTTTTTAGAAGCTATGACCAGTGAGAATAAAGCAGCTTGTAAGTTTTTTGTGTATTCCTCGCGGCTCTCAAAAAATAAGGAGATCGATATCCTGAAGCTTTTTGAAGATGCAGTTAAAAATGGCAATCTAAAAGTATGTGAATTTTTAAAAGAGTTAGATGAAAGTATTGTTCGTCGAGTATTTTTTAACATCTTTTATGACCATCAAACAGATGAAGGGGAGAGAATACAGCGTTGTAAATTTTTGCTGCATTGGGAAAGTCTTATCAAATTAGATAGTTACTTTATAGAGTCTTTAAAAGAAGAAAAAACAAACCTTTGTAAATTTTTAATAAAAGTGACGCCAAAGTGCTTTAACAGCAATGTATTGGAAAATATCACTAATCCTAGGCTATACGATTCTCAAAAAAAGAATATTGGTAAAGTCATCACAGATTTATACACCACAGGTTTAATTAACAAAGATTCTTATGATCCTAGCTTATGGGAGAAGCTTATTGGGGAGGTGCTTAAATATGTTCTTAAAAAAAGGGATGCAGAGCTGATAGAGGTATGTCTTAAAGAAATAGTTTTATCACCCATCAAATATGCTATTCGAAATGAGGATAGAGCTCTTATCGATGCCGTGATTGAATATAAGAATATCCCCTTAAGCGAGGAGGATATAAAGGAGATAACCGATATAAAGTTGTATGAAGCTGATGCAAACAAGCTGAATGAGAAGAATCAGAACCCACTTCACTATGAAACTTCTCTTATTCGGATGAGGTTATGGTTGGCAGCGGGGGCAGATATTAATGCAAAAGATAGAGAGGGGAATACGCCACTTCATTTAGCAATCACGGGTAGATTCGAAATTTTAGAGCTCTTATTAGAGCATGGTGCTAAACCCAATGACGTGGATAATAATGGAGAAACCCCTCTGCATAAAACTTTCAGTTGGGATTGGCGTGGATCAGACAACACTAGATTACAGTTAATCGAAGCTGGAACAGATATTACCCTTAGAAATAAGTGGGGAAAGTCTGTTATTAATTTGACTGCGCAAAGCCGAAATTACAACTTTTTCACCAAATTATGTCAACTTTCTTTAGAAAAGAGCTCTATTGATTTAACAGAGTGTGAAATGGCCTTAAATGAAATTTGCTCTGATACTTCATGGATACGTGAACACGATAGCCATTGGCCTCTCTTTGAGAAAATCCTGTCCCTTGTTCCTGCCAAATATTTGGAAACAGGTGATACAAACGAGATCGCAAAGATAAAGCCCCTCTTAAAACTTATCAAAGCATCTACTACAATCAAAGAATACTTTTATCCTTTACTTCTTGAATTATTTACAAAAGCTGGAAACCTAGACGAAACGACCTATCTTAATCTATGGAATAGCGTCAAAGAGACTTTAGAACCCCAAGAACAGATCAAGTTGTTTAAAGATCTTCTACTAACGCAACATGAATACGATTTAGGGGAAATTCTTGGGGAGAAAAAGCACCTAGTAAGGTTAGCACAGTCTTTAAGCGATCAAATATCCTTACAAGAAGTTATCCAAAATAAAAATTGGCCTTTTATAGAGTTTTATATTGCCGACCCTTATTACCCTTTTCATAAGATCGCTGAAGAGGAGCGAAACCAATTCTTATCTCTTCTATTAGAAAATACTCCAAACGTTGCAGATGCTCCTTTAGATAGCTACCATTTAGATTTATGGAACGGTTTAATGCAAAAACTGGTAGTTACTGCATCTGCCGATTCCATTACCAAATATCGGGATCACAACAATAATTCCTGGTTACACCGAGCTCTAGGTACCAAAAACTATGCTATTGCAAAAGCAGAGATCTTTTTGGATTTTCAGCGCTCTTCACAATGGGCACAAGCAGCTACTAGAGAAGAGCAGATAGCCATAGAAACCCAATATAGAGATTGGATCAACCTATCTAATAATGAAGGACACAAGCCCCTACTAATGGCTTATAAAGGGATTCAGGAGGGACTGAGTCGGACGTCAGGAAATTCATATTCCAGTATGCTGTGGTGCCGACTTATCCATACTTTATGGGAAAAAGGGGCTGATCCTATAGCTGTACCAGAGGACTTAGAAACACAAATCCTAGGTAGTCCCTATGCTGTTGATCAGAAGGGTATAAGTCAAGCATTCAATCTCCTAGAAGCAAAGCTCGAAAACAGGTTAAATCCTTTATCAAAAAATTCTTGGCAATTAAAAGAAGTTAAAAATCTATTGCAAATTCTTCAACCTGTTTCTTTAGAGGAAGGATTAAAGTCCTTTAAGAATCTAGCCCACCTTTTAGGTGATACGTGGATTGAGGGCAGAACAGATGATGATGGGGTCGCTTTAGAGGGCAATCTAGTAACAAACTCAATCAAATTCCTTGAATCCTTATTGAAAACAGTACTTGAACAAAGCAAGCGGTATCCTACTCAATCTATAACAACAAAGCTATTTGCAAATCTCTCAGCTTCACCAGAGATACAAGAAAAACTTGAAACTGTTCTGGAGCAGATTAAAGATTGCCTAAATATAGCCGCAGTCATTCAAGCTCTTAAAAGTGATCAAAAAACATATATATCTCTTAGTATTTCATTTCGAGTATTAGTAATCCCTGCTATCAGTCGTAGAATTGCTTCTTTAAAAAGAGGGGAAGAACTTCTTTTACCAATTGGTTGGATAGGTGACAACGGTACAGGACATGCGATGTTTTGCAAAGTGCAAAATATGGGGGAAGGGAATTACTCTTTAACAGTATTTAATACAGGTAGTGGTTTAGAGCAATTTCACGAGTTTATAACTGAGGCCAATAAAACTAAGTATTGCCCTTTTATTATCTATCAAGGCCTTAAGTTAGATCAGGTCGCAGATCCTGAATTCTTGTCTGCTCTATTTGAACCTCAAGTAGCCCCAGATAAAGCAGCGGCAGACTCTAAATACGACAATGGTGATATTTATAATACATTCAGTAGATTTGCAGACCATCGTGTTTTTCTAAAAGACCGATCTGATATCGATTTTATAACACCTCAACGAGCAGGGATCTGTTCTTTGGAAGTTTTAGTCACGTATCTCCGTTATGTCCTAGGTAAAGAGGAATACAAATCCTTCAAAAAGGACCTAGACCTTTTTGCCCTTGAAAATGCTGTTCACTTTAATTCTGATAGATTACCTGAAAAACCTGAATTATATAAATTTTTTCTAAACACTGTAACAAAAACAACGCTCCATTATCTAGAGAGCGATATAACCTCTGATCAAACTAAAAATGCTCTTGAGATTTTAGACAAGATAATGCACGATCTCAAAGCGGTCCCCCTTCCTAAAAAATTGAGTGTACCCTCTTTAGATTTGAATACTCCTCTTGTAGAGACTAAATCGACCCGAATCCAGTCTGCACTCGATAGGGTACGCACTCATCAAATAGACCTGTCGGGGAGCCCTGGAATTTCTCTTAAATTTTCACCTCCCGCTTTTCCAATATATACTTGGGATAAAAATCTCTCTTCAGGAAAGATTATTGAACAATTACAAGCAGTAGTTAACTATTGTAACAAGTGTGGATATGATTCATATAGTCAAGCTGTACTTGCTGAAAATATGTGTACAGATATTTTGTTAGAAATGGCATTGCCGATAGAGGAGTCTATAGGCTTAGGATGGAATGGTTTTAATCAAGAAACCGCTTTGCAAGCACAAAAATTGCTGCTATTGTTCACGCAATATATTTTATTAGGAACAACAAAAAATGGCCCTGCCTACTTTAAACGAATCATAGCCCTTCATAAAGCTTTGGCTTTCGCATATCATCTAGGGTGTCTGATTGATGATATTCAAAAAAACCAAATCTGCCATCTTAAAAATTATCCTATTTCAACTTACTTGTTGAGAGAAAAACTACAACAAAATGATCAATACAACCTTGCATACGATCCTGATTTAGAAAAGCAATTGCAAGAACTTGTTTTATTCTTCTCAAGACGCTTTACAGGAACTACCAGCTCAAGTCTATTTAATTGGGGAGTTCTATTTTCAAAAAATTATGGAGATAGGTTAAATGTCCCTATATCTAATGAATCGGG
The DNA here is from genome assembly GCA_029240075.1 of Chlamydiales bacterium. Classification (GTDB taxonomy): domain Bacteria; phylum Chlamydiota; class Chlamydiia; order Chlamydiales; family JARBTQ01; genus JARBTQ01. The sequence goes on from JARBTQ010000010.1 coordinate 18,835, forward strand.
GGATCGCAATTATCTAGAAGCTATTTTTGACAGTATACAAGATAAAGGTGATTGGAAAGAGATCGAAGATGAATATAAGAATCTACCGAAAATGGAACAAGAAAAGTGTAATGAAAGAGCATGGAAAATAACAGCCTTTTGGTGTAAACAAGCTCCTAAACCCCTTCCGCAACATTTCCTATATCTACAAGAGATCGCACTGACTAACTACGCTTTATATAATTGCCATTTTAATGATTTAGAAACTACAACTATTTCAGAAATAGAAATCCCATTTTTTAACTTTAAACGTCCTAAAACAGATTCACGGGGGATTTATAGCGATAAAAAATCCCTATATTTTGAACTACAGAGGAAAAATAAGATAGCAGATAGCTCCTCAGTTCCACTCACACATTTACCTTTTATTGAAAAAGAAGAGAAAGATCGAAAGAAAATTGAAGAAGCGGGGAATATAGAAAGTCTCTTTAATTCCTATAAAGGCGGCTCTCAGAACTATTTGCAAATCATTCGACCCAAACAGCTTCGGCCCTTTGATGCGGTAGGGCGAGAGGACACTTTAAGCATCCATAAACTTATCCAGCTATTTAAAGAAAATATCACATTATTTAGTCAACTTAACAAGCAAGTCTTCTTTAACTTAAACTTATTTCAATACAATCTGTTGACTACAGAATTAGAAAAGTGCTCTCAAAGAAAAGAAGAGCTTGTAAAATTCTTAGAACAGGGGCTAGCAGAACTAAAAGTATCACTCCTTCTTAAGCCTACAGATGAACTGACCCATGCTTACTTCTTTCTGTTACAAACTAAGATCCGGATCAACAAATATCTAGGTCTTACTTCACGGGTTGCATTCCAACAATTAAATTCAGAATTATCCCAAATTATCGAGGGGAAAAGCCCTATAAAGACATTAGAAGTCTCAAAAATGCAGGCATGGGCTCGTTTGACACAACTCTTGTTGTTGAATCAAGCCCCAAGCCAACTTGAAGACTCCCAACTTACCATCATCATCAATCATACAGCTTACTTATATCTACATAAACACTCCCTCACTAATATAGAACCCACAATTAAATATGAAGCTTTGAGAACTTCGCAGGTGTACCAAGCACAATTAAAAGCTTACCTTGAAGATCGTGTACAACGAGATTTAACTCTCAATTCACTATTTTCCTCCCTTTATGCGATTAAACTACCTCCTAATAACAAATGGGAAGGGGATTTTCCTCACTATGTTTATCAAAGTGATTCTAAAAGATATGAAATCAACATTATGACAGGTGTTGTCCATTGTGATGGTCTCCTACTAGATGGTCTTGAGAATATTTATAATCGCAAGGAATACCAAGAGGTCTTTGGCAACAAACGCTTCTTAGCTGTCAAATCTTTTGCTACTAAAGTCAAACTATCTTCCAGCAACCTTGAAGAGAGGTGTACCATACATGAAACTACTGAGGATGGCCATCGTGTTCAATTCATCCACACTAGTTCTTTATCTGAATTGGTCATTAGAAAAGAGCTCGCTTTGCAGACAGAAAAAACGTTTTATATTTATATCCCCCATCAAAAAATAAGAGATCTACCAAATTTCCCCTTACAGCCTAACAAAGAGCACTATAAAGTATGGCTATCTGAGGAATCTAAAAATCCTTATCTTGTAATTACAGAAGGGGCAAGCGGGGATGTCGTATATAAAATAAATTCGGAAGGAAAAATAAGAGCTTTTGGTAATCCCATGCTCCCCTCTGAAAAGGAGTGGGCATACCTAGACATTAAGAACACTCCCCAACTAGAACTCTTAAAAAGGTTTGAAGAACCTACTTATATTGCTGCTTACCAATCGTCTCCGCCTAATGAACTTGTCGTAACATTTAATCGCTATCAGTCTAGCCAAGGTAGAACTCTTTCATTTTATAAAGCATCGATAACACTTGATACAAGTGATGCAAATAAAGGTCAAATTGCTGAAAAATTAGTCTGGAACGAAGATTCTCAATATTTTGTTGCGACTAATCAATCTATCACAGATATAGGGGATTTCACAAAGTATTTAGTCCTAGAAAATAGCAAAGGACAGCGCAGGGCTCTTATACCACAACAAGAGTGGCAAGATTTGAGTAAAAATAGCTCTTTAGAGCAAGAGCCTTACCTGTATTCCTGTGAGCTAATTGACTTGAATAAAAATGGGCGTTTAAAACCCAAATCAATTAAAGCAAAAATGGTGTGCGCCTATATTTCATCTGCTTATGGGCAATACCAGGCCGCTTTAAAATTCTTACAGCAAGCACAATCTCTACAAAGATATCGCGGGGATGAACTACGCCTATTTAGCTGGTTCATTAATCTCTCCGCAAGCAAAAAGGATTATCATCCTAATCTTCTTGCTTTACAATCCTATGCTGCTTATTTAGTTTGTGATAATTTACTCCGCTTTCCCAAAGAAAATAAACAAAAGCAAACAAAAGTAGACACCAGAATTGAAAATGCTTATGGATCTCCAAAAGAGTGGGAACTCTATTGGGCAGGGCTAGCTATCTGGAAAGAAGCATCAGGAGACAGTTCTAAGCCGGAATATGTGACCCTTATCAGTGGGCTTTATAGACGATATCTAGCGGTCAGTAATCAAGTCGATGACTACTTAAGAGTAGATGCTAATATTCTGTCTCAAAAGCCGCATCCAACTCTATTAACAGAAAGGGAAGAGATCTCTTGGCTAAGTTATTTGGTGAAGGTAAAACACCATCCTCAGCTTACAGAACGTGTTTTAAATCTTAGCTCTGATACTATTCTAGCTCCACAGCACCATTCTGGTTCTTATACATATTCTAGAAATTGGGTAGATCTTCAGTTTGAAAAAAGTGATGCTAGTCGATGGGTACATAATAATTTGCCAACTGAGCAAAAGATTATAGAGGGAATGAAAGAGCTTCAGAGTATTTATCCTCGCACAAGACCCACTGACTTTCTATCTAAAGGAGCATTATTTTGGGCCATTGCAAAAGATGGCTCTAAAGAGCAAAAACAGGAACTACTCATGCTTTTAACAGATATGAAGAATGACCCTAATCCTAAAAACCAAGCTTTGAAAACTATTTTAGAAGGGGCTATTAGAAACGATTCCCGATTAAAATCTCTAGAGAAGAAGAAGTCCGATTTGGCAGAGAAGTGGGCCTTTTTAGAATCTTATATAAATGTGGTAAAAGGGGAGTATGAAATAGCACAAGCAACAAATATTTCAAGTGAGTATCAACAAAGTTTGATTCCTTTGATTGAGGGATTAGCTCCCCTTAGTCCTCAAGTTCTGCCCTCATTGCCAGATAAAGGGGATCATATTGAGCTGAAAAATCCTTTAAACCTTGAAAGTTCTCTTGAGGCCTACCTAGATTCAATTGTTCCAGGCTACGTTGAGATTAAAAACAATAAAACGGAGCATTCTACTTTATATTTGCCTACATCTAGGAATACCTTTGAAGCCTTTGAACAAAACCGTCAAGAATTGCTTAGGAATGATTATAAAGAAGGGTATAAAAAAAATGATGCTGAGCAAACTTATACTATCGTTGAAGAGAATAAAAAGAACTTAAAGCCTATCCAGAATAAACTTAAAGAATTACTAAATGATTGTGAAATCAAACAAAAAGACCTTAAACAAGAGATTCTAGAGAGGTTAAATATCAATTTAGAGGAGAAAGATCGTGCTAAATTAAAGGCTATTGGTCATAAGGATAGTTTTATATCGCTAGCTGCTGGACAAGGGGCTTTTGCACAGCAGTCATATGCTGTATTTGAGAGTCTTAATCCCCACTTAAATCGAGAAAATATCGATCAGATCTGTAACCTTTTCTCTAATTATTTGCTTATTAGAAGTGACAAAAAACGATGCCAAAAGCTATTAGAGCTATACCATAATATTAAAAAAACTCCAGATCATGAGGATCATTACCAGGAGTTTGCTGCAGAATTAAGTCAAAAGAGAGTTTATAAGTTGAATGATTCAAAAAACCCAACTGCTTTTCTTATCTTAGAAGCTTCTTTGGGACTATTGCTTAAAAAAGACCAGGTTGAGTCTCTAAAAGCGTTCTTTGGGGATGATCCACAGAAACCTTACCCTAATAAAATAGTCCAGAAAATTATGGGTGGAGGTAAAACCTTGGTTATAGGAACACTATTAGCTCTTATGAAAGCAGATGGTTATCATCTATCACTGTTAGTTCCTCCCGCTTCATTATATAAAACTAATTCAAAAGATATGCAGGCTCGACTGCATAAACTTTTTGGACAAAAAGCGCATACATTTGATTTTGACAGAGACTCTAAGAAATTCACAGTTCCTTACCTAGCAGACTTACACCACACTTTAGTTAATACGATTAAGAATAGGGACTTTCTTATAGTCCCTCCTGAAATGCTCCAGTCCTTGAGAAACAGGTACCATGAAGCACGTCAGCAACTGCTACCGTTATATGAGGAGTTAGCCAACTACCAAAGAGATCCAAGTAAGGTAGAACAATTAAAAGCTTGCCAAGCTAGCATAGACCAAATAGAGCAGCCTACACGGTGGCTAAAGAAAATACTTAGCATCCTCCTTGAAAGAGGGGCTGCAACATTCGATGAGTTTGATAGTATTGCAGAGATTTCTAAAGAGTTTAATTACCCTTGTGGAGAGAAAAAGAATTTTGATTCAGAATTTATAGAGCTTATTGAAGACCTATTTCTAAATAGTGCTTTAGATCCTGAGATCGCACCTGTCTTGCGGTTAAGGGAAAATAAGCAATCCTTATTGTCTGAAGAGCAGTATACACAAATTAAAACACGTTTAGTTGATCTTGTACTTGGAAAATGGCAAAGTCGTTTAGGGATCACAGAGGCAAATAAGGAAGCTGCTTTAAAATATGTAAACAATAAGGAAGCTGAGCTACCTCAAGATTGGCATCATCCCGAAAAGCAAAAAGAAGCACGACTCTTAATTCTCCTACATCAGCAGGTAAATGAGTGGTTACCCCAAGTATTTAAGAAAAGTACTGATCAACATTTTGGGCGATCTCTAGCTTACCCTGATAAAGGTATTGCGATCCCTTATATAGCTAATAATACACCTAATGAACGAGCTGAATTCGCAAGTCCTTGGGAAACATTTAATAAAACGTTTCTACTATACCTTAACAAAGGCTTGGGCCGAAATCAAATAGCTGACATAATCAAACTACAACAAGATAAAGCTTGGACAGAGTATCGTGCAAGTGATGGTAATATTTCTAACCTAAAAGAAACAAAAGCTTGTAAAGCCTTTGAAGAGGCGACAGGTAAAGATCTATTTATGTTTGACTGTAAAGACCAAAATTCAATAGCAATTTTGGAAGAAATTTTTTCCGATAAATCGGGTAAAAGTTTGAAATTTGTATTAGATCATGTAGCAACTCACATTCTTTCTAAAGTAGGTGTAAACTCAGAGCTAATCTACAATCATTTTCACATGCTCCATGCTGGTTTGAACTCTACACAAGGTTATACGGGGACTGTAGAGAATTTTAAAACCTTTCCCGACGATTTAACTGTTGAACGAGATATAGGGACGAATGGAAAAACAATAGATATTCTTTATCGCTGTAATGACTCTGTTCGAATTATTCAAGAAGAGTCTTTAGAGGGCATTTTGAAATCTGTAGCTTCTGACAATAACGAGGGTAAAAACTACCATGCCTTGATAGATATTGGAGCTCATTTTAGAGGCCTTAGTAACTTGAAGATAGCTCAAGCTGTTCTCGAATTTCATAAAGAAAACTCATCATCTGAGTCTAATATCAAAGGAATTTTATTCTATGATGAGGCAAGAGATGAATTAGCTTTTATCAAGGAAGGGCAAACTGAACCTGCGTATCTGCCACAGAGTGATCCTGGTACCATTGAATCACAAACCAAACTAAGCAAAAATCAGCTGTTTACTTATTATGATCATAGAAGGATTACGGGAGCAGATATTCAACAGAGCCCTACCGCTTATGCCATAGTGACTATTGGAGAACATATCACCCTTAAAGAGATACTACAGGGAGTTATGCGCATGAGGCAATTAGCTAAGAAACAGCATGTAGAGTTTGTGGTTCCTGAGTCTTTAAAACCGATCTTATTAAAAACTATAGGAGCAACCCCTACCCAGACTCTGGGGATCAAGGAGATCATTGCTTTTGCAGAGTTTAACGAAAGCACTAAGCAATATAAGGACTTGCCTAAGGCTATCTTTGCTAAGTTAGAGGGGGCTTATGAGAAGTATATTAACCAGCGGCTCTATTTTTCTAAAGATGATGGGAAACAGGAGAATGAATACTACAGTCAAATTCACCAACTATTCACGCGCAAAAGTAATTATGACATCTACCAACAATATGGAGGAAAACTTACTTACTCAGATACAAAGGCTTATTTTGAAGCGGAATGTATCAAAGCCCTCAGGTATTTAATTCCTTTAAAATTGCAGCAAGAACTAGGAGAACAATGGAACTTGCTTCCTCTACAGAACTTAGCGAGCAAGTTAACCTTTTTAAATAACTCTTTAAAGAAGCTTGTAGAAGGTCTAGATACGATTATCAAAGAATCTATAAGGGATTTACCTGAAAAGATCAAGCAGTCAAGCGTGCATGAGGGTCACCAAGAATCGACTGTAGAGCAACAGTTAGAGGCTTCAAGAGAACAAGAGCAAGAGAATCAGCAGGAACAGCTGAATGAGGTGCAGCCGCAACGCAATCCCTATTTACTAGAGGCTTATGAGAAAAAATGGGTAGATGAAGAGTTCTATAGACCTGAAGATCAATTCATGCTTTTAACTCCTTACACACAGACAATTCCAGATAATCTAGTCATTTGGTCTTTTAAAGAAATTTTACAAAACCATTCCGATCTTAACAACTATAGAGACGCGATAAAATCTCCAATAGGCTTAACGACTAACTTTATTAGCACTATTAATAGAAAGGTCAATTTATTCGACGAATATCAAAAAACTATCAGTGAGATTCTGCTCACCTATCATAAATCTTTAGAGGCGCAAAATCCCTGGCGTATGACAGTTTTATCCTTACAAGAAGCTGCTAGTATCAAAAAGTTACTGCAAAGTACAAATAAAGAAAAAGTCCAAACACCTCTATGGCTCTTTTCACCAGATCAAACGTTAATTATCGGGGCAAATCATTCGTTATCTGATTTAACAAAAGATCCTAAGCATAGTTCACAATTAAATCTGCTATTCCTAGAAGTCCTTTTTATATCTGCAAATATCACTAAATTGAGCACAAATAAATGGCTTCCTATATTTAAAGAATGGGCTAAGGATCATAGGGAACAAAAAAGGGTCTTATTTGAACAAAAAATTTTACCTCAGAGCAGTGATCTACAAGAAGCTTTATATAAAGACAGCACTGTCAAGGCTATTCTACATGGAAAAGATAGTTAATACAGCCTTGAAGTTATTTTGACGTTTTTACTCCAAGTAGTTTGATCCTTATGAGCAAAGTTATTCTTTATGCACTGCAATATGCACTTTTATCTCAGGATTAGTTTCAAGTTTATCAAAGGGATGAAAATCCTTTGGGTAGACCTCAAAGTCGGCAGTATAAGCTCTTTTAAAGCTTGAATTCCAGATGATTTGCCATACAGCTAGCATAGATTGGGGAAAATCACCTGTAGCAGTAAATACAGCATAAGAGAAGCTTGGGATCTTTATACTAGTAAGATTCATATTCATTTCATCCAAATTTTCTACTTCGTAACCAACTAAATAGTGAAACGGCTGTGTATAGTCCCCCTCATAAGCGTAATAAACTGCTAATATATTTTCCCTAGTATAGTTAGGAACTAGTTTAAGAACCTGCTCGCGATGTAGTCTTTCCCATACAGGGCGAACATCTTGGTAAAAGGTAGCATTTGATGTTTTGATAGAAAGGCCAACCACAAATTTTTGGGATAGATTCTGCTGAAGATAATTCATGAAAACTCCTTATAATCAAGTATTGTTTTGTTAAAGAATTATACCTTTTCAAACCAAGCAAGTGTCTCAATATGGTTACTACCAGGAAAAAGGATATAAATTTTAGCATTTTCTAATTTCCATCCAGAATTGAGCAAAGTATCACAATCGCGCTTAAAGCTATTCCATCCACAGCTCAAATATATTATCTGTTTTAGAGCATGTTCACCTACCTTCAGCTTCTGCAAAACTAATGGATCCAACCCTTTGCGAGGGGGATCGACAATCAAAACATCCCCTCTATAAAGCCAATCCAGATTCTGGGAAACTTCCGTTGCGGCAAAATTCATCTTACCTACAATATCGTCAGGCCATCGTGTACAAGTCTGCTGAAAAAGTTCTATTGAGTTTGGATTGGTTTCACAAGAGTAGACTTTTTGGGCTTTAATAGCCGCTAAGAGCCCTATAACACCTATACCTGCATAATATTCAATGACCTTTTGTGTGGAATCAAGGCTTTGAACAATATCTCTTAAAATAGATTCAAATAGATCCATATTAGCCTGGGAAAAGACCATAGGTTGAAAAGCAAAAGGGAAACCTAGCAACTCCTCCCATAAATACTCTTCCCCATGGATGTGTGACCATTGTTTTCCAAAAATCAAATTATTTCTTTGAGAATTAAAATTAACCCATATAGAGTGCCAAAGAGATCCCTTACCACTTTCCCAAAGCTCCATTAACCATGTTTTAACCTTTGCCTCGTAATAATCTTCCTCTAAGCCTTGAAGATTCAAAACAGCACTCAATTGTACCTTATTCTGTTTTCGGTCAACAAAGCACTGTATATAGCGTAGAAGCCCTTGTCCAGTTTCTTCACAATATATAGGAAGTTTTTGGGAAATAATTTTATCCTTAACGATCTCTACTGCTTTATTAATAAGTGGATGATGGACAACGCAATGAGGGATCGGTACAACTCTATGAGAATTCTCTTCATACAACCCGATCAAGGGATTTTCCCATGTTCCTCTAATAGCTAATTTTGCCCGGCATCGCCAAGCATGTCCTTTTTCAAAAACAACAGAGGCATTCGGTATTCCTAATTCTTTAAAATATTTTATTGCATCTTGAGCAATAGGAGGACTGTGAAGTTGCGAGTTTATGACACAGCCGGAGCATTGTTGAAAATGAAGGCAATTTAGATCTGTAAGTTTCATATTTAAAAAGGCTTAAAGGAGAAAAATGTCAAAAGGATAAGTTATGAACAAGCAGCTAACATTTCGTGTTAGTAGATAGTGTATAATAGCATTAAACATGAACTTTTCAACAGAATTTGTTGATAAAGTTCATTCTGTAGACAAATTATCTACAAAGAAAACCACTGTGGAAAATGGTTACTTATCAACATTTCCACACTCTCTGAAGAAGAAGATATTTATATATATATAAAGTATTTTTCTTTTTAATATTGTTGAAAATTTGTTTACTTGTTCAAAAATAGGTGCCGTTATATGCTTTGTCCAATGTAATACCAAGTAAACATTTGATTTATGAACAAGCTCCACAACTCGTCGATAACTTAGATGCTTAAAAAATGACTTTAAATTCTTGCATAAATGATTTTTTTGAACTTAGCACTTATGAACATCAAAAGCTGTTTGAGGGATGTTTGTATCCTTGGGAAGCTTTAAAAAACCTTTCAAATTATTGTAAGCAACTTGCTAAAGGGCAAATTCAAGGTGAAGTAAGTGAACAGGCTTATTTAGTAAATCTTGAAAGTATTGTTATTGGAGAAGGCAGTATTATTGAACCTGGAGCCTACATTGCAGGACCCTGTATTATAGGGAAAAACTGTACAATTAGGCATGGTGCGTATATTAGAGGAAATCTTGTTTGTGGTGATAATTGTGTGATTGGGCATGATACCGAGATTAAAAATGCTATTTTTCTGAATAATGCTCATGCAGCTCATTTTGCGTATGTTGGAGATAGTATACTTGGTAATAAAGTCAATCTAGGCGCTGGATTTAAATGCGCCAATTTACGCTTAGATCGTAGTGGGGTAAAAGTGTACTACAATGAGGTTTTGATTGATAGTGGATTAAGGAAACTTGGGGTTATTATTGGGGATGACTGCCAATTAGGGTGTAACGGAGTTGCTAGTCCAGGAACCTTAATTGGTAAAAAAAGTATGAGCTATCCTTGTATCCATTTATATGGAACTATAGCTCCAAACTCAATGGTTAAACCGAATAATGATTTTATCATAGAACCTATCTAAGCCTTAAAATTTAAATATAATGGTTAAATATGTCATTTGCTGAAATGTTAAGGGACTATAAAAACAAATTTGAATCTTTCTTATCCGCAGATATTCAAACTTGGGGTGAAAAAAATCCTCTTTTAGGCCCTTGTGAATACGCTCTATTAAATGGTGGAAAACGTTTTAGGCCAGCTATAGTTATGATGATAGCTGAGGCTTTGGGAAATCAATTAGATGTTTCTAAGGCAGCTATAGCTGTTGAATGTTTTCATTGTGCGTCTTTAATTGCGGATGATTTACCCTGCATGGATGACGATGATTTTAGACGGGATAAGCCAAGCTTGCACAAGGCTTATGATGAAGCAACAGCTCTTTTAGCAAGCTATTCCCTAATTTCTAAGGGGTATGAATATATTTACATAAATGGACAAGAACTTAAGCGAAATTCAAGCTTTTCGAAAACTAGCGATGAGCGAGCCTTGCTAGCGATAGAAAATGCAACATTTAATACAGGCATCCAAGGGATTCAAACTGGGCAATATTTAGATCTTTATCCTACAGAAAATACACTTAACATGTTACTAGAAGTTTTTCACAAAAAAACTGTGACCTTATTCGAAGTTTCTTTTGTCTTTGGGTGGTTATTTGGTGGAGGACAGATTGATAAACTCAATTTAGTTAAAAGGGCTGCTTATTCTTTCGGAATGGCTTTTCAATTGGCCGATGATATTGATGACCTAAAACAAGATCTAGCTAAAGGGCGCAGTATGAATTTTGCGATTATGCTTGGAGTTGAAGAAGCTTTTAAAAGGTTTGGAGATGAAGTAGGGTCTTTTAAAACAAACTTAAAAGAGCTTGGAATAATTTCTAACAAATTAGATGGAATGATGGAACTATTAGTACAGCAAACAATGCTTAAAATAAATCAAATTTAAGTTGTGCGCCTGTTTGCATCTAAACTTTTTTCCTATAAATAGGGGACATGGCAATTTTAAAGTCCCCTATAAATATCAAAGCATTAATCTTGCATCAATTTCTCAGTAAGTTGCTTCACAGCTTCCGCTTTTTTATTGTTGAAGTAATCTTGCCCTTCTGATGAGCTTGCTAAAGAGCGCTCATCTTCTCTAATCCATACTCTCTCACATAATGCTTGATTTGGTATTAACGTTGTACAATATCTTAAAATTTTTTGGCTAAGATTGTAGTTATCTCCATATTTAAGAAAAAATCGTAATTCACGTAGGTTGACTTTATGATTTTCACAAGCTCCGATAGTAATTGTGATATCAGAATTTGTATTTTCCTTTACTCCACGATTATTGAAAATTTCCTTTATAATTATGTTTCTTTGATCTACAGATTTAACTTCAATCTTAAAGTTTTGCATAGACTCTTTTTTCATATGTATGCAGGCAAAACAATCATTCTCTTCTAAGAAAAAGTTACTACGTGGATAAGCAAATACAGTCATTTTTTAACTCCTATAATTTTGTATTTAGGCCGTTTTTACACACCATCGAAGGATAGGGCTATAGGTCTATACATCCAAATCGAGATGTGCCAGGTAGGTAATTACCCCAGTAAAAGGATAGTAAATCCATAAAGTCTACTCTTGCTGTAAAATAGTCTGATCGGTTGTGGTCAGTTTGTATGGGGAGATAGCTTGTGTTTTACATAGGTAATTAGACAGGTGGCATTTTATCTAGCATCTGACTAAATTGCACTGTTTTCCTTTTTATAAAGGGCTATTTTATTATAAATATCATGTACAGACTTAGTAGTGAAATCGATATGTAAGATAAGATTTCCCCCTCATAAAAGGCGTACCCAATTATATAGAAATAATATAGAATAAGATTCTTCCTTAAATAAAAAGTTAAATATTAATTAGATCTCTTGCATGAATTTTTATCGGCTGTTTTGATAAATCTTTGCAAAAAAGTTTTACAAGAGATCTATTAGGATAAATAGCTTGTAAAAATATTATGGCTATTCAGGATTAGGTCTATGGAAACAGAAAAAGAGCGATTGGTTATTGCAATGTCTGGAGGAGTTGATTCTTCTGTATGTGCATCTATGATGGTACAGCATGGCTATGATTGTGTTGGTATGACCATGCGTTTATGGAAAGAGCTGCCTCCGGAAACTGAGGTTTGTTCCACAACTACAGGGGATGCTGCTAAAAGTTGTTGTGGAGCCGAATCAGTTGATGATGCACGCCTTGTTGCAGAGTCACTAGGAATGCCCTATTATGCTGTGAATATGCGTCAGGAGTTTTGGGAAGAGGTAGTGCAAGTTTTTGCAAAGGAATATTTTGCAGGACGAACCCCAAGCCCTTGTATTCTTTGTAATGAAAAATTCAAGTTCCATATGCTCTACCGAAAGGCTAAAGAGATCGGAGCATCTAAAATTTGTACAGGGCATTATGCACGTATAGAATTTGATAAAGAGGCCGGCCGTTGGAACCTTTTAAGGGCTGTAGACCCTAAAAAAGATCAATCTTATTTTTTATTTAGTATGACACAGGATCAATTAGCAAATACCCTTTTTCCTCTGGGAGGGTATACAAAAGATCAAATTAGACAAATGGCAGGCGCAGCCCGTCTCGTAACTGCTAAAAAACCTGAGAGCATGGATATTTGCTTCATTCCAGATGGCGATTATTCAAAATTTATTGAACGTAACTTTCCTCAGCATTTGCCAGGAAAAGGCATTGTAAAGGATGAAGAAGGTAATATTCTAGGTTCTCATGAAGGAATACATACGGTGACCGTAGGACAGCGTAAAGGATTAGGGATTGCTTATAGGCACCCCCTATATGTAAAGAGAATTCATGCAAAACGCAATGAGGTCATTGTAGGTTCGAGAGAATCAACGTTTGGCTCAAAATTTACTATATCTAGAGTTAACTGGATTTGTAAGGAGCCTCTGCCTGGCGATAGTTATCATCTAAATATACGTATTCGCTCTCGGGGACCAGAGTCACCTGGAACTGTTTACCCGTTACCTAATGGGGGGGCTTGCGTTGTGTTTGATCAACCCCAGCATGCGATAACTCCTGGACAAGCTGCCGTCTTTTATGATGGGGAGCGGGTATTTGGAGGGGGATGGATTGATAGTTGGGAAGAGTAGTAAAAAAATAAGTAAAGAATTTTTTATTTTTCTAAATAAAAAGCTCAAATAGTTTATAATGGTCTCTCGTCTTACACGAAGAAGCTATTAGAACTTATCATTAACCCCTTTTTGAATCTTTATTTTCAGAGCTGACTAGCAAATAAAGTTCTGCAAAGTTAATTTTAAAAGGGCTCTATTCTAATAGGTCTTCTTTTTAAGTGAAAAAATACAGGAGACCACTTATGAGTGATACTAAGCAAACCGCTGTTGTACTTACAGATTCACTATTAGAGAAATCCCCAATCAGCCAAGTTTCTTTACAAGCGGATATACCTATTGAATTACCAGAGCAGGATCAGCTTAACCGCTTTCCCTTCGCACAAGATCTAGCTGCTTGCATTAAAAATTGGGATTCAGAAGAGAACTTAGTTATAGCTCTCTGTGGCCCTTGGGGAATCGGTAAGACTTCATTAAAAAATCTTACCGTAAGTTTACTAAAGCAAGAAGATGCCTATGAAATTGTCGAGTTTAATCCTTCCGAACTTTATAGCCAAGACGCTATTGTAGTTGAATTTTTTAAAACACTTCTCAATGCTTGTATTAAGCAAACTCAACCATCCTTTATCCATAAATTTACTCGCTATGCTACTAGAGCTACCGGAACTTTAAAGCAGATTGATACTCCCCCTACTAAGTGGTTTTACAATATTCTGAAAATACTTATGGCTCCTTTTAAAAAAACAGAAAACAGTATATGGGCTATTCAACCAAGCTCTGCAGAGGAGAATTTAGCTACTTTAAAGGGGCAGATATTAAAAGAGATGGATAAATTGCAGAAGCCAATACTATTTGTTATCGATGATATAGATCGTTTGACAAAAGAGGAGGCAAAACTAGTTTTTTCCTTAGTAAAATCTAATGCCGAGTTTCCGAAACTTGTTTATCTGCTGCTATTTGATTATAACCGCTGTGCCGAAGCTCTTAAGGACACTGACCAGGCTCAAGAAGGGGAGCATTTTTTAAGCAAGATTATTCAAGTATTTTTAGATGTGCCTCCTATAGATCCACAACAATTAAAAGAAAAATTTCAAATTTATTTAGATCTTGTTGTGTATAAGCTTTCCTTAGATGTTGCGACTTCTGACAAGGAAAGGTTAGAAAAAGCTATTCCCGATATATTACATTTTATTCATTCTATGCGAGAACTTAAAAGATTTTTTAATTCTTTGAAATTTCAATTATCTCTTACAGCAACGATCAACCAAAAGAAACAGATACATTTGCTCCCAAAGGTGGTTTTGGAAGTTATTCGTGTATTTCAAAACAAAGTTTACCGTAGCTTAGTCCAAGATGTAGATTTAAAGCAGAAAGAAGGGCAGGAAGAATTACAAGTTTTATATGACCTTGAAAAAGCAATAGAACAAGCTTCTGAAAATGATAGGGACTACGTAAAAAGACTTTTGGAAGCTGCTTTTAAAGGATATGAAAGCAAAACTGTTTCTTAACTCAAACTTGCTCTATATTCTTTCGACAATAAATAATAAAAAAACGTTTTGTATCTTTCTGATATATAGTAATTTGCGTGTGTAGTTTTTTCTAGGGCATTGTAAAACGAACATCTACTCTTGCGTATTATTTTGAAATGGGTTTAATATTAAACCCATACGAAAGCCGTTTATAACAAGGAGAATAAAAATGGATAAACAATCTTTCTTCAAATTTTTCTTAGTTTCTTTATCTGTATGTACACTTTGCACAAATTTTATTAACGCTGCAAATGGAGGCAATAATATGCATAATCAACCTGAGACAGAAAAAAGAGAGGAACAACCAGCTCCTGGCACAATGAGTCATGCTAAAGAAAAAGCTAAAGACGCTTATGGGCATACTAAAGAAGCCGCTGGCGACGTATATGAAGCAGCAAAAGACACAGCTAAGAGTGCTTTACATACAGCTGAAAGCGCTACTAAAACTGCGTACAATGCAACGAAAGATGCTACTAAATCAGCTTATAATGCAACGAAAGATGCTAGTATAGCTGCTTATGAGGCAACTAAAGAAACAGCTAAAAGCGCAGCTATTGCTACAAAAGACGCAGCAGTAGACACATACGAAGCTATTAAAGATCGTATTGCTAATCTTACAACTGTTACACGTGTTGATGTAGAAACTGCTAAGGACGATTATAAGAAATTATTCTTGAAGAGTGAAGATAAAGATCCAGAGCTACGTCAAATTTACCAAGAGCGTTACCGTATAGCTATGAAAAGAGCTGATGCAATTGCTAATCGTGTAGAAGCGTCTTTAAGTAATTATGAAAAAGCGCAGCAACAAAATGCTCAAATAGCAAAACAGTTGAATGAAAATGAAAAAATGATGAAAGATTCCCAAAAGGAACTTCATGCAATTATTAATGAACTTTCTTCTATCTATGCAAAAGAGTTAGATCAAGCTCGTCAAACATCAGATATGATTCGTAAGAAAGCAACTGACACAAAGCAAACAGTTAAGAAAATTGTAGAGGAAGAGATTAAAGTTCTTCGTAAAGAACTATAACCCCATCTTCTAATCAGTTTAGAATACAGTACACAGATAAAGAAAAGGCCTTGAACTACATTGGTAGTTCAAGGCTTTTTTGTTTCCTTATTCAAAAATTAAAATATTCCTGGCTATGACTTTATTTGAGCCTGCTGAGCAGTCTATCTAATTCTGAATTTTTGAATGCCACCTGATAATGCTCTTATCAGCAATAAAATATAGAATGGTATTTTCCTATGGACCTCTTTGAAGATAGTACTGGTTTCATCCAAATGATATAGAGAACTTTTATATGATAAAATCGATTGAAAGATTCCTTAAATATCATTTTTTTAAAAAAACTTCTTAGGAGAATTAAAATTTCGTGTATACATTTTCTACGAATTTTACTCAATAAATCTTGCATAAACAACTGAATTGTAATAGAGTATACTGAATTTTGAGTCCAAAAATAAAGATCAAAATGCAATAACTTTCTCAACTTATTAAAGAGATATTGAAAAAATGAAAGTAGAAAAGATGATTAACCCTTATGATGATAGCAGCTTTAAATTAGGAAAATTTATTCCTAAAAAAGCCTATTTTGGAATAAATCAAAATCTTCCAAACCTTCCTCTCCCACTAATTTTGCATGTGTTTAGCTTTATTGAGAATGAATGGGATCAAAAAAATATAAGCTTACTAAGTAAAACTGTTCGGCGATTAATGGTATCGAAAGCTTATAAGCAGTTGCTAATTTTTCTAAATTCTCCTAATAAATTCCAAGACCCTTCGCTGCTAAATATGTACTTAAAATTGTATGTCCAACAATTGAATAATCATAAAAAAGTAGGTGATGAAAACAAAAATAAGGCTATCTTAAATTCTATTTTCAAAAAGTATAGTATTAATAATAAATTTCCCATAGTAATGCCCTCTGTTATGATAAGACTGTGTGAAGCTTTAATGGCTTATAATGAATTTGACCTAGGTCTTTTATCCAGAGAAATTGAAATTCAAAAATTTGAAAATTATCCGTTACTGCAAAAGATACAACAAACTTTTGAAATCATAAAAGATGAAAGAAGGTGGCCCCAACCACTTCCCCAATTTACCTTAGAAGAGGTAAAAAAGTATGATATAGAAAAGATAACATATCATGACCATAGATATAAGACTTCTTTCAAAAGGTACCTTAACACTTATCCTCAAACACATAATTTATTTGTTGAAATAAAAAATGTAATGCACGAAACAGTACCTAAAAAAGTTTTAACACTCTTCAATGATGATTTTAAAGCTTTACTCTGGTTGATAGAGAAAACTCAGTCAAACCAAAAGATTTTAAAATCTATTTTCCGACATATGTCAGAAGGCTTAAAAAATAATCGAGATTTCATTCGACAATCTTTTCAAATTATAGGTTCTTCGGCTTTATCGCATGCAGCACCTGAGATTAGACAGGATAGAATTTTTTTAATTGAATTTATTAAACAAGATTCTTCGGTCTTCAGGTTAGCTCATGCTAGATTGAAAAAAAATGTGGGATTTTTGCTAGAGGCTTTTAAAGTTAATCGCCGCTTGATTTGGGACGATATCTTTATCAAATCTCTTCAGAATAGTGCTAATAACGACTATGAAGTAGCTTATTATATTGTTAAATCTTTATTAGAGTATAGTCCGGCACAAACTAACCTTTATAATATAAGAGAGAGATTTCCACACACTTTAGTTACTAACAAAAAATTAGAGCTAGAAAGACTAAAGAATGCTTTTCAAGAGGTTATCATGAATCAAATAGAGAACACTAAATTTTACTAGATTACAAGGCTGAAGAACTCATAAACTCTCTTATAGGTCTTTGAAAAATTTCTCATCTTATGATAGGGGGGCAACTTGGCACTTAGTACAGATGTGAGTTCCCCTCTGAGCCATAACATAACGAATAATAAGAGTGTGGCAACGAGGGCAAGGAAGCTTAGCTCTTTTATAAACAGCTAGATGAGCTTGATTTAAGCCATAATCTTGTTGAATGCTATAAAAGTTAGGTTTAGCTCTTCCTATACTGGTTCCTCGATGCTCTATACCACAATTTAAAACTTTACGAATAGCATGGTATAATTCCTTAATTTCTTCTTCTGAAAGAGAGTTTACAGTCCTTTCTGGGTGAATACGCGCTGTCCATAAAGATTCATCTACATAGATATTGCCTAAACCTGCAATAAATTGTTGATCGAGGAGCAAGCTTTTAATCTTGCCAGATCTCTTCTTCAGGCGTTCTTCAAAAATAGAGAGTGTGAATTCCTCAGCCAAGGGTTCTGGTCCATAATTTGAAAAGAATGAAACTAGATCGTTTGTAATATAGCATCTGCCGAACTTCCTTGGATCTCGAAAACGTAATTCCAAGCTGTTTTCTAAATTAAAAACGATTCGATCGTGTTCTTGCAAAGGCTCGCCACTAGGGATAATTAGTAGCTTGCCCGACATTCTTAAATGTACGAGTAAGTATTCTCCCGAAGATAGTGTAAGAATAATAAATTTAGCACGACGTGTGACAGCTAGAAATTCCTGTTGTAATAGTCTCTGGCAGAATAAGTCGGCACTCTTTGCATCAACAGATTTTTGCCAATGCAAAGTAATACCTATAATCTTCTGTTTCATTATAGGGGAACAGCTTAGATCACGTACAACCGTTTCTACTTCTGGTAACTCTGGCATCTCTATGCTCCTTTTTAACGTAAATACTTACCTGTAACAGATCGTTTGCTACGTCTAGCGTCTTCGGGAGTTCCTGCGAATAGAACATATCCACCTTCCTCGCCAGCAGCTGGACCTAAATCAACCAAGTAGTCACAAGATTTGATCACATCAACATTGTGCTCAATGATGATGAGAGTGTGTCCTTTGGCGACTAAAGCATCAAATATCTTAAGTAACTTAGCTGTATCATCCGCATGCAGTCCTGTAGTTGGCTCATCCAAGAGGTATAGAGTATGCCCTTTGCTTCGTTTAGCAAGGTCTCTACTCAAGCGAAGCCTTTGTGCTTCCCCTCCAGACAACGTTGCAACTTCTTGGCCTAAAGTCAGGTAACCGAGTCCTACATCAATTAAGGTTTGCAATATTCTTTTGGCCGTAGGAATAGCTGAAAAATATTCCATGGTTTGGTCAATTGTCAGCTTTAAAAGTTCTCCAAAGTTTTTACCTTTGTAGGTTACTTTTAGGCTAAGGGGATTGAGGCGAAGACCTTGACAATCTTCACACTGCACTTTAATTTCAGGTAGAAAATGCATTTGAATTTTGCGGTATCCTAAACCAAAACAGCGAGAACACATTCCCTTGCGATGGTTAAAACTAAAGTTACCTGGCTTGAGCCCTCGAATGGCTGCTTCTGGCAAATTAGCGAAGATATCACGGATAACTGATAGAAGTTCTGAATAGGTTCCTACATCGGAACGGGCAGTATGGCCAATGGGACTTTGGTCGATGACAATTACTTTATCAATTTGGTCAAGCCCTTCTACAATGCCTCCTTCTAGTTGCAAGCATCCCTCTTTAGATAGATGCCGGGTTTGTAAAGCTCTATTCAGAATTTGGTGCATCAAAGTTGATTTACCAGATCCAGAAACCCCTGTAATACATGAAAATAACCCTAGGGGAAACTCAACGGTTATATCTTTCAGATTATGCAAAGTTGCACGACTGATAGTTATACTACGCCCATTTCCTTTATGTCTTTTTTTTATTTTAGGAATTGTTTTTGTACCTGAAAGATAAGCTCCTGTCAATGAGTTAGGATTCTGACAAATTTCTTCAAGCGAGCCCTGAGCTGTTACATAGCCGCCCAGATTTCCCGACTGAGGGCCAAAATCTAAGATATAGTCTGCCTGTGTAACGGTCAAAGGATCATGTTCGACAAGCAATAACGTATTACCAAGGTCCTTTAGCTTGCGTAAGGCTTGATTAAGCAATTCATTATCTTGAGGATGTAAACCAATTGTAGGTTCATCCAATACATAAAGTACCCCTGTTAATCCACTACCTAGCTGTGTTGCGAGTCGAATTCTTTGAGCTTCTCCACCAGATAGAGTAGGCGCTCTACGGCTCAAAGTTAAGTAGTGTAAACCAATTTCGCATAAAAAGCCTAAACGAAGGATTAATTGCCTTTGTACCTCTTCGAGTAACTTCTTTTGCGACTTAGTTAGCTTAATATTTTCCAAAAATTCTTTAGCTCTTTGGATAGGTAAGTTACAAAGGTCTGCGATAGAATAATTTTCAAGAGTTACATGCCTTGCAAGAGGGTGTAATCGGCTGCCTTGGCAAGAAGAGCAATTAGACTCTTCCAATAGAGGTAAAATAGCTTCCTTTTGCGGCTCGTTATATGTTCTTGCAGCTCGTGCTAATCCTTGATTAATTCCACGCCAACGAATGCGCAATTTTTTACCGTGTGCAACATAGTCCTTTTCGTCAGCACCATTCATAAGCCAGTTTTGTTGATCTGTTGTCAGATGTTCTACTGGACTGTAAGCTTGTAGCTTTTTCTTTTCTAAAAGAGAGTAGAAGATTTCCCATAATCTCTGATTGATGAAAGGGTACCAAAAATCGAGAAGTAGTTGCTGTAATGTTTTTTGTATTAACTCTGGGTAGCGGAATAAATTGGCCCCGTATTGGATTCCAAGTCCTAAGCAAGCAGGGCACATCCCTGCTTGCGTATTGAATGCAAAGGTTTGGGGAGTGATAGGAGGATAAGCTTTGCCAGTACTAACGACAGCAAATGCTAAGTTGAAGAACTGCTCTTCCCCGTCCTCCTGCGTAATTAACAATTGTTGATTACCAATACGGGCTGCTGTTTCTACAGCTTCAAATAGGCGCTTACGCATATTTTCTGCAATTTTCAATCTATCAATAACAAGATAAAGCTCATTCCGACGTCGACGATCAAATGGTGGTTCTTGCTGAGAATCAAGATCGTAGAATTCACCATTCAAGCGTATCCTCAAATAACCTTGTCTTCTAAGTTTTTCAAGTACTTCTAGAAACTTATCTTGCTTTTTGAGCTCGATGGGTGCTAGCACTTGAATTTTGGAACCATTAGGGTATTTCATAACACGGTCTATCACATATTCTTTTGTAATAGAGCGGATCTCTTCTCCTGTTTCAGGACAGTGGGGAATACCTATTTGTGAGTATAATACACGCAGGTAATCATAGATTTCTGTCATGGTTCCTATAGTACTGCGTGGATTTCCTGCATGAGCTTTTTGCTCAATGGCAACAGCAGGGGAAAGACCTTCAACTTGCTGAACCTTAGGTTTAGGCATCTGTTTAACAAACTGTCGCGCGTAAGGCGACAGGGATTCAATATAGCGGCGCTGCCCTTCGGCATAAATGGTATCAAATGCAAAAGAGCTTTTACCGGAACCGGAGGGACCTGTACAAACAGTAATTTGCTCCCTGGGAATTTCTAGATCTAAGTGCTTTAAGTTATTTTGTTCAGCTCCTTTTACTGTAATAGAACGAGGGCTTTCAACAAGCACTACACCTTTTTTTTGTTGCTTGCGCCGTTCTTTACATTTTTTAAGTGCTACTGCTATTTTTTCCTCTTGTTTGGCATAAAGAGCTTCTGCCACTGCTTTTCCTGTAGCTGTATCTAATTTTGCAATTTGTTCGGGTGTCCCCTTAGCAATCAGCTGCCCTCCAGATGCGCCTCCTTCAGGTCCAATTTCAATGATCCAATCTGCAGTTTTGACTACATCCATGTTATGCTCAATTACAAGGACGGTATTCCCTCGATTGACGAGTTCGTGTAGGACCTGCAATAATAGGTTAATATCTTTAAAATGCAAGCCTGTAGTTGGCTCATCAAGGATATAGATTGTCCTTCCAGTTGCAGGCCTTACAAGTTCTTTTGCCAATTTGATACGTTGAGCTTCCCCCCCTGATAAAGTAGGCGATGGTTGCCCTATCTTGAGGTAGTTTAATCCAACGCGCTCTAAGGTTTGTAGCTTAGACTTAATTGATGGGATAGAATCAAAAAAAGCTAAGGCTTCATCGACGGTCATTTCTAGGATGCCATAGATATTCTTGTCTTTATATTTGATTGAAAGAGTCTCTTCATCAAATCGTTTTCCTTGGCATAAAGAGCAAGTAACCCAGGCATCCTCCATAAAATCCATATCGATTTTAAGCATGCCCATCCCTTCACATTCTGTACAAGAACCCTCTTTAACGTTAAAACTAAAACGCCCTGCTTTATAGCCTTTGACTGCGCTGTCCGGAACTTGAGTAAGAAGATCTCTAATTTCATCAAGAAGTTTAATATAGGTCGCGGGGTTGGAACGGGGATTACGGCCAATAGGGGATTGATCAATTGCAATTACCTTATCAAGGTATTCAATTCCTTGAATTTCTCTGTGCTTTCCAACAGGTTGTTCCGCATCGTGTAGCTCTTTTGCTAAGGCTGGGTGGAGAATATCACTCACTAATGAGGATTTTCCAGAACCTGAAACTCCTGCAACAACAACAAACAGACCAAGGGGAAACTCAACATCGATATTCTTAAGATTATGATGTTGTGCTCCGCAGACCTTTAATTTTTCTTTAGTGGCTTTGCGCCTCTTTTTAGGAATAGCGATTGCTTTGCGTCCCGATAAATAGCCACCAGTTTCAGAGATAGGATTTTCTAATAGATCTTGAAGGTCGCCATTAACAATAATCTCGCCACCTTTTTGTCCTGCCCCTGGCCCAAAGTCAACTATGCGGTCTGCTTCCCATAGTGTTTCCTCATCGTGTTCAACAACGATAACTGTATTTCCTGCATCTCTTAAATGCTTGAGAGTTTGAATTAACTTATGATTATCGCGTGGATGAAGACCAATTGAAGGTTCATCTAAGACATAGGTCACGCCTACAAGGCCACATCCAATTTGAGCTGCAAGACGGACTCGTTGCGATTCTCCTCCTGATAGAGTGGGAGCTGTACGATCTAATGATAAATAATTAAGGCCCACATCAAGTAAAAAGTGCAGTCTCAAAGTAATTTCTTTAACTAACTCTTCAGCAATTATCCATTCATGTTGGGGTAATTGTAGCTTTTGCATGAATTCATAAAGCTCAGCTGTAGATAAGCTAGCTAAGGCTGCTATATTTTTACCAGCAAGTTTAGCTGCCATTGGGTAGGGTTTTAATCTTCCTCCCTTACAATCAGAGCATATTTTAAGAGACATATACTCTTCAATTTTTTTGCGAGACTTGTCTGTTTTTAACTCTGTATAACGGTCTTTAATTTCTTGAAGTACTCCCTTCCATACAACAAAATCAGTCCATTCAATTCCTCTTTCAGGGTGCTTAAACCTCATCTTGATTCTTTTATCACCAGCTCCATATAAAAATATATTTTTAGCCTCTTCTGACAGTTTTTTCCATGGAACAGATACTTTAAAGTCATAGAGGCGAGCTAGGTTATCATAGATATTACCATACAAGATGGTTGTATAAGATTTAGCAAGAGCACAACAATCCTCCGCAATGCTTAGATTAGGATCGATCATTTTATCAAAATCAAAATCTAAAGATGTTCCAAGGCCTTCACAGCGAGTACACATTCCAGAAGGGCTATTGAAAGAAAAATCGTGTGGTTCTAATGCAGGATAGGAGAGACCCGATGCTGGTGAATAAGCATGCATAGAATAGAGCGTTTCTTGATTACTGTCTAAACGGACAACACTGCATAATCCTTTACCCATCTCTAAAGCCTGGGTTAACGCTTCTGCAATACGAGACATACTTTCCTGATCAACTTTTAAGCGATCAATAACGATATCCACATTATGAGCCACCTTTCCATCGAGAGCAATCGATTCATCCAGATTGATCATTTGATCGTCTACTCTTGCGCGCATGAATCCTTTACGCTGCAGTTCTTCAAAATCTTCTCTAAATTCCCCTTTTTTAGAGCGTGCATAAGGGGCAAGTACGATAATTCGTGTTCCAATGGGTATAGATTGAACCATACGTATAATTTTTTCACGACTTTGTGGAGCTACTGGTTCTCCACTAACGGGACAATGAGGGGTAGCTACACGTGCAAATAAAACACGTAGATAGTCGTAAATCTCAGTCAGTGTTCCCACAGTTGAGCGGGGGGTTTTACCGGCAGTTTTTTGTTCAATAGATATGGTTGGTGATAAGCCTTCGGCAGATTCCATCTCTGGTTTTGCTAAATCTCCTAGATAGCGACGGGCAAAGGTGGATAAAGATTCGACATAACGTCGTTGTCCTTCAGCATAAATCGTATCGAAAGCTAGTGAAGATTTACCAGAGCCTGAGACTCCACAAAATACAATGAGCTCATTAGGGTTCAATATAAGGTCAACTGATTTGAGGTTATGTACGGAAACTTTTTTGAGGGAAATGGAGGGGTGCATAGCCATATTTTTACTTCTACAACAAAAATAAAATTAAGAAAATAAGTGTTCTTTATCATACTCTGATTGCTGAAAAAGGAAAATTTTTTTCTTTTAGAAATATCATTTATGAGGGGAATAAGTCGAGGTGAAGCAGATTACTTATAAGGAAGATTGATAAGAGGAAGCAAAGGGTGCAAACGCTGTTTAAAAAGTTATTCAAGTATACTGTGTATAGCCTAAGGGAATTGGCTTATACTATTGCTTTTTATTCTTTAAACTACCTATCATTTTCATTAGCCGAAAATTAAGGAGGTGTTTATGTCATCAATTTACAATACAACCTATTCTGAACGGTCAGTTTTAGATTCTCAAGAATCCCCAAAGTCTGAAAAATCAACTGAAAATTTTTCTAAATCGGCCACTGAAAGCATTGCTAAAGAGGCACTTTCTAAACTAAACCAAGAAGTTCCACAAACTTCTAAGACTTTCATTCATTCCGTATCTTACATAGAAAAGCAAGAATCAGAAGCTGTAAATAATTTTATTGAAGAAACAATCACCTTTCTACAAAAGAAAGCTGGTTATGAAACACAAGTTTCTAGGCTTGAAAGATTTTCAAAAAATTCATTAAAGTTAGATTTTATGACCCATCTTGAAAATTCTTCGCCTTTAAAAAAAGAATTTAGTGAAATTCTTTCAGATCTTAAAAAAGAGGATTTGGAAGATTTGGAAAAATCTTTATCTACTCAAGCTAACTCAAAGCTCATACACGATATATTTCAATTAAGCTATGCAACTCAGGATATATTAGAAAAACTGAGTCAGCCTAAATTAGATAAAGAAAATCTACAAGTTTTATTAGACTACATTTTAAGTAATTATAGTGAAAACATAGGAAATCATACAGGTATTCTATCCAACGTTATCTTGGACCAAATAGCTAAAATTACCTCAACCTTTGCTTCAGGCCAGGTATTTATTTTTGCAATGCTGTTTGATAAGATTATAGAAATAGCTAATCTCGATCATACTGTAATTGATAAAACTATCAATGAAATTTTATACAAACGTTATCCTAATTTAGAGAAGCAACGTATATCAATACATCATGCTTTTCTTAAACTAGCAGATAAATTTGGTTATAAAAGTACTTTAGGGCTTATCAAGAGCCTTTCTTTATTGGATAATAATTTAGCAGATTGCGCTGTTTATGGCATTTTTCAAGCCTCTTGTCTAAAGAAAGATAATGAAAATGAAAAAGCCATCAAAGAAGCTATTGAGATTATAAATCTAAAGGTAACTGAAGGATTAAAAACGGATGATCTCGAAGACTTGTTGATTTGCATTGAAAAAGCAAATGGAGATGCATCCATTCTTCAAGAAAATTTAAGAAATAGCCAGAAACATAAGTTTTTTACAAACCACAGCCAAAGATTGATTGCAATACATCAGGCTTATAAAAAAGCTAAAGAATAAAATTTAATCTATCATTCATAGCTTTAATGGATTGAATAGTTAAAGCTATGATTTGATTTTGTATAAGTTTGTAAATGTTGTTAAAGGACCTGTATCCATTATCTTTGCTACAAGGACAACCTGATTGTAAATAGTTCTTCTAATTTTGGATTAGGACTCTAACTTTTTTAGAAAAGAGCACATAAATTTATCAATCATATATTCACTGCTGAGCCGAAGTAAGCCTTTCAAGAACCCACTGTAATAAAGGATACAGGACTTAATTTCTAAAATTTTAATAAGGAAAAAAGTATGTCATTCTCTATATCAGGTAACAAAAATATATTAGACACGAAACCTGCCGAAGCCTCATTAAATACAAGTTCTACTGCTACAGATACAGCAAAAACTTCTAGTAATGTTGCGATAAATACTCTAGCTAATTTAGACATTCATACTACACAGGGTAGTCCTCAAGTTAATCATTCTTATCAATATTTTGACTCTGCTTCAAAGAGTAAAGATCTTATTCAAATAAAGACCTTCTTAGAGCTTCTTAAAGGGTTATTAGATGCTTTAAAAGAAGAAGAGGCGATTTCTACAATTACGCAATTCAAAGAAGATCAAAATTTTCTCGCTAAGTTAACACGCAATCAAAGTTTAGTGGAGGAAGAATTACGTCTGTTTAATATAAAGGCTTTTATCATCAGGCTTTTATCAAATTTCAACTTTCAGATTATAAAGAAAATTGAAGAAAATATTAAGTTAGACCCGTTTCCTTCTTGTTTTAGTAATATTTTTAATATAATAAAGTTTATTCGTGAATTTTCCCTTAGCCTAAAGGAAAATTTGCAGGAAGAACAAATAAATCTACTAGTCCCAGAAGAAAGAGCAAAAATTATCCAAAAAAATATTTTTGAAAAGATTTTAAGTGAATTTGGTAAAAATGATAGCGCTCTAATTACTGGACTATATGTTGCGGAGTTTGTAAAAGAATTACCTAAACTTAAATTATTTCAAAAAAGGCAAGATGATGACTTTTTTTCCATTTCTAATAATGCTCACACAGATATAAAGGCCCAAATAAATAGATTCATAAGTAAGACGTCCTTTATACTTACCCAAAATATGGACTTAAGGGTGGTTTATCATATTATGAGTGTTGTAGAAGATGAACAATTAAGACAAAATGCTTTTGAGGGCATTTTTGATTGTTTACAAGAAAACAGCAGGGTAAATGATACCATTACTTTGTTAAATACTGAAAACTTAGATAGTCCATTCCATCGTTTACTAAAAAGAAAATTAGAAGATTACAAATCAAGTAAGAACAGCTCTTTAAATAAATGGTTACAAATCGCAGATTGTTTTGTAAATAGTGCTATAGAGCATATTCCAAATGATTCTGAAGAAAAAGAGCAAGCTACTAAGTTAATGCAAGCCAAAGATCAGCAAAATCAGACTAATTTAGAAAAAGAAGAAAATTTACTTCAAATCTTGTATACAGCATTAAAACCTCGCCAGAGTAACATACAAAGTAGTAAAAGCATTTGGACATTAGAAGATTTAGCTTATATCGAAAATTGTCTCAATAAAAAAGAGGAAACTCCGGTTGACCCTTATTTACAAGCATTTTTAAACCATATAAGTGGTGTTTTTAAAAAAAGCTAATATCTTTAGTTTCCCCTCCTAAGTAAATTTAGAAGGAGGGGGTTCACCTATTACAAAGAGAAGTCTCTTCTATAGTAAAAGTTTGTTTCAGATTATGAGTGAATCATCTATTCTTAATAACTTCCGATTTTAAAAAATCACGATTAAAAAGTTCAAATCATCTGATGCTAAATACTGGAGAAAGTTCATACAGTTTATACAAAAAGCTATTTTGATAGGAGTAATAACTAGGATAGGGTATTTATTACCGTATCATAGTTATTTTAAATCAGCTTATGATAAACAGGCTAAACTTAGAAACGGAAACTTTAGAATTTAAGCTATCACCATTTCCAATGTAAAAAGGAGAACACTAATGTTAACAATATACGATATCGCAAGACATACTGTGACGGAGCAACCTTATGCAACAAAGGCTTATAACACTAATATTTCATTTCAAGAGTCTCAAACCTATCAAGTGCTATCAAGCACAACAAACTTAGACACTATACAGAATGTAAAAAGCTATATTGAAGGGAAGTTATTATTTGAGGAATTATCGGCTCGAGTCAATACTCAAAACGCTCATGAATACCTTGCAGCTGCTAAACTTATCGATCTTGAAAATGCAAATCAGGATGCTATGAATACTACCTATAAAGTTAGGGAACTATGTATCTTACGCTCGAGTGGTACTACAAATAGTAAACCTGAAATTAATATGCTAAATGCTTTTTCAAACCCGCCCCTCGTATTAAATGATGTCCCTGTGGACCTATTATTGGCAAATGAATTAGATAACTCTCATCCTTTAGTTCAGAAAGCTGCATTTGGGGAAGAGAGAAATCGCTACCTAGCTAAAATCTATACTTACGCTCAAAAACAAGCTTTGATCATTCCTGAGATAATTCCTCTGATTGAGCAAGTCATCTCTTCTCGCTTTGAAGCTATGAAAAAGGTCGCAGAGCACTTACCAGAAAAAACTTTTGTTGTCTTTAAGGGGTGTTCAGGAGCAGGCAAAACATATGCTCTTGAAGCTTTTGTAGCCGCAAATACTCCTGGCTTATCCGCAGAAAAAGCTGTCCAAAGTACAGATAATACCAAAGAAGATATTCGTAGTCGCACAGGTAAGATTTTTTCAGATCAGCAAGCGCATTTGTTATCCTTTTCTGTATTTAAAATGCTGGTAGAAGTTGTTAAAGAAGAGCAGCCTTTCCTTTCAACATTACAGGAGGGATGGTTTAACAGTTCTTTTGCAATTGAGGGTCTATTTAAAGATCTTAATAAATCGAGTCTAAAATTAGATATGAGAGATTTTGATGGGGATTTTGAAGCTCTATGTTTGCGTGTTCTTTCGCGTCATAACTGCCCTAGTGCTCCCAAACCACCTTTTGAGCAAGTAATACGAGGATTTAAAACAAGTCGTGAGTCAAGGATTCAGTTATTAAACTCGTTAAGAAGTGAAGATAAATACCAATTTCATTTTGTTAATAAAAATGGGGAGGTTGACCTTACAAAAGATCCAAAGTCTATATCCCATTTACCATCATCAACTGTTGATGAAGAAATTGAAGCAACAAAAAATGTACTTATCACAGAGCAACATAGTCAACTTTTCGGAGAATCTTTGACAAATTTCATAGGATTAACTATTGAAGATGCTTTCAAAAAAGCAAAGGAGGTTCGCGTATGACAGCTATTACACGCTCATACAATAGTCCAAATATTGAAAATTCAATTCCATACTCGCCTAGATCAAGCAAAGAAGAAAAGGTAGATCGCATTACAGAAGTATCGATTGAAACTTTGAAAAATCTTCATGCAGCTCGATCAGATACAATACAGGTATTTAGGGAAAGCAAATTTACTATCTTATTTACAGGGGATACACACAGTTATCTTGATCCTTCCGTAGCAAAATTTGTCTCGGAAAAGCCTCTTGGTGGAGTTTTAAGGCGTATTCAATATTTTAAAAAGACCGTTGACGAAACTAAAGAACCAGTTTTAATTCTAGATGCTGGTGATTTTTTTCATGGAACACCTTATTACGAGATGTTCAAAGGGAAACCTGAAATTCAATTTATGAATATGGCAAATTACCATTTGGTAACTATAGGAAACCATGATTTAGAAGAGGGTTGGGAGCATTTAGAAAAACTACTGAGTAAAGGTAGTTTTAAGGCTGTTTGCGCGAATATATTTAAAAGCGATGAAAACAAACCATGCTTAGAACCATATTCATTACTTAAAATTGATGATAAAAATGTGGCTATTGTAGGAGTGATGGGATTGGATGCTTGGAAGTCCATTAGGCCCTCAGCACGCAGTAACTTACGAATTGAAGACCCTAAAGTTATTCTAGACGAGTTATTACCGGACATTCGCCCCTATGTAGATCTTATCATTTTACTTTCCCATTCAGGTATCAAGGATGATAAAATTTTAGCTGAACACCCCTTAGTTGATATAGTAGTAGGTGGACATTCTCATACGCTTATGTCACGAGCAGAAATAGTTGAACGCAAAGTAGATGATATGATCAAAAAAAGTTACGTCTTCCATGGTTTTCGACATGGGCAGCTTGTAGCTAGACTGGATATCGATTTATCTCACAATCATCTAGTAAATGTAAATTCTTCTGTAGAACACTTAGATGATCGATACGATTTTCCAAATCAGGATTCGATTCCAAATGAACCAGCTGTAGCACTTTTGGATAGATATAAACAGAAAATGAAAAATAGATATGATCAGAAGTTGGGAGAATGTGTAGAATCCTTGCCTTCCGGTGATAAAATGAATCAATTAACTCCTTTAGGCGAAGCTGTTGC
Source organism: Chlamydiales bacterium (assembly GCA_029240075.1). Taxonomy (GTDB): domain Bacteria; phylum Chlamydiota; class Chlamydiia; order Chlamydiales; family JARBTQ01; genus JARBTQ01. Next base: position 49,039 of record JARBTQ010000010.1, read on the forward strand.
AGATGTTCTACGTAGAGCTGCTGGAGCTGATGTCGGGGTTATCTCTTCAGGAGGTATTAAAGTAGGATTCGAAGAAGGACCTGTTACTGTTGGAGTGGTGCATAATATGTTAGCACATGAAGAAGAGCTATGGTCTGTCACGATGAGCGGTAGCTTACTAATTAACCTAATGAGGGAGGGGCATAAGCGTTGGGGGCAACCAAGGACATTTCAATATGCGGGCATAACTTTAGAAATAAAGGATTCTGAGATTCAAAGAGCTACAATCAATGGTCGTACAATTGATAAAGATGAAGATTACACAATGGCTGGCCCCTCATTTTTCTTTGAAAGAGAGATCATGTCTCCTAATTTGGAAATATTGCCCGAACTTAAAGAACAAGTTAAGTTTGTAGAGGTGAAAGCTAAAGACTTAAGAGATCCATTTAAAGAAATTATCAAGACTCAAGGACTAGGACGTTGGATTAAACGTATTTCTTAAAATAGGAAATGGATTCCAAAATAAGAAAGTGTAGGGATGGTAATTTACTTACTAGGAAAAAAGAGGCAATTCTTTCTCTACACTTTCAGATAATTAGATTAAAATATAAAGCCACTTTACGAGTTAGAATATAGGCAGAATATGACACTTATTTGTAGTTTATTTGCAAAAAATTTAAGAGGGTCTGAGGATGGTAATAGACTTTACCAGATCCCTACGGAGCTTGATGAAAAGCTAGCGTTAGCGGCGAACTCATTTTTATGTAGAAGAGCTGAGGTAATGACAGGAACCTGTGGCTGGAAAGGCGAACCAACCTGCGAAGAATTAAGAGAGATGGCAAGAGCAGCAGAGAAAAAAGTTATTTTGCTAGTTAAAGAAAGAAATGCGTTTTTACAAAGGTCTGAACAGAGCTGTCAAAACTGTCTTATCACACCTGAGGAGCTGGCAAAGATCCATGTAGATTGGAAAGCTTAGGTAGAAACAGTCGTAGTTATGCCAGAGAGCTAACATAAAAATAATTATGCTTGCTAGCGTAAGGCAAAGATGCCGATCAGGCTTTAAGATCTGAAGAAGCACTGTTTTCAAAACTTTAACTTACAATCTATGAATTTTATCAAAGTCTGCATCAGGGTAAAACATTTGTACACCAATAGTATTGAGAGACAATTAAAGACTTGGTCGGAGAAGAGTTTCTAGCTCCAGCAGCTATTGTTGTAGTGGAAGTATTAAGAACTGTTTTAAGAGCTACTGCCGGCAGTATTAAAGGGTTCATCTATTCTTAACGAACTTTGTTAAAGCTCTATTCGCTAGCATCTGTGATTATTGAGCTTTAAGTTTTTTAATATTTTGAAAATCAGGTCAAAATAAAATTATTTACAAAGCTTTGGGAATTTAAATTGATTAAGGGCTTTATAGTTGCTTTATATGTTGTCATGGAGTTTCCCAAGCTAAAAAAATGTAGAAAAGTGAATTATTCAATAGGGTAGTAGGTATGTTGAATACTACCTTCACTTACTTCTACCAATCGAAAGCCAGAAGGATCTGTACCAAGCGGTCTACCAATAGCTGAGGTAGTAATCATTTCAATATTCTCATATTTACCAGAAGCATTGCGATGGTAGTGCCCTGCAAAGCAGGCTGTAACACCATATTGCTCGAATTGTTCAAGCCATTTCAGTCTCGTTTTTTTAGGAATAGCAAAGTGGCTATCTTTTTCCATAGGATCAGTTAAAAACCAGGAATGATGAGTAAAAATCAGTCGAAGCTTAGGACTGTGATGGCTAGATTGAATCATCTCCTCTTTAAACCATAAATCCTGTGCTTTAGCCAGCTCAGGGGCCGCGGATGGGTCTACTAGTAGTGAGGAATTTAATGAGGTACAATGTACCCCTCCTGCCCAAAAACTAAAGTATTGAGGTCCAAAATTTCTTTCATAAGTTGCTATGCTTTCTACTGTTGGACGATCTCCTACATCATGATTACCACATAAGCATAGTAAAGGGATACGCGGATTGATCTCTGAAACTATTCTTTTATAGTCTGTAACCTGCCGCTCGTAATTGATTTCATTTGGGCGAGCATGCGTCATGTCACCGCAAAGGATGACAAAACGAGGAGCAAACTTATTAATTTCAATTACTGTTTTTTCCAATAGCTTCATATCTTCTGACCAGCCATCTGGAGAAATAAAGCCTAGCTGGCAGTCTGCCATTTGGATAAAAGTAAAGCGTCCTTGCCACTGTTGCTCAGCTTTGGCTTCTAAGGAGCTTTGTCTACTGCTTATATTTGCAAAGGTAGGTTTTGTCGATTTATTTTCTAGTGTAGAAAAATATTGGTTAGCAGATGGATAAATATTCATAAATTGCTTTTTGGATATAAGTTTGGATCGGTTTTTAAGAATGCGCTTTAAAAGCATTTAAGCTAAAGGTGTAAATCCACGCTTGACCAAATGCTTATTTACCTTGTTGACAAAATAATCAGGATTTAAAGCCGCTTTTACGGTATTCACACGTATACCAATTATACCACGACTATCCCAAGAAGTGGAGCGGCCGTAAATATCAACGGGAATAGCTATATCTACTGCTTGAGGATCTGTCGGTTGTATTATGTTATTTTTCCTATTTGAGTAATGTTGTAAATTATCATCCAAAAAAATAGTAAGGATCGTTTTTCCTTCAAATTGAGCATTCTCTACACAATAAATAGGTTTTCCATGGCTAGCTTTGCGCCCATTGGCAAACCATGTTTGTACCTGATCTTGTCCAACTAAACTATTTTCTTGTAGAGACTTAAACAACTCTACTCCCTTTCTTAAGCTTTGTTCTCCTTTAATTTTCAGGCCACTATCTATAAAGTCTGCTTCAGTTTCTACTCTAAAGTCACTCTTATCGAACGTTTTTATCGTGTGCAAAGCATTCATTTCTTTTGCGATTACTTTGCCGTCAAAGCCAAAAGTACGCAAAGTAAAAGTATAGAGGCAAAGATTGCTTACTTTATTAAGTAAGTTAATAAGGGAAGGGAAAGGGGTAAATTTAACTTGTTGGGTTTGTGAATCAAGATAATCTTTTGCTAATGCTTCATAAGTTTTGTTTGCTTCAGGATAGCAAGGATGATCCTCTTTAAGGTCTTTTAGAAATTGCCCTATTTTCTCTTCTTGAAGCTTTTTAATTTTTTCGTCATATTTATTGCCTGGAAATAAGACTTTCTGAACATACTCCTTGAATGACATAGCTGGATGATTTTCATCCCATTTCCAGATAATCGATCCTGCAGTTTCAGCAATAAGGGTATTTACCTTTTTAGTGGTATCGCCAAGTACCATAGTTCCATTACCATCGCATTGAATCAAAATAACATCTGGCTTACTCAAATTAAAGCCAGTAGGTTGTGTAGAATAGCTCATATTGGTGTCCTTTATCTAAAGGTTGTTCTCTGTTTTATACTTTCATATTAATGCTGCAATGTATTATCTTAAAAATTAATAAATTTTAAGATTTATATTAAAAAAATTAATGAACTTGCCTGATCTTAATCTAATCCATTTGAAATATTTTCATGATGCAGCCCTTCTTAATAGTATCTCGGCAGCAGCCAGGGAAAATTATGTCTCTCAATCTGCTGTAAGCCAAGCTATCAGTAAAATAGAGCAAGCATTGAATGTGGTATTAACTACACATCAACGGCAGAGTTTTCAGCTAACGGAGGAAGGAATTCTTGTCTTACAAGGAGTCAAAGATATCTTTACTCAAATTACTAAGCTAAAAAATTCTATTGAGGACCAAGCTGGAAAAATAGGAGGGGAGGTACACCTTGTTTGCACTAATGCTCTTGCACAATATTTCCTTGCCCCAGCTTATGCAAAGATAAGAAACCAACTCCCTTCAGTTAATTTAAAATTTAGCAGGGGTAATCTTCATTTTATCCATGATTGTTTGAGAAATAGCAAAATCGATTTTGCTTTGGCTATCGATTCCCCAGAGTTTGCTTGTTATGAAAAAAGAATTCTTTTCAAAGGCTATTTTCGTTTGTATAAAGCTAAGCAGCTAGAAAATGACCAGGGTGGCATTCTAATTGATCATTACCAAAGCAAAGAAGTACAACTTTTTCGTAAGTATTATTTTGACCATTATGGAGAGGAACTAAAGATTCACGATGCTTTATCTGGTTGGGCTATGGTAGCAACTTTTGTACAAAGCGGGGGAGGAATCGGATTATTGCCAGACTTTATATTTAATGCTAATCCCTCAATAGAGGAAGTAAATTATGGCATTCCCCTTATAGAATATGAAATATGTGCTTTTAATCTAAAAGGAGCTGTTCTTAGACGTGCTACAAAGGCAGTAATAGAAGGTCTTACAGGCTTTACTATGCTAAACGCGGTTTAGTTTGGAACTCTACTATATCTTGGAAGTTAATCTTGAAGAAGCTATTGACGGAATCTTTGTAAGCACTATTTATTTCATTAAAGCATATCAAAATGGTATTTTAAAAATCGAGAAGTCTTCGTATAGCTTATCTGTAAGGCCTTTTTCAAATTTATTAGATTTTTAGAACTATCTTTACTTAATGAATTATTTTTTTAATTGGGAGAGCTCCGAAAAATTGCATGAAAACTAGAACGTATTCAAATATAGCAGAGATGCCGCCTATTCTTAAGAGGAAAATTTTAATGAAATGAGCAGAACTCCGGAAATAGGGTGTGGATAAAATAAGCGTTTTTATGCAATTTCTTTGGTTTTGAGCACCGTCTTTTGAGAGAAAATTAAAGTTAAGTAAAAGGATAAGTTTGCTTATAACTTAATTTCTGAATTTTAAAAAGTAGTTTAACCCTTTCAAAAGTTTTCAGAGACCAGTTTTATGAAAATCTATAGGGTTAACGAGAGCAAAAACTCAAAAGATGTTCCATAGATTTTTGGAAATAGGGTAAAAAATACGGTAAGAGAATAAAGTAAAAACTCTATATAAAGTTATAGTTGAATTGAATCATATATCAATTTCGATCAAACTATCTACAATGCACACTGCAAACTTAGGTTAAACATGGTTATACATCTTATAAAATCATTAAGTTACACCTTAGAAGAGAGAACAGGATTCTCTGTTTCAAAAGCAAGCTATAATATGTTAGAGGGAACAATAGATGGCGCTGTATTAGGGGTTGCTACCGCTATATTAGGCGTTGCGGGTATTTGCGTTGGTGTAAAATTGAAAGAAAAAATTACTAAAAGTCCACCATCTGATTCTTTAGCAGCTATTCCATTCTTAGCCCTGTATGCTGTAAAAATGGGTTTTGAGTATGGCAGCTACATAGGTTCTACATATGGTCTAGCAAAAACCGTCTATCAAATTTATAAATAGTCATTATAGCTCCTGGAATTTCCAGGAGTGTATCAAAAAATCTAAGCTAATTTATTCAGAACTTCCCTTAACAGGAAACACAGGCAAATGTGCTAAGCTTAAAACCTTAATATCATTTATTACCTTCTTCTCATCCCCTTCAGTAAAAGCACATGCATAAGCTAAAACAGATCCCCCTGCTTTTTGTACTAGCTCATGCGCTGCTTTAATAGTGCCTCCTGAAGATATCACACAGTCAAAAATAACCACTTTCTTGTCAGCTATTAAAGATGTTTGCTCATTGTTGATGATCATTACTTTTTTTCCACCCGTAATAGAGGCGTAATGTGCTGTAGCAAATGCTCCATATGGTGAGCTCTTTGACCTTAAGATGAGGCGTGGTAAAGAAAGGCGCTCTGCTAACATATCTCCTAGGACGTTCGCCATATCACCCGGAATAACTAGGACTTCGGTTTCTTTAGGAATTTGAGTCGCTATAGCTTTAATAGCAGCTTTAGCTAAATTTCTGTTTTGCTCTGCTAAAAAATCGATGTAAACTATTTTGACCGGAGAAGTTTCATAGGGTTTGACCACAGGCACTTCACCTTGGTACCCTTGAAAACTTACTTGATAGGTCGTATTTTCCTGGGCGTGGACTACACTGCAAAATATTAGCATTAAAGTAGGTAAAACTTTATTTAGCATTCTCTTTCCTTAGTTTAGAATTTAGGTTAAGCCACTTCTTGATTGAATGAATAGCCTTTAATAATACGATTGGTTTTAATTTGCAAACTAATCTTAGATTGAGAGGACAAAGTCTATTAGCTCTATACAGCGCTTAATCTGGCTCATATGCTATTGGCTATTTTCAAATGATTTAGTATAATTACTCTATGGACTGTCATTAATAACTGGAAAGGGGCCTCTACAAAAGTTAGAATCCTTGTTACATGATTTTTGTAAGCAATTGTAGCATTAAAATCTTTCATGCTGCTGATTGTGTGTTATCGTAGATGATTTTAACATTTAGATCCTGCAAAGGAACTAAAAATACTATCTTCTTTTAAAGTCATCTACTTATAGACTCTCAACTAGAAGAAGCCTTTTTCCTTGATTTACGATAAATTGGAGATATTTAATGAACGCTGTTGAACAAGCAAAGATTAAGATGAATGGTGCTTTAGAGCATTTAAAAAATGAACTTAAAAATATTCGTACAGGAAGAGCTAATCCTGCTATTTTGGATGGAGTTAGGGCCGAAGTTTATGGTTCCGAAATGAAACTAAAAGAATTAGCGAATGTTTCTGTAGCTCCTGATGGAAGACAACTTATTGTTACACCTTTTGATAAAGCTACAACGCCTTTTATTTCAAAAGGAATTGAAAAAGCTAACCTCAATTTAAATCCTCAGGTTGATGGGCACCTCATTCGTATTCCTGTTCCCCCTATGGATGAAAATACACGTAAAGAGATGGCCAAGCTTGCAAAGAAAAAAGGGGAAGAAGCTAAAGTTGGTATTCGACAGATTCGGCAGGAATCAAATAATAAGCTAAAGCAACAGAAAACAGATAGCCAAATTTCAGAAGATGACCAAAAAAGGGGAGAAAAAAAAGTACAAGAATTAACGGATAATGCTTGTACTGAGATAGATAAGATGGTTGTTGCTAAAGAAAAAGAGATAGTAACAATTTGATGTTGTGGATAAATACCAGAATTCATATAATGGTGGTATATTCAAAACGGCCCCATCGTCTAGCCTGGCCTAGGACACCGGATTTTCATTCCGATAACAGGGGTTCGAATCCCCTTGGGGTCACAATATGGGTCTTTAGCTCAGTTGGTTAGAGCATCTCACTTTTAATGAGAGGGTCGCTGGTTCAAGTCCAGCAAGACCCATATCCTTTTTCTCCCAAGATTATAGGTCGTTTTGCAATATCTTTGTCTCCTTTTTACTTTATTAAATTTCCCAAATATCCACTTTAAATCTTATCTTATATCTAAGCTTATTATTTTTATTGACTATGCCAAGTTTTAAGCTAACTATAAACTTATACTCAGCATAGATTTGTACGAAGCAAATTATTCCCTATGAAATAGAACAAGATGAACCAGGCTTATTTTCTCTTTCGTATAAAGTTCGATAGTCCTCCAATTCCTTTTCCGGAAAATATAAGCGGTAGTCATTAAACGCATGGTGCAGTGATAATTTTTCTTTTCTAAAGTTTAAAGAAGAAGAATTGCTAGAATTTTCTATAGAATTCAAAGTAGGGGGAAGGGAACTAGCTAAAAAGTTAACGGACAATCCACGAGTGTGTGCTCTGATAATCTCTTTAGTACTCATGTTCTGCATAAAAGAATTGTACTGATTGATAAAGGCTGCTTGATCAACAAGTTCTACAGACAATTTATAGATCAATTGTGCTAGTCGTGTGCCGCACTGTAATCCAATATTAAGAGCTTTAAAATAGGGTACTCCTAGGGCGGCATCCCCTACCAAGCAAGTTAAAATATCATCTTTTTCTTGTGCAAAGGAAACAGCACTGTATGCATTTAATGTAACCGTTGCTAGGCGACCGGTCTGTGGAATATATTTCTCATTCAAATAAGTTTCACGCGCTCTTAGACAAGTGTTAATATCATTACATAATTTCTCAGGAAGATTAGGAGCGCCAAGGTATTTGATATTGTATTTATTATCTGTAAGCCCTAATGCTTTAAAGGTCTCAGAATCAACAAAGAACTGGATAGTAATAGGGACGTGATTATCTTCATTAGGTTTTCCTACTTGTTCTGCAAATAAAAAATTGCATTTGCTGATTGTTGAAGCCTGTTGTAATAAATTTTGTGTTCGTAAGCGCTCACCAGGATTTGCAAGGGCCTCATACTTTAGCATGACTACGTTTTGCAGGGCAATAGTGTAACCCAATCCATTTTCTGTATCAGATCGATCTAGACTTTGTAGGCTTGATTGAATAGTATAAGATCTTCTTACATCATGATTTGAAAACAATTCTTTTCATACAGCACTATGAGAGACATCAGAGCCAATGATGATATTATGACTAAAGGATTTTGCAAATACAGATTTTAGGTCTTTAAAGGTTTTAATCGATTTTCCAGATAGCCTGGAAACTAGTTTTTCGTTCCCATTTGTATACTCTTTGAATTCATCCGTAGTTAAAACCACAGTATTGTACTCAATTTCAATCCCTAAGGCAAGGACTTCTTCCCTTAATACACTCTCCAACTCGTTGGTGCGAATTAAGATATGCTTCTGTTGTTCTTGTTGTAGTCCTTTGGCGTGAATATTATCAAAAATTCTTTGAACGATTGTAGTCTGTTTGGGGTCGCTCTTTTGATATAGGATTTCTTCTAGTGAATTATTTTCGATTCTCAACAGATGGGAGCGTTCAAATTGAACATGTTTTTCGAAGATTTTGATGTTAATTTTTGGGTTGGCAAGTTTGACCTGTAAAGCTGTCCATAACCCTACAGGACCTGCGCCTACCATAACTATATTTGTATCAAGCATAAGATCTCCTCTAAGTTATTGTTTGATTTTGTTAAGACTTTCTTAAATTTTCACTTTCGATAAGTTGTTAAATCTCTGCAAAATTAGAATTAGTATCGAAAGGGACCTATCAAAAAGCTTTATTTATAATAAAGAACCTAAAGGTTCAATCCTTAATTAAAGCAATTAGCTTTTCGTAAGTAGAGGTAACATAGGGACTCCATAGCTGTATGATACGTTCAGCTTCAGGAAAGGAGCCGCAGCGAAATGCCCATAACAAGTACTCACTATATGTGCTGTTCCAACCTTCTTTTAAACTTTGCTGAATTAGCTTTTTTAATTTAGAGCTATCCTTTTGTGTTATAGCTAAAATCCACTCTGGTAGAATTGGGGCTGGAAACTGCAAAGCTTGAAAGTAGTAAACAAGATAATCTTTCATAGCTTTTTCTAAGTCTATAGTCGGCCATTCAATCGCTTTTGCATCCTGTGCAAAGAGTAATTGAATTTTTTGAATAGGTAACTTTTCTGTCTGGATTGTTTGTAAGACAAGATAAGTTATCCATATTTTGAAGTAAGTTTCTGGGGATTCATTTGAATATGTGATTAACCCTTGAGTATGGATGTCCGCTATGGATCCAATGATCTGTATTTCCGTATGCGTTGTTAAATTGATAATGGGAGCTGGGACCATCCAGCGTTTGTTATCTATTTGACTTGGAGTTTGACAGTAGGGGTTAAGTTCTATTGTAAAGGTGTCATGGGAATGTAAACCCATAAGCTTAAAATTGTTTTCTAGTACTTTAACCTCTTCTTTAATGTGTTCACAGACAACTTTTCGCAGAGCTCCTGAAGGAAGACGCCCCTCCTTTTGAGCTTTTTTTAAGACATTATCAGCCCCCAACTTTAATGCGTCCCTTTTTAAAATAGTGAAATCAAGCATAGAGATGCAAAGGGGCTCTTCTATTTGTAGTAAACGATGCGATTTTTTTCTGAAAAATATGCCTAAAGTTTGGTTACAATAAAGGCGTAAAGGATCTGAAGCAATTGTGGTTAATTTTTGTAAATCAAGTTGTATTCTTTTTTGGGGTAATTCTACAGAAGGGAATTCAGATAATGGATGGCTTGCAGTGTATAAAGGCAAAAATTGAAAAGATTCCTCTTTGTTACCTTTCAGTGATGCTAAAGAATGACAATATTCTGTTTTGGAATAGGAGTTTAGTTTTTTTTGATTAGGATCGAAATAGCTTTTATCAAAAGGAAAAGCAGGGTGTTTAAAAAAACAATGATGAGAAGGGGACACTCCTGCTACATGAAAGCTTCTGTCTAGATAATCGAGTAACTCTGTCACAACAATAGATGGAGACAATTCTTTATGATCTGTTTGCGATTGCCCTAAGTAAGAAATAATTAAATGTGACCGAGCGGATAAAATAGCTTCTAAAAAGACATAGCGGTCATTATCTACCTGTGAGGGTTGGTAATGACATTTAATAGATGACATTTGTTGCATTAAATCCAAAGAAAGCCTTTGATCTTTGCGGGGATATTGTTCTTCGTCCATTCCAAGTAAGCAGACTACTTTAGCAGGTATAGCACGCATAGGGAACATAGAGCTAAACTTAATTGCTTGTAAACGATTCTCTTGCCAGCCAATTTGTTTTTCAGCAAAGAGGGCATCCAGTTGTTGCTTAATAGAAAGAAAATCAAACTTTTCTTCTTGGAACCATCTTCCAGCAAATCCTATTTTATCTAGCATCTGTAAAAGGGTTTCCTTTTGTTCCCTCATAGTGTGATCTTTACAGTCAACTGCAAAATAAGCTTCTACAAGGCAGCAAAGGTAATCAGACCATTCTCGTAAAGACCGCTTAGTATAATCTTTCAAAGGTTGTAAGTCATAACGCAGTGATCGCAAAACTTTTATAAATTGTCCTAATAAGGGGGCTTTAGTTAATTCAATAGGATCTAAAGGGTATAGTAAAGGGTCTATACTCATATCACATACATGAGATGGAGAGACTTCCATACATAAACTGATAAGTAAACGCTTTAGCCCATGTTCCCATGTTGATATGCACGATTCCTCAATCATTGGATTATCGCAATGCGCTTTTCTAAGAAGCTCATTACAGTGTTCATGATCATTGCCCCATTTAATACCAGCGGCATTTACCCACACGCGTAATTGCTCTACTTGTTCTTTGTTTAAATTAAAACGAGATTGAAAAGCGACATGATCAATTAATTGAAAAATAGAATTTACATCCCACCGACTTTCTGCCAATTTCAATAAGCTCAATAAACCACTGACAAAAGGGTTGTAACGGTGCATTTGTAGATCAACTATTTGGTAGTCAACTTCGTGCTCAGCTGTATCAAAAACAGCCCGTATATACGGCTCATAATCCATGATTTGTGGAGCCATAACGACAATATCGCCAGGAGTGATGGCATGAGCATTCGTTCTATTACTTTGGTCTAATAAAGCTAATATATTCTGGTAGAGAATTTGTACTTCTCTCAGGCGTGAAGGGGCCTGATGCACTTGTATTGTTTGATCATCAGCTCGTATCTGTAAGACAGTTCCTTGCTCAGGATTACGCATCAATAGAAAATCTGCTTGTAAACCTTTTAATAAAGTTAAGTCATTGTGGAGGGATGCCTCAATCTGGACATTTTCAGTTATTAGGTCATCATAGATAGAGGAATTATCTGGATTAATTAGGAACGGCAGCTGGTAATTTTCAATAATTTCTGTATTATGGTCCTCTAAGACTGCTTTAAAGAAGTTTTTTCCTAGTTTTCCTAGGTTTGCTAATAAAGGGTTACGATTTGAAAGGTATTCTTCCATCTGCGCTTGGGTTGGTTCATTTACTTGGCTTTGCTGCCATTTCTTCTGGAGAAATACTCTTTCTTTATCTGACTTGATATCAGTCCAAAAGTAAGCAGAAGGCGATAGAAGATACCCACATACAGGCATTAAAGTACTTAATTTATTGAAAAACTGTAAGTAAGACTGCGGTAAAAAACTAAGTCCAAAAAGATGCAACTCCATAGGACGATGTGTTGTCAATCCCGCAATGTTCCAGTTACGTAATATACGATCAGGATATGACCAGTTGTATTTATCTTTCGCATAGATCTCTTTCCAAAGCTCTTGTTGCCAATCTTGGCAACTTTCTAGTTTTTCCCATTTAGATACTAAATTACCACCATAAATTCCGTAAGTATGAAATAGAGAAGATAGTTGCTTGGTAAGTCCAAATAAACGTTTTCTAACTTTAGACGTTAGAGAATCCTTAGTGTAAGAATTAGGAGTTAGTTGTAAATACTCAAATAAAGGCTTCCATACTCTCTGTCTATCGGGAAGCATGGTGTCGTAGGTAAAGATTTTTTGATAAAGTACTAGCTCAAGCTTTAGCCTAAGTTCCATATTGCTAGGAATAATGTCTGTAAAAGGGTGTAACTCTTTTGAAAGGCGTTGAATCGCCTCTTGCAAAAAGCAACATTCAAAACCAGCTGCAATTCCTTTCTCTTTTGCTAAAAATTGAGTTAGCCAAGATTTTATAGCAGGACTAGGAACGACTATAAATCGTTGTGTAAAAGGGTTAGCTTCAGAATGGAAAAGGCCGACACTTAAGGCTTTGGCTAGTTGCTCAAGTTTATTACTAAATACAAAGAAAGAGAAAGGTGCTGATACCATCAAAAAATTATAAGTTATTTAGAGTAATGCTTGTAATATAGGTAAAGTATGGATAAATATAAGTTGGTTAACTAGGGCTGGCTGCAAATCTTCTAATAATCTTTGGCTATGGGATGCTAATTGTTGCAAAGTTTCTGGATTTGCTTTCATCCATTCTTCGAGTTCTAGAGCTGTTAACTCTTCTATCTGTGGTAATTTTTCACACACTAGAGAATTGATAATATAGGTCCTAAATACATTATATAAGAGAGGATCTACCAAAGGGTATAGACGCAATGCAACTTTTTGCATTAAAATACGGGCAAGAGGTGACAAATTTACTTTTTTTTTAGTTTGACTTGCGACTATGACCTCAACTAAATGATCCAAGATACGGGGTTGGTTTCTTTCATCGATAAAGAACTGATTAATTGATTTAAGGACTTTAGAGCTTATAATAAGAGTGTTTTCTTCTATAAGCTTATGCAATTGACTTTCAAGCTCTGCTTCATCTACAGAATTAGAAGTAATGGTTACATGTGAGCTATTTTCCGATCTAACCTCTTGAAAATTAGAAGGAATGGATTCGTTATATAATTTTTCACCAGTTGTGTTGATTAGTTTATCCGAAAAGGGTGTTGTAAGAGATTTTTCTGTATTAGCTTCAAATTGTACATCAGTAGAAAAGCTATCAATAGATCTGTATTTTTTGATTAAATGACTGATCCCAGCATCTCTGAAAAATATTCTAACATGCTCATAGCTATATCTTTTTCCTACTAGATCTTTTAGTTTTTTAACAGCGGATCTAAAATTAATAGGAGGATGACTTTGAAAATAAGTTGCTACTAGTTCTTCATGTTGCTTTAACCAATTGTATTTATCCACTAGAATAAACCTCTAATACAAACTTCTTAAGCAATTTTAGAACTCATTGTACGACTATGATAAAGTATAGATCAATTAATAAATGATCCCCCTCGAAAAAGTTATCGTGTATCAATCAAAAATGGTTTATAGTAAGTCATTAGTTGCAGATGGAGGACTTATGTCCTTTTATTGATCATAGGATAAGAGTTGTATCTGTATGCTATTGCTAAAATTGAGTTCGTGTTATATCAAAATTCAAAAATCAGTACGGTTAGAAACAATTATTTTAGAGGCAAGGTAGGTTCCAGGTTAATATGGACAAGAGGATTAAACAATTTTTTTCGTTATCGTATCTAGCACTCATTTTCATGATGCTATTGTGTACAGGTTGTGAGCGTAAATCGCTTATTGTTCATGAGCTTAGCGAACAAGAAGCCAATGAAATTTTAGTTTTTTTAAAACTAGAGGGAATTGATGCAGAAAAGGTTAAAGATTCTACTGCAGGCGGTCCAGGTGCAAAAACGGGAGGGGATTGGGTCGTTTCTGTCAATACTCAGGACTCAGCTAAGGCAATGGCGACACTTAACAGAAATGGTTTACCACGAAAAAAAGGGCAAACTTTATTGAACTTATTCTCTAATGAAGGTTTAGTTCCATCTGAATTAGGGCAGCAGATTCGTAAGCAGCAAGGCTTGAATAGTGAGTTAGAAAATACTATTCGGAAATTTGATGGAGTGCTGGATGTGAGTGTGCATGTAGCAGTTCCTGAAGCAGAAGGATTAACAGCTGGAGTAGATAAAGATAAGAAGAAAATCACGGCTTCTGTGTATGTTAAGCACAATGGTGTATTAGATGATCCTAATACCCACTTGCAAACAAAGATAAAGCGTCTGGTTGCAGGTGCAGTCTCAAACTTAGACTTTGATAATATTACAATTATACCTGACCGAACACAACTTACTACCATTGATTTCAAGCAACTAAGTGCGTTCAATGAAGGACAAGAATTAGTCAGTGTATGGGGAATAAAGGTTGCAAAAAATTCTGTTCCTACTTTTCGCATTGTATTTTTGAGCTTATGCTTAGTTATCTTATTTTTGGCCTTCGTAATAGCATGGTTTACATGGAAATTTCATCTTCTTATCAAAGAGTTTGGTGGAGTAAAGAAGCTTTTCAATAGAGAAGTCTTCAAGCTACCAAAAAACGATTCTGCTTCTCATGAACAAGGAGAAGGGGAAGAAGTTGTAAGCGATGATGAAAATACACCGAATGAGCCAAAGAAATAACCAACAAAGGGGCAAAGTAATATACAATGGAAAGCCATAGTAACGCTGTATTGATGACTTTGCTTAGTCATAGGTATCCTAAGAGTGATCTGGCAAAATGGTTAGCATATTTGCCAGAGCAAGATAAGGAGGAATGTCAGGTAATAAAAACAGTTCAAGAAGGTTTTAATCCCCTTTCTCTTTTGCATCTTCCTAAGACAATTTTAGAGAGGATGCATTACTCGTGGTTGATTCCCCTTTTTAAGTTTTATCCTGACTCTTCTCATCCGTGTCTAGGAGCTGTGCTTTCACAATATCAGAAAGCTGGGGTACAACGAATGTTGCAAACCTCATGGCCTGATATAACACTAAGTCGACTGTCAAAGCGTTACTTTACATACTGTCTTTATCAAGCTTTAGGAGCAGATAAACCATTGCCTTTTGAAACTGTTTTTTCAACAAAATTAAGCTTACTTTATTACTTTAATAAGGAACAACTAATTAAGTTAATGGATCTTTTAAGTATGTATGACTTAGCTGCTGAAATTAGACAGCTAAAAGATTCTAAGATAATTAATCGAATACACTCCTTGCTTTCAGCTGATCAGAGACGATTCTTAGAAATTTGCCTACGACAAAGGGAGGCTATTGATATGAGTCCGCTAGGAATTGCATACTGGAAACGATCAATGGAAGACTTAAAAAGAGCTTTACATCATAGAGGTATTTCACGCTTGGGATGGGCTTTGACAGATGAACATGATAGTTTAATATGGTATTTATCTCGCACATTAGATATTGGTAGGGGGATGCTTCTGCAATGTTCATCTTTATCAGAAGCTGATAGCTGGATGAAACAATTTTTTCAGAATCAAGTAGCTAATCTTATCAAAGTATTTCTTCCGCACCTTAATATGAAAAAATAAATTATAGATTATGAAATTATTTACACTTATATCTAAAGACCAAGTCTACCTGAGTAAAGAAAAAAAAATTTTTTCAGCAGATGAATTTTCGACTTTATTAGAAGGAAGTGAGTTACTAACCCGTATACAGCAAGACGTGGAAGAGTATAGACAGAATATTGGTAAAGAGTGCGAGCTTTTAAAGGAACAAGCCGAGAAAGTTGGTTTCGAAGAGGGTTTAAAAAAATGGACTACACAACTGATTCAACTACAGAAAATTTTCGATGCTAAACAGCAAGAACTTGAACAAGCCATTGTGCAAATATCATTAGCAGCAGCTAAAAAGATTATAGGTAGAGAAATAGAGATTAGTCCACAAGCTTTAGGTGAGATTATTGCTAATCAGTTAAAAACATTTAGCCACTGTCGTAAAATCCATATTATTGTCAACCAAGCCGATCTTAAGACGTTAGAAGAGTGTCGTCCTCAGCTAAAGGCGGTTATTGATCACCTTGAATCCTTAACTATTAAGGAGCGAGACGATATTGAAAAGGGGGGCTTCATTATAGAGACAGAAGGGGGGATTATCAATTTAAGTTCTCCTGAAAAGCAATGGAAGCCTATTGAGGCTATGTTTGAAGCTTTTATGCAAAGTAAAGATGACAAAGACTCAGATAAAAAAGCATAATCTATAGACGATAGAGAAGGAATAAGAGATTACATGAAGCCTTTACTAAAAAAAATGGTTTATCTCGTTGCTACTATGGCGATGATTTTACTGTTTCCTGCATCAATTCGTGCCCAGCAAACACCAACAAGACAGAACACAGCGGTCATTTCAAGTGGGAATAAAACGCAAGAGAATACTAGTTCCACGGGGAATAGTAAAAGTTCTGAAACGATTCGAGTTAATGATGTACAACAGTTAAAAGTGGCTGCAGGGGAAGAAGGTGATCCAACGCCTATTATTGTTCCTGTTTCAATAGTTACGCAGACAGTAACTTTAGCTTTACTAGCACTAGCACCTTTTTTAATCATGCTTCTAACATCTTTTATCAAGATTGTTATAGTGCTGTCGTTACTACGTAATGCTGTAGGTTCCCAACAAACACCGCCAAATCAAATTATTAACGGTGTGGCCATAATACTAACCCTTTACATCATGTTTCCTACAGGATTATTGATGTACGATGCTTCAAAAGAGGTAATTCAGAATAGACCTCCAAATACGCTAATTTCTACTGAAACAGCACAATTTATTATTGATGTTACTAATGTAGCAAAAGAGCCTTTGCGAGTGTTTCTAAAAAAACACACAGAACCACAACATATTCAGAGCTTCTATCAAATGGCGTATCGTGTTTTACCTGAGAAGTATCAAGATATTCTGCAACCAGAAAACTTTGTAGTGGTTGTTCCAGCTTATATTACTTCGCAAATTAAGAATGCTTTTGAGATCTCTGTGCTTATTTATTTGCCTTTTTTTGTAATAGACTTAGTTACATCCAACATACTTTTAGCAATGGGCATGCAGATGTTGTCTCCGATGACGATCTCCTTACCCCTTAAACTGTTGCTATTAGTTATGGTAGATGGTTGGACTTTGATTACACAAGGCTTGGTTCTATCATATCAGTAATAGTCAGGTGATTTGTTATGTTTAATACTCAGATACTGCAGTTAGCCCAGGAAGCATTAATTCTTATATTATTGCTTTCAGCTCCTCCTATATTAATTAGTGTATTTATCGGGATTGCAGTAGCTATATTTCAAGCAGCGACTCAGATCCAAGAACAAAACTTACCCTTTTCTATTAAACTAGTTGCGGTAATTTTTGTACTAATCGCGTTAGGTTCAACTTTAGGAATGCAAATTAGTTCCTTTGCAATACGCATTTTCTCTGGATTTCCTAAATGGCTTTAAAATAGAAGAGATTGAGTTATCTATATGGAAGATGTTATATCAGGAATTGCACTAGAGCCAGATTGGGAGTATACATTGTTATCTCTCCTATTCTTATTCCTTTTGCGCATTTTGCCTATCTTAACTCAAGCACCTTTTATGGGCTCTAATATCCTACCATTGCCAACCAGAGTGGGTATGGGGATAGCATTATTTCTTCTTTATTTCCCTTATTTATGGCAATCAAATCCCTATCAGTTAGGCTTTAATTTGGCTTTTTTAGGGTATGCTGCTAAAGAAGTATTTATAGGCCTAGTATTAGGTTTCTTAATATCTTTGCCTTATCTTATTGCTCAGTCAGCAGGGGCTTTGGTTGACTTTCAACGAGGATCTTCGAGTTTAACTGCACATGACCCTGTTCTAAAGTTACAATCCTCTCCGATTGGAACTTTTTATAATTACCTTTTAGTTTTGATTTTCTTTGGAATAGGAGGTCCTAAATATTTTTTAGATTCCCTTTTACTCTCCTATGAAATTGTACCGATTACTGGAACTCCACTTGTTAACTTCTTTACAAATTCTTCCAATTTATTTTGGCAATCGGTGATCTCTATTTTACATAGGGTAGCAGCATTATTTGTACAATTAGCAGCCCCTCCGATAGTAGCCACTCTCCTAGCTGATATGTTTCTAGGAATTGCAAATCGACTAGCTCCGCAAGTTCAAATTACTTTTTTGGGGATGTCTTTGAAATCTCTACTTGGAATAGCTTTTATCTTTTTAGGGTTCAATTTACTTCTAAAGCAAATGTCAAAAGAGCTCATTAGTTGGATGCAAATGAGTGATCAAATTATACGTTCTATTACAGCTTCTTATTAGATATTTGATTTAAATTATTAATTATTGTGTAATATTTATATTATTACATTAATTTAATTTGTGGTTTATGAATAATAGTTTATTAGATAATAAGTGCTTTTTTTTGCCAAGTCCAAGCTTTGATAGAACTGATAAAGGGGCAGTAGAATCAAATGAAGATACCGTTGATAAGTTGTTATTAAAGAGTCAGTCTGTACAGAAATTATTTAATTCAGCAAAGTTAGGATTAATAGAATCTATTAAAGAAGGGAAATTTTCATTAAAAGAGAAGAAGAACCTTATCATGTTTTGTATGGAACATAAGCTTAGCTCGCAAGGGGAACTTTTTTCAGAAGCATGTAAGAAAAATAATAGTGTTATTCTAAAACTCTTTTTCTCGAGATTGGATCCAAAGCAATGCGCTGATGTTATACTTCCATGGGCTTCTCAAACAGGGTGTATAGAGACTATAGAATTCTTAATCAAGGATAGAAAAATCGATCCTGCAGTGAATGATAATGAAGCTATTCGAGAGGCAGCCTCTAATGGACATAGCAAAGTTGTTCATATGCTATTGAATGACCCAAGAGTAAATCCTTCAGACTATGGCAATGATGCGATTATAAACGCTTGGGAGAGTGGATATGGTAAAATTTTTGACCAGTTACTAGAGTGTGATAGATTTGACTTCTCTGCAGATAGATATAAGTTTCTTAAGGAGCTTTTATCAGAAAAAATTTCCTATGAGGGGTTTGAAATGCTACTTAAACATCCGAACTTCGATCTTAAGGCTAAAATACAAGCTTTCATATTTGCTGCAGAGTATGGTCGTACCGATATTATTAACTTTTTAATAAGGGATCCAAAAATAGACCCTTCTATGCAAAATCACCAAGCTCTAAAGTTTGCATTCCAAAATGGACATGAGGATACAGTCAAAGTATTATTAGGGGATAAAAGAGTTAACCCTTCTTTTTCTTTTAATTATGCGGTTGAGTGCGCTGCAAACAATGGATGGTTTAATATCCTTGAGTTACTGCTAAAAGATAAAAGAGTTAACCCGGCAGATAGAGATGACATAGCTCTTCTAGCAGCTTTGAAGAATAAACAACCACTTGCAGCTCAACTACTCCTAGAAGATAAAAGAGTATTTGAAATCGTTGGTCAATTGACCCCCCAAACATTAAGTTTTTATCAACAATTTCTCAAAGCTGCCAAACCTTATAGTAATATTCACGAAGTATTGTCGAATAGAATTAGAGAAGGGCTCCGTAACGAAGCTAAAAAAAGGGAAAACCCCGCTAACTTAATACTAGAAGACGGCCTACATGCGAATAAAAGAGGAAAATACTAAATCTATATATTATCACAATAAGGGTAGTTAGAAAGTCTTTGCTATTTATCTGCACTATTACGACCTATACGAAATGGCGCAGATTATAGAGCAAAATACTGCCTGCAATAGCTACATTTAAAGAATCTACTTTATCAACCATAGGTATAGTTATTACTTGGGAATGGTCTTTAATAGCTGGGCTTGGTCCATGAGATTCATTTCCTAAGACCAGGGCTATTTTAGTAAGCCCTTTTTTTAAAGAAAAGGGCTCTGTGCCATTGCTATCTGCTGCTAATAATGTTAATTGATGATTTTCAACTAGTTGCAATAATTCTTTGTGTGATCCTGAAAGAAGGGGGATATGGAAGGTTGCCCCTTTAGCGGCTCGAATCGCTTTATCATTAAAAGGGTCAACACTATTTCCTATTAAGTAGATGGCATCCCAACCTAAGGCAAGAGCTGTTCTAATTAGTGTTCCTATATTCCCTGGATCTGAAAGTCCATCCAGTACTAACAAGTATTTTAGCTCATTTGGTAAAGTTAATTGTGGCAAAGGGACTTCTGCGGCAACTTCTTTAGCAGAAATGACACCTGCCATTTTTTTGATCACTTCTTCAGAAGTTAAAATAATTTCTTGTGCTAATCGAATATAGTAATCTACTTGAGCTTGATTACTAACCCATATTCGTTTAGCAGGGCATACTTTACAAACTTCTTTTATTAGCTTATTTCCATATAAAATAAGAGTGCGCTGTTCGTGCCGATATGCGCGATTTTCTCTTAATTTGACAGAGTGTTTAACGAGATTATGCTGGAGACTAGTAATATGGGGTATCAAAATGTGTTTGTCCAGAGGGCAGATAATTTGAGTTTTTGTATAATTTCTACAGGGGTTGTTATTTGTTCGTTTATAGATATATTTTCCGCAATATGTAATAGCTCTCCCATTTGCCTTCCGGGCTTAATTCCTTCTTGTTGTAATAAAGCTGCAGAAACGACAGGCTTTTTATTTTGAATCCTTTCTATATAGTCAGAATATTGAGCCTGTCTTTGCTTATGTATGGAAATCTGAGCTAATTGCTCTGCAAAGGAGTAGCGATTACATAGAAATTCTAAGATTAGCATAGAATCATGCTGAGCATCAAATCGAATCCAATCCGCTAAAGATGCTTTATCCCGCGCTTGGATGAGTTGCTCTGCTTGGGCTAACTTTTGGCAAAGCTGAATATCTTTTAAAGTTGTCTTTAAGCGGCGACAAATGGCTATCTTTGTTTCTAAATTTGTACCTAAGAAGAGTTCCATAAGTAATAATATAGGAGGAACTTTTAGGCTGGTTGGAAGATAGGAAAGGTGATTGATTTTTTCTAAAAGGGTGCCTTTATCTATATCTTGTTTTAATTCTGGAAAAATAACTTGCAGTAATTGAAGATCGTGAAGTTGAAGTAAAGCTTTGTTAAAAGAGGGAAATTTAGCCATTTTTTGAAATTCCTGCCAAATTCTCTCCATAGAGACAGCTGGTAAGAGGGTAGATGCATGATGTAAAATAGCAGTATATGTTTTTTCTTCAATGGGGAAATTAAGACGATGGGAAAAACGTACCGCTCTGATCATGCGTAAACGGTCTTCTGCAAAACGTTGCTCAGCGTTTCCAATTGCTCGAATAATTCCTTTCCTAAGATCCTCTTGTCCACCAACGTAGTCAATAATCTCTTCTGTGAGAGGATTATAGAACATTCCATTAATGGTAAAATCACGCCTCAAAGCATCTTCTTGTGGAGTAGACCAAGTAACAGCTGTAGGCTTACGACCGTTCTGATAGGATTCATCTTCTCGGAAAGATGCTATTTCAAAGTCGTATCCTTGGCTTTGGACAATAATAACTCCAAATGCAGCGCCTACAGCAACGTTCCGTGGAAAAATTTTTTGAACCTGTGAGGGTGCGGCATTTGTGGCAATATCAATATCGTCAGAGGGGGCCTTTAGTAGATGATCTCTAACCCACCCCCCTGCAAAATAAGCTATAAAGCCTTTTTCAGCTAGCCTTTGGACAATTTGTTTAGCTACATCATATGCTGTCATTTAATATGCTCATATCATTTAGGCAAAGCATGAATTATAGCAAATTTTGCTAAATAAGAGGGATCTTATAATTAATTCTTTTCCTTGAGTTTACAAAGTTTATAAGCATATTCTATAAGTGGCGGTAATTTACAGGGCTCTGCAATGAAAACCTCCCCTCTTTGCTTACGTCCATTTAAAATCAGTTCATCTAGTCTTTCTTGAATATTGGTGCTTGTAAGTTGTTCATTAAGATGTAAATCATATAGTGCTAATGCAATAAGAACACTAGCAGTCCTGCTAATTCCTGCTCTGCAATGTACAAATGTAGGTCCTGGAGTATGTATTTGTGAGCTGGTTTCGATTTTATGTATATACGAGACAATTTTGGCCAAAGAATGAGCTGTAATCGCCTGTCTATCGGGCCATGTTTGGAAATGGAACCTACTTAAAATATGTTCTTTTTCTTTGTTTTTAGTATAGATTTTATATTGAGCTAGTATAATTCTATCTTCATCAATGAATGATTCCTCTGTCAAATGTTGAATAAATAGGCCGTTTGGTAACTCTAGGGTTTGGCCTATCTCTGGATAATAGATATGTATAGGTGATTCTTTCAGATCAACTTCATGAGGCATTGTCAAATCAACTATAAGAAGGCTTTTTTCCTGCAAAATAATTTCCCAAAATAGCCCCTTGGTAATTGAAAGAGGAGCCTGAGTCGCTACTCTCAATGGGGAGCATTCAGTTAAATTTATTCTATTGGCATGAAGATACTGACCAGATGCTTCTAATTTCAAAATTGTTTCTCTAGGGCATCTAATATTATCAAAGCGTGCTATGATATAAGGTGCAGATTGCGAAACTTCACTGTTTTCAACAATTTGTGGGAACAATTCCTCTGATGATAAAACAGTTGTTTTTTTAGCTAAATAATCGAAGTAAATTTCTTCATTCATTAGTAAAGACATATAATCTACAGTTTTGGTTTCAAATTGTTCAGAGTTTAAGTTATATGCATTTAATGGTATTAGAGGGGGTAAGCTTGGAAGCATAGGTTGGACTCCTTATTTAAGAAAAGTATAGGCTAAAATTGCTGCTGCTCTATGGATAGGTAATACTATTCTTCTTAGCAATGGAGGTAAAATTGCTCAAGCTCTATCTAATATGAAGAGATAGCCATTTTGAAAATATGCTCTATATATACACATCGTTAATGAAGAATAGAAAAATTGGAATAAAATTAGGTTTATAGTATATTAACCACTTAATTTAACCCCTTGCATGATATGCCAACCTT
>JARBTQ010000058.1 GCA_029240075.1 Chlamydiales bacterium
CCTTCAGAAGATATTAAAGGTTGCCTAGACAAGCGTATCACGGACAATTTTAAAATTGTTAGCAATGCTTTTGCCAATTCTTGAGTTTGTTTGTGTATAGATAAATTGTTCTTGATTGTCCTAAGCTCTACTAGAGAGCAGCCTACTTTTGAACTGATTAGTTTCTCTGGGATCTGTTCACAGGCAGCTTGTAGGATCTCTATTAGATTTGAGAGATCTGCAGCCTTCATTTCTATCTGAACTATTTCTTTATAATTACTATCCATTATTCCTTTAATCTTAATCATTGCTCGCAACATGTAAGTTGATTTTTTCTTGTAGAGCCTGTATCTCAGAGTAGTCACAATCTACAAGGGTTTCTAGTTCACTCACCCCTCTGTCATGCTCAACGATAAATTGCATCCCTTTAGACAAAGCATTCAACAATAGCTTTTCATATTTTTTAAGAATCATTAATTTATAACTGCCCATTTCAGCAATTTCAATGTCGTCAATTACTTCGCGATAATAAAAGCTTATACCATTAATAATTTTTTTAAATTGCTTTCTTTCACAATTCAAATCTTCCCAAAAAGTAGGCTCTATAATTTGGAAGTAAATTTCGTTTAACATTCCCCAGAGAATAGATAGTTCTTTTCCTTGCAATTCAATGCCTTTCCCTTCTAAATTATTTTTATCCAAGAAAAATGGCTGATACAATAAACTAGAACAACTATTTATAAAATCAATCCAGTTTATTTCTATGACAGGGAAATGTATAGATTCAGGGGCGTCATCATTTTTTTTTTCTCTTCCAAATAGTAATTAGATAAATTGTTCTTGATTGTCCTAAGCTCTACTACCGAACACCCTACCTTTGAACTGATTATAGCCTCTGGAATTTGTTCACAAGCAGCATGTAGGATATCTATTATGCTTGAAAGATCTGCTGCCTTCATTTCTATCTGAACTATTTCTTTATAAATACTACCCATTATTCCTTTAATCTTAATCATTGCTTGTAAAATATAAGTTGATTTTTTCTTGTAGAGCCTGTATTTCAGAGTAGTCACAACCTACAAGAGTTTCTAGTTCACTTGTCATTCTGTCATGCTCAACAATAAATTGTATCCCTTTAGGCAAAGCATTCAACAATAGCTTTTCATATTTTTTAAGGATGATTAATTTACAATTGCACGTTTCAACGTTTGTAAGATTGTAAACCATTTCACGATAATAAAAGTTTATACTCCCAAAAATTCTCCAAAATTGCTCATGTTCGCAATTCAAATCTTTCCAAAAAGTAGGATCTATAATTTGAGAGTAAATTTCGACTAACATTCCTTTGAGAATAAATAAATCGTCTTCTTGCAATTTAATAGACTTCCCTTCAAAATTTCTTTTATCCAAGAAAAATGAATTATTTAGTAAATTAGAACAATTATTTATAAAATCGATCCAATCTATTTCCATTATAGGAAAATGTATAGATTCAGGCTCGACAGCATTTTCTTCCTGCTCTTCCAAATAGTAATTAGATAAATAGTCCTTGACGCTCTTAAGCTCTATTATAGAGCAGCCTACTTTTGAACTAATTAGCGCCTCAGGGATCTGTTCACAGGCTGCTTGTAAAATATCTATTACGTTTACAAGGTCTGCTACTTTCATTTCTATCTGAACTATTTCTTTATAAATACTGTCCATTATTCCTTCATGCTCAACGATAAATTGTATCCCTTTAAACAAAGCATCCAAAAATAGGTTTTCATATTTTTTAAGGATGGTTAATTTACAATTGCATGTTTCAGCATTTGTAAGATCGTAAACCCTTTTACCAAAATAAAAATTTATACCCTTAAAAATTTTCCAAAATTGCTCGCTTTCAAAATTTAAATCTTCCCAAAAAGTAGGTTCTACAATTTGAAAGTAAATTTCACCTAACATTCCCCTGAGAACATATAATTCTCTTTCTTGTAAATCAATGGCTTTCCCTTCAAAATTATTTTTATCTAAGAAAAACGAATTATTTAACAAACTAGAACAACTATTTATAAAATCAATCCAATTTATCTCTATGACAGGAAAATATATAGCTTCAGGTCCAATATCATTTTCTTCCCGCCCTTTCAAATAGTAATTAGATAAATAGTCCTTAACGTTCTTAAGCTCTACTAACGAGCAACCCACTTTTGAACTCATTAGGTCCTCTGGAATTTGTTCACAAGCAGCTTGTAAGATATCTATTATATTTGAGAGATCTGCTGCCTTCATTTCTAACTGAATTATTTCTTTATAATTACTATCCATTATCCTTTGAGACTAATCCATAGGCTAAATTTGATATGTTTTTTCACTTATAGGGAACTTTTATAAAAAGCTTGTAAGCAACAATATAGTTTATTAGAAATTATATACAATAAAAAATCGCTTTCGACTTGATTGAGGATAGGATTACATTCTATTATTCAATTGAAGAGTAAAGCGCAGACTGCCGCAGCGCTATCATTTGTTATCATCTGGTTTTCCCAGGGTTGGAAGACCCTGGGCTACGCTTTGCTTGCTAGATCACCTAAAACGAAACTTTAGCTATCGCAAAGCAACTACCTAACATGTATCTTTTTTAGATCGCGGCAGCGGACCTCTCTCAGGAAGTAGCCCAGGGTCTTCCAACCCTAGGACTACAATCAGAGCACTCCCTGAGCTGCGGCAGCCAGCTTTTCAAGCTTTTATAATATAAAATTCAGATTTTAAGGATTTTTTGTTTATTCATAAGATCTGGTGAAAGGGACTTTCTTTTTTGCGCGTTATTCGAGCCCAGAGTATTTAATAACTTCATGAGGCGTAGGCTTTCTTCTTGCTCACTTTGAGAAGGTGCATACCTTGAAAATTCCCTAGCTTCATTATAAGCTTGTAAGGTTAGAAGCTCATTGAATAGATGCCAATAAAGCGAAGGTTTCTTATGTGTGAAATTAGTTCTAGCTATTGTGTTAAGAGCTTCAGGTAACTTTTTATTGGCTACTTGAGCTTTACAAATATAGAAGAAAGCAGAGCGCTGTACTTTTGTTGTAAGCGTACTGGCGAGATTCCAAGCTTCCGTGTAGAGCTCGTCACGAGCCAAAAAGTCAACAATGACAGATAGCCTTTTCTCCCTCATTTTTAATTGAGTAATTTGCTCTGCTATTTCAATACTTTTAGAAAACTCTTTTATCTTTGAATAGCTTTCCGAAGTGTTTTTAAGTAGTTTATTTTTGAGTGATCCTTGCTTTAAAAAGTTTATAATTTCAAGTTGTGGTTCCATTAATTGCTGACGTACGGCACAATTGTGAATGGCTATGAAGACATCTTTTTTTCTCGCATCATCAACCACAAATAGTTTCACAAAAGCGATTAGCACTCTATAACTTATTACTTGAAATGCCTCTATCTTATCTGTTTCTTCCCCTATTTTTTGTAAAACTTTACCACTTTCAATACTTTTAACTGCTTTCCAAACTAAATCAGCCGGGTATAAGGATAATAAACCCTTTATGATAAGTTGCAAAATTTTTATAAAAAAAGAAATATATTCAAACTTTTCTGCATAGATAAAAGCTTTGTATATGATTTTAAAAATCAATAAATCTATGTATCTTATGAATTGGTACTCGTTACATTTTACATCTGTAGAAAATTTTCTTGTAACTTCTGTAAGAATGCCACTAACTAATTGCTTGAGACTCGTATTATCAGTAAAGTGTTCATTACTTTTTAATAACTCATCAACCCAGTCCAAAGCATAGTACTTTCTAGCTAAGAGGGGCAAATCTACGAGCAATATAGGTTTAGGCAGTTGCTGTATTATTCTTTTTGTTTGGCTTTTTAAATTGCCAGTTCCTGCTAAAAGAAGTATTTTATAAGCTACTGTCAACAATCTTCTTCTGAGCGATAATAAATCGAATGTAGACTGCGCAACTTTAGCTACGCTATCATCTAAATTAAGTGCTAAAATATTTTCCGCAATTTCTGGGCAATTATTTACAAGAATTGATTGTGCAGACAAAGCAACTATAAATCTTTTTAACCTATTTTGCTCTCCCTGTACAATAAGATTGCGCCAGCTTTTACATACTAGTATGGCAGAACGTAAACTAGATCCCTGAACTCTAGAAAAAATATTGATAATGCAGGAATCTGGTAACTTTTCTAAGTAAGCTGTTTTTAAATTTGAAGTGTAAATATCAGTAAATCTTGAATTACTTGCAGTGCCAGGAAATTCAATCATATAGTTTGTCTTATCATATAAAAAAATTAAAAAATCGATTTATGGCATATGGTAAAATAGTAGCGTATAAAACAAAAGAAAGATCTCTATGATTGTATATATGCTCTATGCAGATAAAACTAGGTATGCACAATTAAAAGAACTAACGGCCCTCTTACAAAGCTATGTTTATAGAGGGCTATTCTTCAGAATGAAAAAAAGTTTTCAAGCAAGTCATTGACAACAGAATAAAAGACTCTTTATTAGTTTTTACGTTCCATAGAAGGGCTAAAACCATTACTTACAGTGGATTGGACTGATATGATCCAGTCACAATTGCGTAATTCCCATAGCGCTTTCCAATTAGCTATGACCGAACATTCTATATACCCATTAATACCTGGCGTCAAATCAGAAAAATTTTTGTCTGTTTTTACGCCCAATTTAGTAAATTTTTTTAGCATTTTTGCCGAACTCTTATTGCTTACATCTAATTTTAAATTAAATGTTGAGTTTTTAGAACTCTCAACTCCCTGTTTTAGAAGCTTGTCCAAGGTCAATTTAATTGCTTGTTCACTGGGAGTTACAGCTTTAAATTTGTTTAGCTTAGATTCTAAATCTTTTAAATCTGGTGATTTTTCTCCACTGTCTTGAGAACGGGAACCAAAACTTAAACTTCTAAACATTTTGGAAGGTTTACTTGTACTAACTCCTGGAAGACCGTTCCACGATTTTGAAGCCTGCACAAGCAATCCCGATGTTTTACTCATCTGCACCTGCTCTTTCTCTGTCATTTCAACGGTTCTAGATACTGACTTTGGACTTAATGGAATTGTTTCAATTTCAACCTTTGGATATTCAGAGGAACTGGTATTTGGAGTATGTAAAGGTGATTCATAAGAAAAATTTGAGCTTGATACTTTCATAGTAAATTAGATCATCTCCTAAAAGAGGTTATGGTAAAAATTCTTAATATATGAGCACTAAGAAATATTCAACACTATATTTTACAGCAAATTAGTAGGCAAATAACTATTTCTCATTTGATATAGTTTGCCAGCTGCTAGTTGGGATAGGTTTGATCTTTGTAATCCATGGTAAATTTGTAATAGCTTCTAAACTCTTCCAATTTATTACGACTTTGCAACATGAGGTATACTTTAGCAGATGGGGGTCAATTTTAAGGGTCAGTTTTTTTAATTCAGCGACCATCACATCTATCGGTTCCTTTTGACTTTCATCTAAAAATAAATAAAGGTACAAAGAGTTAATATTAACGCTTCCCCGTTCAATTAAGTTCACAATTTCTATTAAGCTTTCTGCTAAAGTTAAGGATGATTGACTTAATGTTCTAATCGATTCAACGATGTTTTCAACTGTTACCACGTTTTGAAAGCAGGCGGATAATGGGTCAGATGATACCTTTTGGTATGAGTACTGTTTATTAACTTGCGAAGGAGTTCTATTATCTCCTGCTCCCAACGATTTAAACGTTGATAGAAGTGAAGAAAGGGACAAAGATTTCTGAAAAGGCCTTGGATTTGAGGAAGGTTGAGTTGTAGAAGTTTCTGAAAAAGACTTACTCAAATATTGAGACTGAGCTTTGTTACTAGAATTTGATTCTAACATATTCAATGGAATACGCACGGTTTTGTTATTATACCTCCTAAGCGATCAATTTGATACAGTATAAGGGATTTATACCCTTACAATGGCTAGAAGCTACCAAAACTTAATATAAAAGTACACGATATCTGTATGTCGTTCTAAACAAATCACATAGGATAAATTTATCTTAAAGAATTACATTTAATAGTTCGATCTTCTGAATAGATAGTAAAACAAAATATAATGCCAAATAAAAAATCAATACAAATTATATTTAATGCATTAATGCATAATAAATGCATAATATACTCAGCGCGGTTTAATTGACCGTTTTTTCAAATTTCTGGAAATTTAAAGCCATTAAAGACTCGATATGTGCTTTATAATCCGTTTCGATACTT
>JARBTQ010000059.1 GCA_029240075.1 Chlamydiales bacterium
AGTTTATCCTTTTATAGTTTCCCTTATGTCTTAAGTATCAGAAGAACTTAAGACATATCCCCTCTTTTTTGCTCTATTCATTAGGACTGAACGGTTACAATTTCTTCACTTACTAAAAGCTGATCTACTTTATCTATTAATTTATTATCAGGGTAAAAAAGATTAAACATAAAAAACTCCTCATTAAAAAACATCAACATAATTAACAAATAAACTATTTTGTTTATTAAAACAACACATTTTGATAATTAGATAATATATGATTAATTAGATGAAATAAGGATTACAATGACAGGACTTGATCCAGCAAACCCATCACCAGGAACAAATAACTATCCTCTTGATTTACATGGATTGCAAACTGAAGGTTCTTTTTCTCCCATGTTGATCTCAAGATTAAATGAAAATTTTGTTGCATCTAATCTAGAAGCAACCCTAAGTACAAGAAAAATAGCTATTGAAGTAAATTCTGATTCTAAATTGCCTATCGCACAAGAGATATTAGAGAGTTCTTCTTTACAGGTTCAAGACTCTACTACCTCTGAAATAAGCTTTGGGAATCTTTTACAAGAAGTAAACCATGCCTCCTTAGCCGTCTTTGCTACAGCTATTAATACAGATTTTGCAATCAAATCGACTCCTTCATGGCTAGAATTTATAAAATCAAAATTTAAAAAAAAGAATCCAATTCACTCTGACGAAGAAGTGCGGGAATCTTTCAAAAAGCAAATTATCAATCTCCAGAATAATTACAAAAAGCAGATCTCAGACTTAGAACCAGCTATCAATGAGCTCCAAAAAGAAATTAGTAAGTTAAAGAACATACCAGAGATAAAGCAAACGAAATTTACTAGGCAAAAGTTAGCCACTAAACAGCATCATTTACTGCAATTAGAAGCCCAAAGAAACGATCGCTTACGCAAATTGCAACAGGAACTAGGATATATATTCACTAGTTTTACAGGTCAACTTAACGCCATTTTAACTAGCTGGGAAGGGATTCAAGCTGATGTAGAAAATAATATCAATAGCAAGAATAGTAATGGCGATGCAGCTCTATCTAATAAATTTGAACATTTTAAAAAAGACTTAGCTCCTGAAATTGAAAAAAATAAAGTCCTTTTTGAAAAGATTCAAGGGCTTATTCAAACTAATAGCCAAGAATTAGAAAAAACTACTCTGACCTTTAAACAACAAAACCAGGAACTACGCTCTGCTCTCACAGAACAGATCAAAACCGAACAGGAAATAGGGCAAAATGAAGAGCTTGCTATTTTTAAACAAAAATACAGTTCAGCAAAACAGGTCAAAAAAGAGGAGCTATTTAATTTTATTCAATCAGTTTATGAAATTGAATACCCTAAGGAATTATTGGATCTCAGCCAAAAAGAGTTACCCGTCACCGTTGGAAGCTCGACTCTTAAACCCAAAATTATACAAGAAAGTAGAGATCTAAAAGCCCGTGTCGCAGAATGGTTCATAGAGGCCAAGCATTTGTTTGCAGAGAAAGGATCTGAATATTTACATCCTACCTTTGAAGCAGGAAAATTACTTTCATACAAAGCTATACAAGCTTTACCTTTTGATAATATAGATTTCTTACGATGGCATATGTCTTCAAATGAAGATAATCGCGATCGGGTTATTGCAAATATACAACGAGACCTAAAAGATAAATATAAACTTAGAAAAGAGTTATTATTACAAATTTCTAGGCAGCAGGATTACTTAGAGAAAAACTTAAATAATAAAGATCCAAAAAATCAAAAAAAATTCAAAAGTTATGAAGCAGGTAAACTAGAGCTAGAAAAGCGCCTGTATCAGCTAGATGACAATATTGCTATTGCTAAACTCCGCTTTATCTCAAATATAAGGGAATATTTGAATGACCTGCATGACGATCTTCAACTATTACAATTTGATAGTAAAGAGGACACCTTATCACACCTAGCGGCTATTATCAAAAAAGGCAGGGAGATTCATGAAAAACTTATTTTAGAAAAATTTTCTACTGAAGAAAAGCTACCATTACAGCCTGATGGAACCCGTACAACTTATCAGAATGCTCATACTTTAATAGTAGAAAAAGAAAAAATTGATGAAAATTATAATCTTATTAAAGCGGTTAGAGAATGGAGCAAGACCATTCAACTATCCTTAGATTCCAAAATTTATGAGAATATACAACTAGCTATATCCAAAGAAGTTTCCGATTTTTTGGAATGGGCTATTAACCACCCAGAGCAGGCAATAAATTTATTGGACGATATTAAACAAATACTTGCTATTGTACAGGATAGACCCTTGCTTGAAAGGATACAAATTTCCATTGAAAATTATTTAATCATGGATGGTTATCTTAATGGATTTTTAAAACCTACGAAACCTAACATTACTAAGGATTCTGCAATTCCTCATAAATACCGCCTTTTGTGCGATATTTTTAAATCAGTTAATCCTGTAAAAATCGCGACTATAGCAGGAGGATTGCGAAAAGCAGTTGCCAATTCAGGGATAGCTGCTGCTGCTTACCCTGTATTCGGATACTCCGGTATGTTTACTACCCTTTTAGTGCTGGGAACACTAGGTGCCACAAACGGCTGGGTGACTCAAAAAACAGTTAATGCAATGCATGATCTAAATGATAATGATAAAATAACTGCTTTAGGATTTTTAGAAACTTTAACTGCTCAAGATAACTTTACTGTTAATAGTGTTTTATCCCGAGCAAAAGTCGCGCAGATGGCAGGAGAAGCTTTGATAGCAAGTTATGCTAAGCATCCTATTAAAAATTTATGGACACGGGCAACTGCATATATTCAAAATTACTTAAAGGAAACTTATGAAGAAATCAAAGCTGCCAAGGGTTGGGGAAAAACTACTAGAATTTTTGTACAAGTCATCGCTCCTATTGTTGGGATCACGGTATCGGTAGGCGCTTTTGGTTTGTTTGTGGCTGGCTTTTTCCCTGTAAGTGCCATGACTGCACTTGCTATTGCTTCTTTTGGATTGGCCTTTGCAACAAGCTCTTTGACCCTGGGAAGAAGGTTATTAAACACTTTTATTGACAAGCAAACAGTCCAGGCTATAGAGAAAAAAAACTTTATATCTCAGCTACTAAAATCTTTAAAAGAACAACAAATTATCTTACAAAAATACATTGCTAGTGATGAAAGTTTTGATTTAGAAAAAATCCCTTTTAAAAATCCAGGAATTTCAATTGAAGATGCAAAACGTATGCAGCAGGAAATTGAGGAGTTTAAAAAAGCAGCCACAGACTTAATTGAACAGCAAATGAGTCGAAAAATTTTTGAAAAAGAGTTTAAAAAAGATTGCGAAGATGCCCTTAAACAGAAGAAAAAAGGGGAGCTTCTTGCAAATGAAGAAGTGACTCTTATTCGGGAAAATTTGAGAAAACGAAAAATCAAAGAGGCTCTGAAAAAAATGGTAGAGCAACTCTTAGAAGATCTCGTAGATAAAAATAAATTGATCCTCAATATCGCCAAAGAGCATACTTCACGCGCTGCGATAGAAGCTGCTATAACAACAGCTTTTCAAAGTAGGGTAAAAGAACTTATAAATAAAGCTGAAGAAGAGAATCAACAATTAGCAGAAGCAAGACAGAAAAAGCAGTCTTTACTACAGAATCTTAAGCATAGCATCTAAACTTATCTGTTTTTTTGATGATTTTTTCAGGAGACTATCAAAGATATAGTATTGCCCTTCCTTCAAGATTAAATTGAACTGAAAGGTAACTACCTACGTATCAGATAATGGGTCTATGCAGAAGACAAAAAGCGTATATTACCTTGAAAAGCCTCTGAGATGGAGTGCATAAGATTCCATC
>JARBTQ010000011.1 GCA_029240075.1 Chlamydiales bacterium
GCCTTTTTTCTATTTAGGTTGTGTTGGAACTCCTATAATAGAGTCTAGGCCCTTCTTTTTTCATCTAAAAAAGGTCAAATCGACCGCGCTTTGTATAGTTAAATAAACTAAGGTGCAACTCATCAAAAACAATAGATTCTTCTGAAATTATATTCCACGAAGATCCTGCTACTAACCGATAGCAAGGCCATGAAACAACTCTAAGAATTAAGCAAGATTTAATCTGAGCTTTTTGCTAAACTTCGTGGATACAGCTATAAGAAAAATACGCTTTCATATGTTAAGTCTATAGCGATCATATAAAATTTGATATAATAAGGTTTAGAACAGGTAAGGTAAAAGAGTTATGACAGAAGAAACGAAAAATAATGGTGACGAATGGTACAAAGAAGGGCTACGCTTTAAGTGTACACAATGTGGAAGGTGTTGTACTGGAAGCCCTGGTTATGTTTGGCTAACGGAAGAAGAGATGCAAGCGATGGCTAAATATTTGGATATGTCTTTAACTCAATTTACACAACGTTACGTTCGTAAAGTTAATGGTCGCTTTTCTTTACTTGAATATGCAAACCAGGAAGAGTGGGGAAAGTATGACTGTGTCTTCTTAAAGGATAATCGTTGTTCCATCCATCCTGTGCGTCCGAAACAATGTCGAACCTATCCTTGGTGGCCAGAAAATTTAGCTTCACCTAAACATTGGGATAAGGCTACATTAACGTGTGAAGGGGTCAACCATCCTGAAGGAAAGCTTTATAATTTTGAAGAAATCCAAGAAGATTTGCACAAGCAACTATCTGATTAAAGTAGCAGCTAAAAATGATAACATATAGCAAGTCGTCGTTTACTACGCTTGACTCTCTTATGCTGGATATAAAAGATGTAAAGCTGGGTATATCCCATAGGGCAGATAGCTTTTACTAAACAAGAATTCATATGGCTTTAAAGAATTAGAATTATTTAGATGATACAGATTTTAAGTTCTGAGAAAGCCTAGGTAGATCATCCCATTGATATGCTTCTTGGAGTAGTTTACTCTGGTAGAAAACCTCTTCTTTCTTTCGTTCTAATAATTGGCCTCCTAAATGTTGATAAAACCCTCGATAGGGATTATTATGCAAAACCCATACAAGCATACTTTTATAGTTGTTGCTAATAAGCCATTCAACAACTTCTAAAAACAAGCGTTTACCAATTCCTTTTCCCTGATATACTTTGCTGATATAAAGAGCATGAAGTTCTCCCTTATCTTTTTTCATCTCTGACCTATCTAGGCCTCCTGCAGAAAATCCTATAATATTTTTTTCATAATCTTCAGCTATATAGTATATTTCGTTTCGACTATTCGAAGATAAGGTATTTAACCAAGCTTCGTGCCTTTTCTTATGACAGATTTTTTTTAGAGATTCATCCGGAACAATCCCTCGATAAGTCTCAATCCAGCAATTTATATGTATTTTAGATATACTTTCAGAGTCATTAGCCGTAGCTACTCGGATAGAATAAGAGGGGATTTTTAAAAGTCTATTATCAGCCATATTCTTAAGATAGGGTTGATTGCTAAATAATCTAACTATATGTTTATTTTGACTACCAAGGTCTGGATTCTGCTTAAAGGGTAATCTATTACAGAAACTGTTTTTAGCAGAAATATTAGTAAGTAGTAGATTATCTCTACTTATCCAAGACCCACATAACCTATTTATTTGCATAATAAGTATCAAGCATCAAAGGGATTCGATCTTGTAAAATTTCATAGCCTTGGTATGAGAATTTAAAAGCATTAATATTTTTTGCTAATTGAAATAAAGTCACAAAAGCTTCATCCTTTGTAGAGCCCCAATCTAAGTGATGCTGAATTAACTCTTGAAAGATATCTGAAGGTTGCATAGGAGTCAATGTTTGTTCAGGTGTAGTTTCTATGTTAGGAGCTAAAAAAATTAACTTAGTCATTCTACACGGTAAAAGAGAGACTTTTTGACATGCTATATTTGCAGGAGTAAGGATTTTTTCTGAATTCTGCACTGCTGTATTCCATACATACACAGCTCTTAAGAAAGGTTCTACAATAGTTGTTCTACGGTGAATAAGCACAACTTCATCTGTTAAAAGAGAACCTCCATATTTATTTACCAAACTTAAAGCAGTTGTTGTCTTCCCTGCTTTTTGGTGGCCAGCTATTACTAAGCAATCTCCGTCGGGCATTTGAACAGCAGCAGCGTGTAAACCGATAAAACGATTAGATAAAGGAGCTAATTTGAATGGGGGGAAGGGGGGATCTGTCATGTTCCACTCTTCAGAAGATAAATTTTGATGTGTATGAACCCAAACCCCATTTAGAGGCCCTTTATCTTCTGCGGGTCTAGCTCTAAATAGGTAACGACCTATTTCAGGCCAATCACACTCAATAATGATATCAGGCATGCACCAAGGTTCTATTACAAAAGGAGAAAAGAAATCTGAAACTTCATCCACACATCTTCTATGTAAACCTCTAAAAAGTATGTGAGCCCCTAGCATCATAAAGCTTTCTTCATATGGGAATGCATGCAAATTAGCCATATATAACCTCTTTTAAAGTCAGTTTTTCATCAACTCTTGTATGCAAGTTTGTAAAAATCTGTTCCCCTATCTTAGCTAAAAAATTATTACGAGCATCGAGTAAAAAGTAGGCGGATGACCCAGTTAATTCAAAATAGCGCCAATTGTTTTGTAAAAATGATTCTAGCAATATAGGATTCATGCTCTCTCTCCTATCGTAAAAAAGTAAAAAATCGGTTGTTTTTCTTTAGGAATCTGTAAACTTAGGCATGTTTCATCGTCACAGACTGCTGGAGTCATGAAAACTCCTAATTCATTTTTAGTCGCAGCGAGACAGATTCTTTGC
Source organism: Chlamydiales bacterium (assembly GCA_029240075.1). Taxonomy (GTDB): domain Bacteria; phylum Chlamydiota; class Chlamydiia; order Chlamydiales; family JARBTQ01; genus JARBTQ01. The sequence continues at coordinate 2,885 of JARBTQ010000011.1, forward strand.
CCGATTTGACCTAAAGTAATCAAATGCTTAGCATAGTTGAGTTTATTAGATAGATCGGGGAACAAAACAAGCCAAATTGTAAACCCTCCAGCCCCTGCAAATTCTTGTCCTATTGTCAAGGCACGAACTTCCTCTTGTGTCATAACCTTACCAATAGGTACAAGTTTTTGTTTGATAATATTCCACTCACAAACTTTCCCATACTCCATATCTACTATATGCAAACAGTTAACAAAAATTTTTAGATTCAAGTTTTCCAAAAGTTTTTCTTCACTTGCTTCATGTAAAATTTCTAATAACTTGTTTTTAAGAATAGGGTTTTGTTTGAATTGCCGGGTTGTTACTCGGGATAATAGTGTTGGAGCCAATTCTTTAGAGGATGTATAAGTTAATTTAGCTATTCGGTGAGGAGATAAAATTTGTGAATTTAAGCTATAACCTTGGAATATATCCAAATAAGCTAATAGAGATAGATACCAGCCATGATTCACCCACAAGCTAGTTTCTTTATAAAAAAAATGAGCTGTTTCTTGGGGTAGTAATATCTTCTTTTCTATCAACTCCTCTAATTCCTTTATTTTGAGTTTAGGAAATAATCGAAGTAAAGCTTTAGCTGAGGTATCTCTATCTCCTCTTTGAGATGGCAGACTATGGGTTAATACATCGAAAACAGTTTCTGTAAGTATATGCTCTTGCTGTATAGGCCAGATAACTTTAGCTTTACAAAAACCATTATCGAATACTGAAAACATAAAAGGATTAGTTAGAAAACAGTCTGTAGGCTGGGTAGTACAGCTTTCTTTCTTGATCGGGGTGACTGTACTTAAAGCTTCAATCGTATTATCAGGTTTAGTTCTAGCTAATACTAAAGCTAATTCAGGCTCATTAAGCCACTCCGTATCCTGTAGTAATGGAGGATGCGTTATTTGTGTTGTTACTCCAAATGCACCTAGTAGTAAGCTTAAAGTCTCAATTATATGTCCTGCATCAATAAAAATAGGTCGAAAAGAGCGTATTTCTCGATACCTCCACATAGCCCTTTCAACTTTTGAACAAATTAAAAATCCAATACCATTAGAGTCATACTTATTGAATTTATCGAGTAAATCTTTCTCGTTATTTGACCTGGTTTTTATTAAATTATGTCCTTTATTATCATAATAATAGAGGCCGGAGGGTAAAAATGGGTGATCGGAAGGTATAATAATTTTACATTCTGTAGGATGTCGAGCTCCTCCGGATGGGCTAGTCTTTCTTATCCAGCTTCCGAAAATATCGTGCGGGAACTCTTCAATAGGTGCAAATGTAAATTTTAAAACTAATGCTAATTCCCTTATTCCAAATTCATTAGGATTGGTTAGAGAAGTTACAAACTCTGATTTATTTACTTCCGGTAGTGGGAACTTGTCCCCTTGATGGTTACAAAAAGGAGGGGGCGGAGAGGCTATATTCTTATATTGGAGCATTTGATCTCTATCTTTAGCTCTCCAGTCTGAATCATAGTAATTATTGAATGGGTAATTATAGACCGCTTGATGATAGTAACCAAGATAACTAGAAAAGCAGTTATTCTTAGTGGTGGGACGATTAACTATATCTAGTAGATTTTCTTTTATTAGATAATCAATTTGGCTTTCAGGAATATCTAATTGTAGGTTTGAAAACATGTTAGATATTTCATTTTTAGAGCATAAAGTGAGAATTTTTAAAATAGGTGGATAACTATCCTTTCCAATCGCTAAATACGATTTTCTGCTTCTAGTATTGAATATAACCCATTTCCCGGGGCCAATGTAGTTAGGGTATAAGAGGCGACTTTGAATAAGGATAAGGTTTGAATTTGTGTGAAGTTTGTGCTCTTTTATATGCTTTTTATAATCTTGTTGCAATTCGGGGGCATTTAATAGCGTATTTTCAATCATGTCCTCTCCTTAAATTTGATTATTTACCACCTTGCGTAGCTATCAAGGTGGCAGGAAGTACTAAACAGATCTATCTTCTAGTGCTTGTATTAGATTGTAATCCAGCTCGCATCAAGGAAGGTAGCTCTTCAATCAAATTTTCGTCTAAATCAGACATTTTCCAAGGAATAATAAAAGCAATTCCATGGGGAGCTGTATGCTTTGAATAGGTTTCTACTTTAAAAAACTGTAGCTCTTGGTATGAAAGATAAAAAGAGGTGTTTCCCGCAGGATATTGTATGAGAATAGAGGGTTCTTTATCTGGTGTTTTGTGTGAAACAGGAACCTCTTCTATAAAGGATTGGTCTGGGATCAAAAAGATGACAGTACCCTCGCTGATGTCATGTAAATCATCAGTATCCTTTTGATACTTCTTTAATTCAGAAGCGGGGATCCAATATTCACTACGATGAACAGGATCTTGGATAAGGACATTGGGAAGATTTTCAAACGAAATAGATTTAAGAATTTCAGAGCGATTTACTAGCTCATTAGAATTTTTTTGTAAATACATGGACATGATTCACCTCTGGCAAGTATTTAGTTTCGTATAAGTGCTTTATATTTTCACAAAAGCATACTTCAAACAGAAACAACCTTATGGTTGAGTAATCCTTGTAAGTAAGGTTTGATACTGCTATTCACAAAGCTGTATTTATTCATCTTTGCAAAAACAGATCGCTCTCAATTCTAAGCAATCTTCCGATAAATAGGAACCTTTTATAAAAAAAGTTTGTAATAGCTTGTATACCTATTAATTAAAAATACTTAATAACATCTTATCAACCAATCCTTGGTAGCTTTTCCCAAACACGCGAATAAAGCAGCAGAGAATTTTGAGGCTCATTGAGTACCTTTAGGAATATTTCACCAATGCAATCCATTGTTTAATATATAAATTATTGTACTCTAGGCACTACTAAATGGCACATATGGCATACATTTTCCTTATTTAGAGTTCTCAGCAAGTAGCAAGGCTCTTGCCTATTGGCGATTTTTTAAATCTTCAAATATTCCACTGAAATCAGAAAATTTCCATACAAAATAAGCTAGAGATATTTAAATAATTTTCGTTTTAACAGAAGTCTTAGCTAGTCAATATTGTTTGTACTAAACTATACACGACAAGTTGTCTACTTGCGTTTAATTTTTTTGCTCCTTATGAAGCAGTTTATAGATCACGTTGTCTTATAAACTGTAGGAGGGGAAAGATGGATATGCAGGCTACAAACCTTTGTAATTTTGCTGAATCATTATCATATATAGAGCATCAAGTATTGGACATTCTTAAGGAGGACCTACAAAAGCTTTCACAAAAAGGAAAATTAGAAGATACCATCCAATCAGCACTCTCTTATCTGCAAAAAGATGAAATAAAGGCTCCTTTACTTTTAAAATTTGTTAGGGCTATCCCCAAAGTTGAGTTGCAAAAGCCTTCAACACAAAAAATATTTGATGCTATAAAAACACGTAATATTTTTAGTTTGATAAAAGTTTCAGAAGCTAAAAGATATACAGAGGAAAATCCACTATTCCAAGCGTTAGTGGAGTCGATCCAAGAGACAAAAGAGGAATTAGCCCTTTCCCTTATTTCTCAGTTTACATTTCCAGCAGACGACGAAGTGTTATTCTTTTTTAAACAGGCAATAGAGCAGGGGATGTTCTATACAGCTGTTTTGTTTTCTGAAAAATTATCAGACCTCGGTAAGCTTGATCTCGAAGTTTATGATAGATATGCAAGAGGAAGATTGTTACTAGCTGCATATAAAGAGGAAGTGTTTTCTCCAGGGAAAAGTTATCACAAATTACAAGAGAAAATATGGGAGCTATCACCAAATATCAATGCTGTAGATAATCGAGGAGATCATCTTTTTAAAGTGGCTTGCACACAGAAAAATGAGCAATTAGCTTTACGTGTTATTCGAAGCGGCTTATCTATCAATGAATCAAATCAACTAGGTTTTACACCACTTGCTCTAGCAAGTCTTGTGGGTTTGAAAAATGTTGTTAACGAGTTGTTGCAAAAAGGTGCAGACCCAAGTCTCTCTTATCCTCAAAGTAATCATTTTCTTCCTGTTCATATAGCAGCAAAATATGGATCTTTAGATATAGTCCAAAAACTTGTAGAGTGTTGTCCGCAAGTTATTAGTAAACAAGATGCTGATGGAAACAGTGCTTTGCACCATGCTGCATTTTGTGAGAAAGCTCAAGTCTTAGAATACCTCTTGCAGAAAGGAGCAGATCCCTATTTAAGGAATCGTTTGTCACTAACTCCTTTGCACATAAGTAGTGAAAGAGGGTTTATTGCTGGTGTTGCAATTCTAATTCAGCAGGCTCCTGATCTGATAAATACAGGGGACTTTGCGGGATTGACCCCTCTTTTATACGCGATTAATGGGGTCCATTTGGATTTATTAGAATTATTGTTAAAGAAAGGTGTCGACATTAATCAGCCCAGTCAACAGGGAGTAACCCCTTTATTGCAGGCCTGCTTTAATATGCATGAAAAGGAAAATGAAAAGCGAAAGCAGCTTGTATATAAGCTATTAAGCCATAAAAATATTAATTTAACTGCAAATTCCTCTTCAGGAGCTAATCCTCTACGGTGCGTTTTATGTTTTGGCGAAGCTCAACTTTTGAATCTTCTTTTTAATAACAATCCTATAATCGTTAATTTAGAATGGGAAGAAATTCAAGAATTTTACAGTAGAGTAGCATTACTAGATTCCTCTAGCTTAGATAAAGTTGTGGCAAAACTGCAGTTAGCCCTATTGTCTAATAATCGTGATATGGTCTCAATTATTCAACAAAATACAGATGCAGATCTTTTCAAAGACGCTTTATGCAAAATTAGACAAATTTACACGAGTACAGACTGTGCTATCTTAGATAGTTATCAATTAAAGATTAACGGTAGACACTACAGTAGAAATCTAAGTCGTGTGATTGAAGGTATAAATCATTCCAAAGCAACTCCACATATTAAGTTAGAAGGATTTTCTAATCTCTTAGAACAAATAAATTTTGAAGATCGCACATCTCCCCATTATTACAATCCTGAGAAGATCTTAGAGCAAGGTTTATTAATGACTCCTGATATGCTTAAGGATGACTTACAAAGATTTTTAGCACGTGTTAAGGACCGTATCCCCTTTTTGGGAACTCCTAGTGCTAATAAACCTGAACAACTAAATGCTTTTTACGATAGGCTCGAATTTTTAAGTAAAAATGTACTTCAGGCTTTAGACGCTCTAACACCTCAAGAAAGAACTGCAGATATTATCGACATCGCTATAGCGACAGCCTTATGTGGCGAACGACATATTGCAGAATTTGAACAGATTTATCAACGTCTTTGCTTAAAGCAGGAGTTGCATTCTTTTGATGATATTTTGCTAAAATTTCTGCAAGATTTACGTCTACAAATCATTCAAGGCAAAATGGTTAATTTAAACGATGAGCAAAGTACACATATCTATCATACTTATTTGCGCATTTTAGCACCCGAAATAGGTCTCCCGACAAGAGGTCTTAATAAATTCAGTGATCTATTTGCAAAACCTAATACTTTACAGCATCTGCTCAAGGTTTTTTATCAATTCTACACCCCAGAGAAAATTTTAGAGGAAGTTCAAACTCAAATAGAAAGTTTTTTTTCGGGAACTTTATCACAAGATATGATGTTGGATTGGATTAAATGGAATTTAGTGTCTTTAGACTGGAAAAAAGAGGAATATTCTGAGATTGGATTAGAAGTCAATAAGATGATAAATAAAGAATGTTCTCAAAATCAAATTTTAAAATTTCTAATGACTAAAGGTATTGCTATTCCCACTGATACTCCGCTAACAGCTTATCCGGCTCTCATTGAAAACGCAAGGCGTATAGAATATATGCAAGAAGAGCTCTACGATATGAATACAGGAAAACTTAAGCGAGAAACAATTATTAAAATTTTGCAAAAGCTAGAAGTACTGCAAATGAGTTGAGATAATTGTTTATAAAAGAAAGAATCGAATATAATATTATATTTATATAAATAAAAGGATCTTTTATGAAAGTTAATTCTACTCAACAACTGATCTCTAGCATTAGTCAACAGATTGAGCAAAAACAACCCAAAAAAGTGACTTATGAACTAGATGCCAATAAAAGTGTATCTGTAGAAATTGTCAATTTACAAGGACTCGAAGCAGCTGAGCTTAGATTTCGAAATATTGATCAAAATACAATAGCAAGGACAAGTTCCTATTTGAGCAAAAGCGGATACTCATAGGTAGAGAAAGTGTAAAAGATAAATGACCTCCTATAACATCCTTTACAGGAGAGGGATTCCTCTCCTATTACGAAATTATGAACAGGTATATGACGTAATACTAGTATGCTCGCTACTAGATTTTGAAGTTTTATTTACAATGATGCCTTTAGAGTCTAAAATAGCTTTTATCTTCTCAACCACCTCATCATCCATATTCTTTGTTTTCACTTTTGCACAAGGTTTAGTAAGTTGGTTGGTTTCAGGATTCAAATTATTTAGCAGACCTTTAGCTCTTTGAACAGCTTCTTGTACTTCAGGATTAGTACTTGGATTTTCTAACTGTTTTTTTACTTTTTCAATATCAAATCCTGGAGGCAAGGTTTGACAAGAAAAAATGATTTCTACTGTTTGTCCATTGTTTAGTTCATAGCTTTTATTAATAAGTTTTGGAAATTTATTGAGGTTTTTTTCAGCTAAGTTGTGCACTTGCTCATACAATTTTTCATAAGAATCAATTCTCATAATAAAATTCCTCCTGTTTATCTAATTAATGAAACAATAGAGCCCTTATTTTACCTTATTGGGGCTTTTGTGAACATACATGCTATAAATTATTTATTAGATTTTGCATTTACGTCAATTTATTCTACAGTATACATAAATCTTTTTAGACTTCCTCTAAAGCATTTTTTGATAAACTACTGACTCAACTTCGAGCAATTTTCAGTTTTCTTACTACGCAAGGTATTTCCAAGCTATTTAGATCACTCTCAGTAAGGCCTTGTCTAAAATTTTTTAACATCTAAGATAAATAGTTGATTATTTCTGTAGATGTATTTAATTTAATTTTATTAACAGTTGATATTTTTGTAATTTAAATTAATGTTTATTTTAATTTAAATTTTTGATATTATTTAATTCAAGCAGGTTGATTAATAATTTTAAAAGGAGCGTAAGTATGAATGCAATAAAAGATGGTTTCTACGGAATGATAAGTGAGTTTAAAGAAATTTACAAACATTCTACTAATATTGATAACATACAATCTAATTCGAAAAAAAATGGATACTTAGGATTCGACCCAGCTCAAAAAGTATTAGCTAGAATTGGATGCGCTGTAAAAGCTTTTAAAAACATAATTAAGTCAGTAGGAAGTGAAAATGAGCAAAATTTAGACTTAGCAAATAAACGCTTTAAGAAAGCTAAAGGGTATTTGGCTATTGCTCTTTCTTCAGATCAAGGTTCTCGAAATGAAGCAGTTAAATTTATCAAGCAAAACAAAGCAATAAGGGCTGAGAAGATTGCACGGGATGTAAAGAAAGGATTGAAAAATACTATGAACAAAGTAGTAGGATCTGGGTTAAATTTTATTGATGGTGTGCAAAGAGGGGTAAATTCACAAGTTTCTAATTTAGCAAATCGTTTGAGAAAGTACAGCATCTTCTAATAAAACACCGTTCTTGAATTAATTCGTATGTATCGTCGCCCTCTTTCTAAAATTTGATTCGAAGAAAGGGGGCTTTTATTTTTTTGGATATTAACTAATTAGGAATGTTTAGATAACATAGATAATAGAATTTTTGAGTGATCTTCAACAGGAGCTTTCAACAACTTCTCAGCTTCCTCATTAGATAAAATATGTCCAAAATGCTCGAGTTGTTTGTCTGCAAGATCTTGTCTAAAGTTTTTTACTTTTTGATCTAGAAACCCATAACGTAAGCCTAAAAAGGGGATCCCTTTATCGATACAAGCTAATTCAACATCTCGCAAATGGGTTGCCTTGTCATTGACAAAGATGATAGCTTCTGGATGGTATTCAATTTGATCCAAGAGTTTAAATAGGGCTTGTCCTTTATTTGATCCGGCAGTAAATAGGACCCCTTCTCTGTATAAAATCCCTTGCGTAGTTGTAAAAAATGTTTCCTCTTTCGAGGGTGCCGTCTTGGCAAGTTGAATATCCAATGTCTTAAGTTGTTCAATAGTCCGTGTTGCTAATCCTAAACCACGTGTAGTGAGCCCCATGACTGTAAGAGTATCTTCTTGTAGCGATGAAACAAAAGTGGGGATATAAGGTTCAACTGCTTTTACTTTGGTAATACTTTGTATAGCAGTCCATTCAGATAGCGCTTTGTCAAGAGCTGCATCTTTCGGTAATCCTTCTAGTTTATAGCACTCGATTCTATGATAGAACCACTGGTCACTGCCTAATTCCTGCTGAGGTTCCATAAGGGTGTTATCAATATCGAGTATTATCAAAGCCTCTGGGATTAAGTAGGTATTAACTTGCTCAAAGGTTACAATATCGATAATTTCAGCGCTCAGATAATGGCAAACAGATAAAATTGTAAAAAATAATACGTTTAAAAATCTAAACTTTGAGTAATCAAACATATGCCTAACCCTTTGTAATGTAAAATTGAGATAAGTTTGCATAGTTTATTCATTTAGAGGCTATTTGTCTAATGCTCACATAAGCATAGAGATTGGCACAGTTTATGCTTTTACAGTAGCAAAGGATGAAAAAGGGGAATTATGCTATGAGCATGGAAGTTCGCAATGAGCTCAGGAGGAGTTACTCATCAAAAGAACTAAAGGATAAATCACTTAAGTTACGAAAATCAGAGATTATTGATGATATGTTTAATAATCGTGGTGATATTGATGAGAAGCATGAAAAAAAACATTCTACCAAATTACGCCTCTCCAAGACCTCTCAGTGGCTGCTACAAGCATTAAAGGAACAGGTGGAAATTTTTCTTAAAAATAATAAAGGCATAGAGAAAGAGCTAGAGCAGATTTCATTACCAGAGGAAGAACTCTTAACAGGTCTTAAACATGCTAACCTTCAAATTCGTCGCCTGTCCGTATATGTTAATTGGTTAAAATGTGAAACGAGTGATTTAGAGGATGGAGGCGATATATCAGAATGGGGGGAGGAAATCTTAGAACCCGATTATAATTTGGCAGCATTCAAAGCTATTCAAAGTTATGGTAAGGATCAAGAAGTTTTGTCTATTTTTGAGCAGCATCAACAAGATTTTATCTCAGCTCTAAAGCAAAGGGAAAATACACTTTTGAATTATTACTATGAAGTACATTCCAGAGCTTATTCTTTTAATTAGTATAGGCCTAATTAAGTAAGAGTTAATACTTCTTTGTTATAGGATTAACGAATCTTAAAATCAAAAAAGATAGATTATGCTGCTCTAGCCGATTCTGCTACAGAAACTTTTGCGAGGTGGTTAAGAAAATGGATTTGTTCTGCTGTTAAATCGTGTAAAACAAGGAATAAGTCATTATTCTTACTAAAAGCAGCCTTTGTCCAATTAGCGGAACCAACTACCAGGACCTCTTGGTCAACGATCATAGCTTTGTAGTGGAAAAGACCAGTACCTTTGCTGATATTGACCGGAACTTTTGCTTTTCGCAACATTTTGACAATTTTAAAACTTGCTCCTTTGGCAGCATCGGCATCCAGTACAACCTGTACTTTAACACCACGTTTATGCGCTGAAATAACAGCTTCCGCAAAATCTGTACGAGTCCAGGTAAACATATGGATTTGTATAGAATTCTTAGAGGATTGTATTAATTCGAGAACGCGTTTTTCGGCCTCTTGATGCTGGGGAAGGGTCCACACTTCTAATCTTTGTCCTCCAACAATAAAATCTTGGGGGCTAATGGCTTTAGTTGGCTGTTTTTGTTGCAACATGGGACTCAGGTACTGCTCAAAAGCTTGTGCTAAATTAGGATGGTCAATGCCTAGAACTAAATTTCCATGATAACGTAATGATGCAGTTGTAAAATTAGCTGTGCCTATCCAAATCTGAGAGTGGTCTATAATAATAATTTTTTGGTGCATTAATCCATCTTTAGAAAATGGATAGATTTTAACATTTGGTGATAAACGGGACTTTACTTGAGGAAAAGCTTTAGCATCATAGATTACTTGAACTTTTACTCCACTTTTAGCCCGTGTGTTCAGAGTCTTAATAATTTTATAGTCACTAAGAGTATATACAACAATAGTAATCGATTCCTTGGCCTTCGCCAAAGCTTTGTCTAATGTAAGACGTAAGTCTTGTCGAGTTTTGTTTGAGTAGAATAAAATCGGGGTATTTGGCTGTGGCAGCTTTGGTAAAGCAGCTTCAAGCGAAAGAGATAAAAATAGTAAAGCAATTAATCCTAAAATTAAGTTAAAAGTTACTTTAGGATGCAAAGCACGGTATAAAGATTTTAAATTCTTTAGCATAAGTTTATAAGTGAGCCTTTCTCATATCTATTGAACAGATCAGTATGTTTTAGCAATCAAAGTTGCAATAGGGGGTATATTTCAATCTTGGGTTAAAGATATAGGTTGTACCAGCTCTTTAGCTTTTTTCAAAGCATCTTGTAATGACTGGGGAGGGCGAGTCTTATCCATTCGGAAAAGATGTTCAGGTTCAATTTGTGATAAAAGTTGGTAATTTTGTAACACTTGGTAAAAATAGTTTCTGACTCCACAAAAAATTAAGTGACGGCCCGTTGCACGCATATGTTCAACATAATATTCCAATACTTGGCATGATGTTACATCTAGATCCCGCGCGTTTTGTACATTTAAAATGATCACTTTAGCACGGAAATGGGATGTTAGTTGGCGCAGTGTTGTGTTTAATATGTCTGCAGAACCAAAAAAAAGTTCTCCTTCAACATGGATAAGATTGATAGAATAAAACTGAGCGTTGGTTTCCAACGAAGGGATAAAGTGGGGTAATTCATCAGGGTAGTTAAGACCATAAATGCTAAATTTGGGACGGGCAGCTTGTCTTAAATAAAACATGATAGATACTGCAAAACCAAGATAAAAGGCTACGTCTAGTCCTAAAAATATGCTTGATACTACCGTCAAGATCAAAACCGTAGTATCTGACCTTGTCACAAATAGGCAGCGTCGCAGCTCCCTGAAGCTTACCATACGTGTCAGTGTAAAGAAAAGTAAAGCGGCAAGTCCTGTAAGAGGTATATAAGCTATAAGAGGAGTTAGTAGCAAAACTATCCCTAGGACAAACAAGGAACTAAAGATAATTGCCAATCTTGTCTGGGCCCCTGCTGCGTAATTCAATGTACTGCGTGATGTACTGCCAGAACAGGGCATTCCTCCAAAAAAAGCAGCTATAGTGTTACCTATACCTAGAGCTACAATATCTTGGTTTATATTTACGTCACTTCCGCTCTTAGCTGCTAGTAAGCGTGTGATCAGCGAGGACTCCAATGCTCCAAATAGAGCTATAGTACATGCCATAGGGAACAACGTATCAAAAATAATCTTAGAGTCTTCAAAGCTAAAGTGGGGAATAGAGAAATGGGGGATTAGATTATCAAGAGTGTTGAACTTATTTACAGTAGCTATTTTGATCGGGACATTAAAGCCAAGCGTTTCAAGCAGATTTTGTGGTAAATTTTCATACAAGTAAACCATAGAACCAGAGAAAAATAAGATTGCAAGAGCAGCAAAATTAGGCTTATGCATTATAGAAGACATAAAAAAATAGCAAAACAAGCATCCTACTCCAATCAAGGTAGTGGGGATATGCAATTCCGTTAAATGGGTAATAAAGTACCAAATCTTAGCATATAGAGGGGCAACTTCAGTTAAAGGAGGAATACCTAAAAAATTGATAATTTGGCTAGCAAAAACATTGATTACTACCCCCAACATATAACCCAAAATAACAGGTCTACCTATAAAATAGACAAGTTGACCAAATTGAAAAAAGCCGGCAAGAAATTGTAGTATGCCTACCATCAATGTAAGAGCTATTGCCATTTTCACGACAAAAGCGATAGGATCAGGATTATCAAACTGAGAATGATCTAACAAAATAGCTTTAGTGACTACACCGCTAATTAGGATGGCTATAGAATTGGTTGGCCCCGCAGATAAGAAGGGGGAAGAGCTTAAAATAGCAATAATCCAAGTCGCAATTAAAAGTGTAGCAATACCCATTGTCGGTGGAAGTCCCGCAACTAAGGAGTCGGCCATCGATTGAGGAGCTGAAAAAAGCGCTACAGCTAATCCTGCACTAATATCAGAAAAAAGAGATTTCCTATTATATCGCTTAAGATCATCAAAAAAGGAAAAAGGGGCTATTCGGTTTTTTAAAGGTTGAAACATACAACTAATTATGTTTGTTATTATTAAGCATCTTAGAGTTAGCTGGATAACAACTAATTGAGTTGCTTAACCAATTTATAAGAGAAAGTAAATATAATTTACACTAAAATAATTTATTTATAAAATACTTCTTTCTTTGTCCCATCCGTTATCTAACCACTCTCTGTCCAGTGATGCAGAATTTTAGAGAAAATGGAAAAGCAACTGTGAGCATATACCAGCAGTTGTTAATAAGATATTTTGGTAGATCTATTTGGTATGGTCTAGAAAGTATCTATGCATTAGTAAAAACTATAGGAATGAAAAGTTTATGTCATATTATCCTAAAATTGTGATTGTAGGGCGTCCCAATGTAGGGAAATCAGCCCTTTTTAACCGTATCTGCAGTAAAAGAATCGCAATTGTCGATGAAGCTGAAGGGGTCACTCGAGATAGAATTTATGCTGATGCAGAATTTTGTGGACGATATTTTTGCCTAGTTGACACAGGTGGAATAGATGCTAATTCAAAAGCTCCGTTCAATGCTGAAATACAGCGTCAGTCTCAGATAGCTATTGAAGAGGGTGATGCATTAGTCATGGTTGTAGATGGGCGTGTGGGAATAACGGATCTTGATCTTGCTTTAGCTCGCCGTTTACTTACAATCAATAAGCCGCTATATCTGGCCGTAAATAAAATAGACAATATAACTCAACAAGTTATGGTATACCCTTTTGCTCAATTAGGTATTAAAAACATGTGGGGAGTTTCTGCTGTACAAGGTTACAATATAGCGGACATGTTAGAGGCAATTCTAAACGATCTTTTCCCTTCGACAGAAGAGGAAGTAGAGGAGGATTTTGCAGAGGTCGAGCAAGGTGATAAGCCAATTAAAGTAGCCTTAGTGGGAAGACCTAATGTCGGAAAATCGACCTTAATGAATCAAATCTTAGAGGAAGATCGCTGTGTTGTGAGTCCTATACCAGGAACAACGCGAGATAACATTGATGCTGATATTGAATTTGATGGAAGACTTTATAGATTTATTGATACAGCCGGAATTCGCAATCGCAAAGCTGAGCATGATGTTATCGATAAATTTGCTATGATCCGTACAGAGAGTGCTATTGAAAGGACCGATGTTTGTATTCTAATGCTAGATGCAACTGTTGGATTTACACAACATGACAAAAAGATTGCTAAGAAAATTGAAGAATCTGGTAAGGGGTGTATTTTAATTTTTAATAAATGGGATCTTGTCAAAGGATTCCGTATGGAACATTGTAAAAAAGCTGCACAAGATGCTGTTGCTTTCCTCAAGCATTGCCCTATGCTATTTATCTCAGCTCAAACTGGGCGTAATGTTCATCAAATATTTGAGTTGATCCATGAAATCTATAATTCAGCAGGGCGTAAGATCTCAACTGGTCAGTTGAATCGTTTTGTTGTGGCCACTTTGCAAAAAAAACATCCTCCAGCATTGCAAGGAGGAAAAAGACTACGTATCTATTACTTGACCCAAGTAGATACTTTCCCCCCTCATTTTATACTATTTGTGAATAACCCTACTTTAATGGATGTTAGCTACGAGCGCTTTTTATTAAATCAAATGCGTGCCCATTTTGGTATTAAAGGAGTTCCTATTGTATTGCATTTAAGAGGTAAAAAACGTGATGCTGAGCGGGAACAGCCGCAAAAGGGACAGAGACATATTAGTAAAGAGATTACAGCTCGCTCTCAGTTTAATGAGCAAGGGGAATTAGTGGTTGCAGCAGCTGCAGCAGTTAACCCACAGTCAGCAGATGATGAATTTGATGACTGGGAAGATGAGGTTGAATGTGATAACTTTTTTATTGAGGAAGAACCTGATTTAGAAGACAAAAAATAGGGATTTATATATCAATAAGCCTATTTTAGGCTAATTATCTATAGGATTACACGTTACAAAAAGGAAGAGTTATCATTGACTATCAAACAACTCTAGATGATAATTACAATGAAATTTAGATCGAGATAGGGAGCTTTTAATGTTACTGTTATTGCTTAAAATACTGAGAACACAATATGGATTGAAGCTCCCTGCTGCGCTTGAATATGTTTCAACGCGTTTAGGGTTGGCTGCTTTGACTAGCCTTATTTTAAGTATATTCTTAGGTCCCTATTTGATTCACAAGCTTTATGAATGGAAAATCGGGCAGCCTATTCGCATGGAAGAATGTCCTTTACTAGGAGAACTGCACAAAAAGAAAAAAGATACTCCAACAATGGGGGGAGTGTTAATCATTTTCTCAATGACGATCTCCTTGATTTTATGGATGGATTTAACTCATTCTTTTACCTTAATTTTGCTCTTAACAACATATGTTCTTGGAGCAATAGGGGCTTATGATGATTATCTTAAATTGAGATTACGCAATTCCAAAGGGTTATCTGCTCGTTCTAAATTTTCATTGAATGTCATCTTTTCCATACTTATTGCTAGTTATTTGCTTATCCCACAATTAACAGATTTATTACATTCAGGAAGCTGGTTTGTTCCCCCTTGGGCAAAAGATACCATCAGTAGCTTAGGAGCTGAAAATCATAGCGAGCCTCTATTAACTACTCAAGCTTATATGGCTCGATTATTTATCCCGTTTTTCAAAGAGCCTTTTATTATATTTGAAGGGTTAGGCCTATTAGCTATAGGAATTTTGATAGTTTTTGTAATTACAGGAACATCCAATGCTGTTAACTTGACTGATGGGTTAGATGGGCTTGCTGCAGGATGTGTTATTATGGTTGCCAGCACACTTATGCTGTTTGCTTTTGTATCAAATAATATAGAAGTAGCGCGATATCTTCATATTCTTTATATCGAAGGAAGTGGAGAAATTGCAGTTTACTTGGCTGCTCTTATCGGAGGGTGCTTGGGTTTTCTATGGTACAATGGCCATCCAGCGCAAATATTTATGGGTGATACAGGCTCTTTAGCTTTAGGTGGAGTAATTGGTGTAGCAGCCATCCTATTACGTAGGGAGCCTTTGCTAGCTTTGATTGGTGGTATTTTTGTAGCTGAAGCAATGTCTGATATTTTGCAGGTTGCAAGTTATAAACTAAGAAATAAAAAACGTATATTTTTGTGTGCTCCTTTGCACCATCATTTTGAGTATAAGGGATGGCCAGAGACAAAAGTAGTGATGAGATTTTGGATAGTGGGGCTTATATTAGCAATAATAGGGCTTATTTCTTTAAAATTACAGTAAGAGTTAGGATAAATAAAGCATGCAATTAAGAAAAAAAGCTTTGGTTATAGGATTAGGGATTAGTGGCTGTGCAGCAGTTCGTTTTTTGCGACATAGTGGATACCAGGTTGCCGCTTACGATGATAAATTCTGTACTCAAAGCGTAGAATTGCCAGATTCAATTGCTCTCTTATGCAGTCAGTTCGACGTTAAATTATTGCATTTGAAGGACGTTAACCAAGTTCAAGAGTATAGTAAAGTTGTTATTTCTCCCGGTATTCCCCACCAGCATCCCTTTTACGCAGCAGCAGTAGAGGCTCATGTAGAGTTAATAGGAGAGGTTGAATTGGCTATTCGCTCTTTGCCACAATCTCATATTGTACTGGGTATAACAGGTACTAATGGTAAGACAAGTGTAACTCGATTTGTAGAACATTTATTACGTTTATCTGGGAAACCGGCTACTGCTGTAGGTAACGTAGGCACCGCAATTATAGATCACGTCCATAAACCTGAGGCTACAGGAATATTTGTTACTGAGCTAAGCTCTTATCAATTAGAAACTATGACAACACAAGCTATTGATCAGGGTGTGATTCTAAATATTATGCCTAATCATTTAGATCGATACAATACCATGGATGACTATGCTCAGGCTAAATGCAGACTACAGTATTGCTTGAAGCCTGGGGGAGATCTCTTTGTGGAGGAACGGGTGGTCCGAGAATATGGCCATTTATTAGACTTGGCTAAAATCAAAACATTTGGATTAACGTCTCAAGCAAATCTTTACTTAGAGCATAATCAAATTATACTCGATGGAAAGGTGGTTTGTACTCTACATCCAGAAACTGTTACTCGTCCCCGTTATGAACTTCTTAATTTTCTAGCAGCCTATAGTTTAGTTTATAAGTATGGAATTACCGCAGCAAACTTTGTAGATGCAATTATGTCCTTCACGCGTCCACCCCACAGATTGGAATTTGTTGAAGAATTAGATGGTGTAAAATACTACGATGATAGTAAAGCAACAAGTGTTGCAGCTGTTATTGAAGCGGTAAATGCTTTGCAAGAACCTATTGTATTAATAGCTGGAGGAATAGAAAAAGGCGCCCCTTATACAGATTGGATAAATGCTTTCCAGAATAAAGTTAGAAAGATTTATGCAATTGGACAAGCTGCACCAAGAATATTACAAGAAGTTGGAGTAGCTATCCCTGTAGAAATTTCTCCTGATATGCAAACAGCTGTTGAGCAAGCTTCGCTAACTGCTAGTAACGGCTGGACTGTCTTATTATCCCCAGGGGGATCAAGCTTTGATCAGTTTCGCGACTATGCTCATCGTGGAGATGTATTCAAAGAATGCGTACATTCTTTAAACAGAAAACAGTTGCAACAGATTTAGACTAAGGTGATATTGATTTAATTTGGGACAATAAAAATTATGACTCGTAAAAATACAATAATTATAGCTGTGCTTCTTAATATAGGGATTTTAGCGGTTCTGTTTGCAACAGCCTTGCAGTACACAGATACTACTACACATTCATTAGAGGAACAGCCTTTGCAGAAAAATAGCTCTAGTACAATAATTGGAAGTATGGAAATTACATCTCCTGAGTCTGCTACTAAAACTCCTGAATATAATCATTCAATCTCTTACACCCATCCCTCAACTACAGCATTAGGCGATTTAGGCATAACTAGTTCAAGTGATGAGTTAGACCAAGCCTTAAAGCATTACAATTTGCCTTTAAACAACAATATCATTTCCTCAACTAATCCTATAATACCCGCAGCACCTTCAGCCGTAAATCCAGGCCGTGATTATAATGGAATAGTTAGTGCACATACAAATCTTGATCGTTTAGATTCAGAATCGGAATTACCAAAATTTCGTGAAATTAGGGTTAAACAAGGGGACACATTAGGCAAAATTGCACGCCAAAATAGTATTACGGTAGATGAACTCAAAAGAGCAAATAAGCTTAAAAATATTAATTTGTCTATTGGACAAGTTCTAAGAATTCCTGTAACTGATAAAAAGGTTATACAAACTCAAAATGAAACACTCGCGGTAGATAATAGACAATCGATCGCATCAGTAGATTATTATACGGTTAAACCTGGCGATAATCCTTGGTCAATTGCTAATAAACATAAGTTGAAGTTAGATGATTTATTACGTTTGAATAATTTAGATAAAGATAAAGCCCGCCATCTTAAGCCTGGTGACAAATTACGTATTCGCTAGACTAAACGCAAAAAAATTTGTAGAAATATTTGGAAATGATGACCTCAAATGATGCTTTAGTCAAACAATTAAATACTTTCGTGCTTCTTATATCCATTGGAATTATTTTTTCAATGGGTACAATCATGATTTATAATACCTTCTCCGCAGAAATATTGGATTTGGATTTAGATAAAGACCATAATCAATCATTTATCAAACAATTGATATATGCTGCACTAGGTTGTGCTTTAGCAAGTGTAACTTGGTGGTTTGGTTATCGAACTATATTAAAATACACATTTCCAATCCTTTGCTTGCTGTCGTGCCTTCTTGTTATGGTCCTTATTCCCGGAATAGGGCAAGTAATCAATGGAGCTCGACGCTGGTTGCGTATAGCAGGAATTTCAATGCAGCCATCTGAGTTTGTAAAGTATTTTTTGCCTTTATATTACATTTATTCTGTTTTATTGGATGCTATTGTACTAGTTAAGTTTGTAGCCTTCTTAAGGCTACTAGTAAAGCTATTTATTCCAATTATCTTGATTCTATTGGAGCCAGATATTGTAACTTCTGGTTTATTAGGCTTGACATTGTTGATCTTATTTTTTATTACTCGTGTACGTTGGCGTTTTTGGGCTTTGCCCGCAGGTGTTTTACTTTTAATGGGTGGTATCGCCGCCACTCAGTTTTCTTATGCTCGGGCCCGTATAGAAGTTTATCTACATCCAGAAAAAGATATTTTAGGAAAGGGACATCAGCCTTATCAGGCTAAGATAGCTGCTGGTTCGGGGCAAATATTTGGGAAGGGGTTAGGTAAGAGTTTGCAGAAACTAAATTATTTACCTGAAGCACAAAATGACTATATTGCGGCTATTTATGCTGAGGAATTAGGTTTTATAGGGGTGACTGTACTCATTTTACTTTATATGTCACTTACCTATTGTGGATTTACTATAGCCATTCAAGCAACAGATAAAGCTGGATGTTATGTTGCAATAGTGGTTACTTTTTTAATAGCTATTCAAGCTTTTTTAAATCTAGGCGTTGTATCTGGGCTACTGCCCAGCAAAGGGCTTAACCTCCCTTTTTTTAGTCAGGGAGGCACCAATCTTATCGCTAATTTTATGGGAGTTGGTCTTCTATTGAGTGTAGCGCATGAGAGAAAAAAACAAGTTCCAGATTATGAATATATTCGAATGGTATAGGGAAAGGAAGAGATATGGCAAAGAAAATCGCGATCGCAGTTGGTGGAACAGGGGGGCATACATACCCAGCACAAGCATTAACTCAGCAGTTACAAAAAATAGACCAATCTTTAGAAATTTTATTTATTGGTGGTGGCCTAACAACTAATCCTTACTTTGAAAGACAATTATCAGACGCTGTTGTAGATGTTGATTATGCCCAGCCTAGAGGTGTTAACTTATGGGAGCGCTTTAAAAATGGGTGCAAAATTCTAAAAGGAATTATACAAAGTTTTGCAAAGCTAAGGAAATTTCAACCCGACGTAGTTGTGGGATTTGGAAGCTACCACTCATTTCCTGTATTAGCAGCTGCATGGCTTAGACGTATTCCAGTAGTTTTGTACGAGGCAAATACAGTACCAGGTAAAGTAATTCGTTGCTTCTCTCAGTATGCTAAAGTAACTGGACTTCATTTTGATGAAGCAGCCAAATACCTAAAAGGGAAAAGTATAGAATTGGGAATGCCTTTAAGGGAGGGGTATAACTCTCTGTCTCTAAGTCCTAACAGAGCAAGGCAACAATTAGGCCTTGATTCTAATAAATTCACATTTCTCGTTTTTGGTGGATCTCAAGGAGCTTTTAACATAAATTTATTAATTTGCTCAGCTATAGTACACAATTTAGCAGAGCGCTCTACTAATTATCAAGTAATCCACTTGGTTGGAGCTCAGTCAGAGGTTGAAACTTTTAAAGAGCAATATGAAAACGCTAATATCCAATGCTTAGTTAAAGGTTTTGAACCTGAGATGAATGTTGTTTGGCGAGCTAGTGACTTAGCTATTTGCCGTGCAGGAGCAGGAACTATTGCTGAATTAATTGAAATGGAAGTGCCTGCTATTCTTATTCCCTATCTCTACGCAGCTGATCAGCATCAAGATAAAAATGCTGATGTATTAGTAGAGCAAATAAGGGGAGGAATTAAATTTAATGAACGTGGTACGGATGCTGGAGTATTAGCTACAGAGATCTCAAATCTTATAGTTAATGAGCGTCAACTTTTAAATCAAATGCGCTACAATATCAAACAATATAAGCAAAAAAAAGTTAAGCGGCGTGATCTATGTTCAGTCGTTTGCGAAGTAGCTGGTATCAAGGAAAGATAGTGTACTTCTAGGGTAAATCCTCATTAGTTTTGTACGAGGATTACCCTAGCTTTTTTGGTTAAAATTTCTTCTTTAAATCCTCTCGCTAAAATACCTGTAAAAAATTATTCTCTATATCAATTTATCTTCAAAATTAGTTTAGCAAGAATTCAGTATGCTATTTATGGAGGATAGACGATATGATCTATTCTAGATATTCACAGGAACTATTCTTCTACTTAGCTATTTATAAGGCACTTATTTTTGAATAAAAGGGATTTAGTAAGGTCTATAAGCTATTAAAAAAACTGAAAAATAGGTTAATAGTTGAATTTATAGTCTTTTTTATTTATTTTATGCCCTCAGCCAAATCAATTTATGAAATGAATAACTCAGTGCTAGTTATTTAAGAGGACTCTTACAAAGGGTCATTTTCAGTAATTGGAGTTAGAGAAAACAAATATTTTAAAAAAAGATCTATCAATAGAGTAGTGCAATGGCAATAAATCTGGCTTTATATGGAGGTTCAAATGTCCCTAATTCAAGCAATCTGTATCCTGACCAATCTGATGCTACTATTGCATTTAAGGAAACGACTTCAGTATATTTAGCCCAGAGTATATTTCATTTTATTGAACATAGTAGAGATAGCTCAAGATGTATAGAAATAAATGACCATTACAACACTGGTTATGCATTGGCTGAAAAAATCAATCAGTATGCTATAAGAAAATTTGAAGAAAACTTAAGTTTTCCAGATTTTTATGCAAAAATTAGAGAATTGACAAGACGAGAGGAAATAGCCTTACCTTATAATGGGTACGGTACAATCTTCCATTTTAAAACGCCTTTTTGCCCTAAAAAAAATATACCTATTCTCATGAGGTATTTCTATCTTGTTCCTGGTCAAGTATTACTACATGAGCATAAAGATTGGTCAATTGTCATAGGATTAAATGAAAATAGAAAAGTTTGTATATTACCAGCTAATCTGACAACTCTGACAAAAGGCATTAATCGAGAAGACCTTTTTGCTGAGTGTAAGGAAATTAATAATTGTCAAAATTGGTATGATTTAAAAAAATCAGGCTATAAAGTTTTTGTAAAGGAAACTCATTCAAATTATAATCTAGAAAAGACTTCTACAGCGATCCAAGAAAACTTGGATTATGGTCAAATCAATAAAAATTGCAATACATTAGAAAAGTCAGGCAAAGAGAAAGAAATTCAATCTTTAGAATTTATTACTAACTCTAGCATAGAGCAGTGGATTGGGTTGGATCTAATTTCGTGTGAGGATAATTCTAAAAGAGTGTGTACAACAGTATCTACAGCAGAATTACCTACGAAAGCAGCTTCTTATGATTCAGAATACTCAACAAAATTGAGACAAAGTGCATCCATTTTAAAAATCAATCAAGAAATATTTAGAAAAGTAAGGTATGAAAGTTATGATGCTATCTTAGAATTAAAGGGAAAACAACGTATCCCTGTAAACAAGGCTTTTCTCATAGCAAGTTCACAATTTTTTAAAGATTTTTTTGCTAAGGTTAAATTTTCAGAGCAATCTCCGATTCTAGTTATTAAATTGGACTATATACTGAGCGAGCATATGCAGTCTATCCTAGAATTCATGTATACTGGATATGTAGGAGCCTCTTCTGAAAATATTTTAGAATTATTAAGATTAGCAGATGTATTGCAAATGGAAGATCTAGGAAATATTTTACTAGAGGAAGCATACAGTAATTTGCATAGTCAAATTAATCCAGTGCAAGTTGTCCAAATTTATTTTCAGACACTTTCATTTTCAAGTTATTTCTCGCATGTATTTGCAACTTTTTATATCAATGCATACAAAGAAAGTATAGAGAAACATTTTGCTTTTATGGATTGTAGTGCTTTAAATCAGACCACTCTTATAAATTTTCTTTCAAATTTTAGTTTTTCAGATCATGCTAAATGTGAATTGATGAAAAAATATTGTCTAGAAGAAATTAAGCAAAAACCTCTTAAAGTACTTAACAAAAACTTATATAAGGATGATAAGCAAGAGCATAATGAAACTGAGGTTACTGATATTTTTGTAGAAGAAATTTATAATTCCAATCCTAAAAAAAGAAATTCTATTGAATTCATTATTAATAGCATTAACTTAGAACCTGCTCAAAAAAGAGCATATTATACTCCTTAAATTTTATCAAAAAGGGATACGATCATTATGGGCTTTACATTATCGATAGGGGAGCAAGCTCCTGATTTTTGCTTGGCAGGTACAGATGGAGGCGTTTATTCTCTAAAATCTTTTGCTGATGCTAAAGGATTAGTAATCTTTTTTACTTGTAACCATTGTCCCTATGTTAAGGGTTCAGACGAACTTACACGGCAGACTGCGCTTAAATATGCGAAGCAAGGAATTGTATTTGTCGGAGTTAATTCTAATAGCCCTAATACTTACGAAGATGATTCCTTCCATCATATGGTATTACGTATGGAAGAACATAAATTTCCTTGGACTTACCTTTATGATGCTGACCAGTCAGTAGCTAAAGCCTATGGAGCCTTGCGCACGCCCCATTTTTACTTGTTTGATCAGAATCGTAGGTTGATCTATACGGGCAGAAGCAACGATTTTCCTAAAGATACTAGCAAGGTAACAGTAAATGATCTAGATCGGACTTTAGAAGAATATGTTACAGGCAAGCCTATTTCACAACCCTTAACAAATCCATTAGGTTGCAACGTGAAATGGGATGGTAAAGATAAACATTGGATGCCTACAGATGCTTGCGACCTTATATTACCCCATCCAGGTAAGTAAATATGAAGGTAGCTGTAGTTGGCGCCGGTTTTGCAGGTTTAGCTGTCTGCTGGCATTTAAGACAAAGGGGTAATCATATATTAGTTCACCTCTTTGATAAAAAAGGGATCGGAGCAGGAGCTTCAGGAGTTGCTAATGGATTGTTGAATCCTTACATAGGGCCAGAGGCTAAAATAGCTTGGCCAGGACAGGAGGGAATGACTTCAACTCTAGAGCTGTTAGAAGTTGCAACTAAGGCCTTAGGTCAAGCCGTATACCAGCAATCTGGAATTTTTCGACCTATATTAAGCGAAACTCAAGATCTGGCATACCAACATTGTGCTAGTACATACAGTGGTATTGATTACTGGGACGAACTGACTACAGCACTTCATTACCCCCAAATAGGCTGCTTCAAGGGAATCTTTATCAAGCAAGGATGTGTGGTCAATGCACCCTTGTATTTGCAAGGGTTATGGGCTGCTTGTAAAAGTTTAGGGGTTAATTTCATCCAGGGAAAAATTGGTTCATCTCAACAATTATCAGACTATGATTACGTCATTTTAGCTTCGGGCTATGGATGTAAGGCTATTACTGAAACTCAGCACTTACCCTTAGATGCAACAAAAGGGCAAAATTTAAAAGTAAAATGGCCAGCTAAGATTACACCCCTAGCTTACCCTATAAATGGGCGTAAATATCTGTTAATGGGTGAAGACGGACAATATTGTACTATCGGAGCTACCTATGAACGAAAACAGGCAGATCCTACACCCAATCTATCAGTAGCAAAGCAAGAGCTTCTAGCAGAAGCTAGCCGCATAATGCCTGCTTTTGCAAATATGGAAGTATTAGAATGTCAAGCGGGAATTAGAGCTTCTTGCCCTGATCGTCACCTTCCCATCGTTGGAGCTGTTACAGATAAAATTTGGGTGCTGACTGCTTTGGGATCGAGGGGTCTTTTGCAGCATGCCTATACAGCCAAAATTTTAGTCAATGCGTTATTAACTCGGCAGCCATCCTCTATCCCAACCTTCCTCACACGTTGGTTATCTTCTTGAAATTTTTATTTAACAATCTTGGAATATTGCCGTAGAAGATTATTTCAGAACATAATTATCAGACTATATTTCAAAAAATGGATCAAATACTTCCTGGACTTATACTTATAAACCTGGGAGAGGGCATAGATGAAAGTATAGAGTAAACATTGTTGTAAATTGATATATTTTAAGCGGGAAGAAGAACTTTTCTATCCAAGATATAAAAACCTAGGTTAGCTGCGTTCATAGCAACTAAACCTAAGTTTTATGTCTGAAATTCTAGTATATTAGATGGTTATTTCCTTTCAGATACCACTCTAAATCCAGTGTAAGCATCAGATGTTTCGGGGGACAATGGCATACGGGCTGAAACTCGTAGCTCATGGGCAACGCTGTCGTAACATCCACCTTTAGTCACTTTTTCAATACCATATCCAGGTCCTTGTGGATTACGATCAGGCATTGTCTTGAAATAATTAGGACTATACCAATCCATAGTCCATTGTCTAATATTGCCACTCATATCGTAAAGGCCATAAGGACTTTTTGCATCAATACTTCCGTATTGCTGGTTGATCAATTGAGGATTAGAACGGATCAAATTATCTACTTTCATGTCATAGTTTAAAATATTGATTCCATTGTAAAACCCTACGCGCTTCGTCCTTACATCAAATGCTTTGTTAGGATCGTAACTGTCAGCATAATTAGCCATTGTACGGTTGATTGTATCTCTTCCAAATCCATAGCGGTATTTTTTGAGGGGTTTGCCAGGAGGAGTAATTGCCATTCCTGCCGCTTTTTCCCATTCAGCTTCTGTTGGAAGGCGGTAACCATTGTCTTTACAGTAAGCCATTGCTCCATACCAGGAAACCTCAATCATAGGATACTCTTCCTTGCCAGCTATAGGAAGAAAGCTAAAGCCTTCAACTGTGTCTTTCCCTTGAATTTGGCTATCAGGATCAGCATCAATTGTTTCACAAAGAAGGTGCCCGTCGCTATCTTTAACTTGCCCTTTAAACTTACCTTCACGAGTGTATTCAATCTTCTTATTGCGTACTGCTTGAGTTAACCAAGCTGCATATTGAGCGTTGGTAACTGGAGTGGCCGATATATAAAATGTATCTACATCGACAGTTCGCGTAGGTTGTTCATCAGCTTCTCCTTCACCAAAAATATCTCCAAGGATAACAGGGCCACGAGGGATCTCAATCATACGCTGTAGAGGTATATAGATGCCTCCAACAAGTTGTCGTTGGTCAGGTTTTACTTCTACAGTAATTTTATCTGGAGTCTTGTAATTAGGTAAGGACTCAAATGTTACCTCATATTTCCCTACAGAAGTAAGGGGAATCAAAGTGTATTCTCCAGTAAATGAACCTATTTCGATTGGCTGTTTCTCGGTAAGATCGCGAATTTTATAAGTAGCTTGTGGAATATTAGAGCTTACAGCTAAGCTGCCTTTGTCCATGCGGTATACAGCATAAATTCTTTCTGGTTTGCTGGAACGCAAATTAACCTCAATGGAAGCAGGTCTGTGGTCTCCATATCTTTGTACACGTGTTTCATCTAGAGGGGAAAAATCGATACGATAGCGACCTTCAGGTATATTGAGTAAGGTATGGCTAGTTTCTATAAATCGCTTAATCTCGGTTTGTTGACCATCAAGAGGAGTTAAAGTAATCTCAAAACGATCTGTATTTGATGCAACCAGTAAAGATGAGCGTTTTTCATATTGCACTTCAATATTAGAGTCTTTTTCCTTCGCTACAACCACTTTTTGGGCTTCAGGTTCGACGAAATTCTCATCATAAGTGGGAGCAAAAGAAAGAGCATAATTTCCTATAGGCAAGTTATAAAAGGTGTAATCTCCACCTTTCCCACTCCATTTCTGACCAGTGCTCTCTGATACTAATTCAAAACGCGCTTGATTATAGTTTGTTTTAAGAGATAAAGATTTCTCAATTTTAAACTGAGGAGCTACAACCTTAGGTTGAGATTTTTGGATTGTAATTTCCTGAATCGCGATCGGTTGGTAATAAGCAGGCATGTTGTATGTTACCTTGTATCTGCCCACGGGAATCTCTTCATTTTTCCAGTTCAAAGGCTCTTTTTGTCCTTTTAGCTGAAACTTGAGCTCTTTCGTGAGGGCGTTTGTATGTCCTTGCGGAGTTAAAATAAGTTCTACATCATCTTCATTTTCTATAGTGGCATTTACTATTAATGTACCATAGCTTAATTTAGCTTGAATAGAGGCCTCGGTTATAGCCCCTTTTTTTACTTCAAAAGGTGCTGCGGGAGTGATTGTAAATTCGTACTCTTTTTTGCTTGCAACTTCTATATGGTAGTCATCTCCAATCGGAAGATTTAAGTCTTTAATACTACCAGTATAATGGCCAATCAAACTGTTATTCTTTTTTAGAGACCATTTTTGCTCAGGATGAGTTGTTGTTACATTAAGTAGTCCTTTTTCAAGCTTATAAAAAGGTTTGACTTCCTGGTTTAGTTTTCCTGATTGTATCTCTAGACTTATTGGGGCAGGAGTTTCATAATAGGGTAATTCGCTACACACAACTTGATATTTACCAGGTGGCAGATCTGCAAAAGAACATTTGCCCTCTTCCAACTTTTTAACTTCCTTTTTATTACTTTGCAAAACAACTAGTTCCATTTCTGGGAATTTTCCAGTATGCCCTTCCAGCTCTATTTCAACATTTATTTTACCATATTTAGGAGTTAGCGATAGCTTAACTTCTGCTACTTTACCTTCAGATATATTTACTACTTGGGGAGGTGTAGGTGTATTAAAAAGATTATCAGTATTAGGCACTAAAAACTCTACTTGATAGGAGCCTACTGCTAAATTGGGTACTGTTACTTGTCGGCTAGGAGAGGTTCCATCTTCAACCAATGCTTGCGCTAGTGCTTGTTGGTTGGGATACATGGTACGTTGCCCTAGACTATCAATTAGCCAAAAATGGATACGATCCAAGCGTTCTTGCTTGCTACCTGTGTCGTAAGTAACAACTAAGGTTCCTAGCGCTGGGGCTTTCTTTGCTACATCAGCTTGTTTATTTTCTACATCTGACGTACTGACATTTTGCTCGCCAAAACCAACCCCTTTTATGGGTAAATCTTTTGGACTAAGGTCTATTTTTTGCGGCGCTACATTTGTCAAATTAAATTCATAATTAGTAAAAGGAGTTCTAACATCTTGCTCAACTTTAAAAATTTGAATAAAATATTTTCCCTCAGGAACTTTTATTATGTTGTGCGAGTTCTGGAGCTCTTGTCTAATTGTTACTTGCTCTTTGTCCAATCGTGAAAGCTCTACTTCGAATCCAGGTTCAGCCCCTTCGATCAAAAGGGTTGCGTTTTTCTGATATTCAGCCTTAATTTCAAGATCATTGTCTGTCTTAAGCTCAATCTCTTGCGACAGGGGGCAAATTATAGAGCTATTCACTTTGGAGCTAAATTTCAATATATATTGGTCTGCTGCTAGGTCTTTAAAGGTGTATTCAACTCCTTCTCCTTCCCAGATTTGTCCTGTATTTTTTGAGATTAAGGTCAACTGAGCATCAGGGTATTCAGTAATGACTTTAATTGCTCTCTTTGAAGCAATATTAGTGATAAATTGTTTGATCTCTAGTAGCTTTCCAGCCTCTAATTTTACAGTCTGTACTTGGGGAAATATCCAATCGTTGTCATTTTGTAGTGAAATAAATCCTAGAGTATATGTTCCTGGTATTAACCCTTTGAGATTAACTACACGTGTTGACATTTCAGGAAAGTCATTATATTCGTTTTGAATGGGGTAAATAGTCCTTTTGCCAGCTTCATCCTTAAGCCAAAAGTGAATTTGATCTAATAAAGAGGTATCGTTTAAATTAATGCGATAGCTAAGTATTAAGTTAGCTTGATTGATTTTATAATCACCTATAATTTGCTTAGAAGTAATGGTATTATCTATCGTAAATCTGCCTACAATTCCTTCCTGGCCAGGAGAAAGGTAGCCTTCTATAATAGGAAATTCAACAGTATATTGCCCTTCTCCAATATTAATCGGTTCAGCATCGATTACAACTTCTTTTTTCCATAACTCTTGCTGCTTATAACTATCAATACATCTTACTATAGCAACCTTACCGGGTGTTAAATGTGGAATATTACTTGTTATCATTAAAGGAATTTGTCTTGCAACAATAGGCAGCTCTAACGACAGGGGGGTATTTTCCTTAGTTAAACTAAAAGTAATCGGTTTTGGGGTTGGCACATTAGTCGCAGACAAATGTAACTCATACTCCCCAAAAGGTAATGCAACAGGAGGGATATCACCTATATTGCGCTCTTCAATAGTTCCTTGTTGCACAACAGCATCTGCTTTTTGAATAGTATAACGTATTGCTTGCTGAATATCATTTTTTAGTTCTAGTTTTAATAAACCTTTTTGTTGAATGACTTCAACTAAATGATAACCAGAGGTAGTGGTTGGAGAGAAAATATG
The DNA here is from genome assembly GCA_029240075.1 of Chlamydiales bacterium. Lineage (GTDB taxonomy): Bacteria > Chlamydiota > Chlamydiia > Chlamydiales > JARBTQ01 > JARBTQ01. Next base: position 31,373 of record JARBTQ010000011.1, read on the forward strand.
AAGTTGGCCATTACCTATAATAGGTGCATGACGCCGACTGATTTTACGTAAAACCCCTAGTTTCCAATCGGGATCAGAACCTTCTAAATAGATGTACGAAGAAGTGGGATCAGTTTTTACTTGTATAGGGCGATCTATAGGAAAAATTTGCTGGGTGCCTTGATAAACACTGTCCACCTTATTTGTAGCTGTTATTCCTTCTGGTGTATTTTGTGTGGCAATAAGTTGAGGATGATGCATTGAACTAAAGCAAGTCAAAGCAACTAGTGAAAGCTTAGAAACTACAATTGGGGATAAAACTCGTAAAATCATTACGCTAGAACACTCGCTTGTTAAAAGGTCTTTTTTAAGTTTAAGCCTAGTAAAATTAGAAATTTAAGCCTAAAATAACCGTGTGGAATAATTTTTGACTAATTACACTAAGGAAACGCAAACAAAAATTATTTAGCAATAAAATTCTCACGTTATAGTGCAATAAAATGGATATTTTAGAGAGGAAGAAAAATGGTTAAGAGCTACAGACACTTAACCATTCTAAAAATATGAAGAGAATTTTTTAATAAAGCCGCTTTTAAATATTGAAAGTGATTTCAAGTCCATCATAAGCAAACTTTATTCCATTAGGCAAATGGGCTGCTGCTGAAGCGTGAAGGATGCTGTCACTGATATGTGTAATATAAGTTTGACTAGGAGACACCTTTTGGGAAAAAGCCATAGCTTCATCAAAACTAAAGTGCATTTTGCTGGGCACAAGCTTACTAGCCCCAATAATAAGCGTACGCGTTCCCTTCAGCCAATCAAAAATATGGTCGCTATAAGAGCGAATATCTGTGAGATAAGCACAATCGCCAAAACGAAAACCCGTTACTTGAGTTAGTCCTTGATAGTAATTAAAAAAGCTAAAAGGACAATCAAAAATTTTAAAGTTACCAGATTCTTCTGCTAAAGGGTGGCAATCAATTTGCACAAATGCACTTTTTTCCCCTTGAGGAGGAGTAAATAGGTAGTAATATTGATGTTGAAATGAATAAAATGTTTCATATGACAGATAGCAGGGAATTGCTTTTTCTGTATAAGAATTGAAAATTCTTAAGTCATCAATACCTGCAATATGATCATAATGTAGGTGAGTTAGCAGCAAAGCATCGATATGGTTTAATTTATTACTAAGCGCTTGATTTCTAAAATCGGGACCAGAATCTATTAAGAAATTTTTATCACCAAAGGTAATTAAACCTGAAGTTCTAAAACGTTTATCGTATGGTGAGTTTGATTGGCAGACTGTACAATTGCAACCAATGACAGGAACTCCTAGCGACCCGCCCGTGCCTAAAAATAGAAATTTTCCTTCCATATAAACCTCTATCGATTTTTGCTTAGTTCTTATGAAAGTAGCACGTAAATATTAATTTTTTATTAAAAGCGCTGTTAGTTTTTATTTGTTATCAGACGTAGACTTTAAGATCAAATCGGTCCTTAAAATAAATTTTGTAATATTTTTTTGATTATCAGACCTTGAGATAAAAATATATTTAACAGAAATCCATTAAACATATTCAGTAATTCGATAGCTTTATACAAAATTCAATTCTAAAAAAAGCTATCGAATTACTTTATAGACAGCGCAGCACAGGTAATATGTATATAAAAAAGAGGGGAGCAAATTAGTAGCCAGATCTACAGCTAATTTCGTGATTACGATGCTGAGAAGCAATATTGTGAAAAGTTTCTTTAGCCTTTTTATTTACTATACCAACAACAAAATATTTTGGTTTTTGATTTGCAGGCCAACCTTTCTTCTTCCAGTCAGAGTAGTTCTTATGTAGGTGATTAAGTTTATGTTCGAAATTTTTTTTGACATTACCCGGGGAACGGATAGCTTCTTCTAAAGTAATTTGTACCGCTTGTGCTTCATCTCGACATTTGGGTATATTAAGCTTATTCCATTCGTATGCAAAATAACTTATAAAATCATTACTATGTTGTACGTTCATTTTATATATCCTTTTATTTAATTAATATAAATTAAAAATAAAAGGATATATTATTTTTTTATTTATGTAAACGATTACTACTTTTTAGTTGGCATAAGATAGAACTATAAGGCTTAAGCTTATAACTAGGTTCATGTTCTAATGCTTTAGGGTAGATGGCTCGTTCTTGGCCAGGCTCCAAAAAGTCTTCGGGACTTTCACAGCTACTGTCAATAATTCGATACCAGGTTTTCTTACCTGGTACAGGTAAATGCACTGTAATAGGCACATGGCTAGCGTTAAAAGCTATATAAAGATGTTTTCCTTCATTAGAATTATCATGCAGAGTAAAAGCCACCAATTTGCTCATTGGGCTCCAATCGGGCATACCTGGGTGGGCGCCATGCCAAGTAATGTCTTTAGCTGTTAAAAAATTTTCTTGACGTAAGAGGGGATTATTCAAGCGAAAATGGTTTAACAGGCTAAAAAATCTGAAGAGATCACTCTTTTGGTGCTCCCACTGCTTCCAAGAAAACCAATTTAAATCATTATCTTGACACCAGGTATTATTGTTTCCCCGTTTCGTATGCCCGTACTCATCACCCATATTAATCATGGGGACCCCTTGAGAAGCAATCAAGGCTAGATGGAAATTTTTTAATTGCTTACGGCGTAACTCTAAAACATGGGAATCTTTGGTTTCTCCTTCTACACCGCAATTCCAACTTTCATTATCGTTAGCCCCATCTTGATTATTTTCACCATTAGCAATATTGTGCTTATGATTGTAAGAGACCAGATCAGCTAAGCTAAAGCCATCATGAGCTGTAATAAAATTAATGCTATGGAAAGGGTGTCTTCCTCTTCCGTATAAGTCCTGTGAACCAGCTATGCGAGTAGCAAAATTTCCTGAATGGGAGGCCTCTCCTTTAATAAATCGTCTAACATGGTCACGATACTGCCCATTCCATTCAGCCCATCCTCCTTCTGCTGGAAAATTACCTACTTGGTAAAGTCCACCAGCGTCCCAAGCTTCAGCTATCAGTTTAATATCAGCTAAAAGAGGATCTTCAGTAATTGATTGAACTAAAGGTGGGTTAGAAAGAGGGACTCCTTGCTTACCGCGTGTTAGGATAGAAGCCAGGTCAAAGCGAAATCCATCGACATGCATCTCTGTAACCCAATAACGTAGACTGTCTCGTATAAATTGTTGCACCACAGAATGGTTACCCTGAACTGTATTTCCACATCCAGAATAATTCATGTATTGCCCTAATGGAGCTAGAAGATAATAGATCGAATTATCAATCCCTTTAAAGGAATAAGTAGGTCCTTGTTCATTCCCTTCAGCGGTATGATTGAACACGACATCTAAGATGACTTCAATTCCATTACGATGCAATTCTTTTACCATCATTTTAAACTCACGCCTAGTTTGATGATAATCATCAACACTGCAATAACGGTTCATAGGAGAAAAGAAATTAACCGTAGAATATCCCCAGTAATTAAATAATAACTCTTGGGTAATAGGATTATGTTTATGATATTCCATTTCATTAAATTCATGGACGGGGAGTAACTCGACAGCATTAATACCCAAAGATTTCAAATAAGGAATCTTTTCGATAATTCCTAAGAAAGTTCCCGGATGTTTAGCTTTACTGGATGGATCTTGAGTAAATCCTCTTACATGCATTTCGTAGATAATAAGATCTTTTAGAGGAATCCGGGGTGGTTTTACACCTTCCCAATCAAAATCATGCTCTTCAACAATACATCCTCTAGGGTGATAAGTTGAAGCCATTGACTCATTCTCGAAATGTTTCATTTTCTTGCCCCACTGAGTACTGCTGGCAATACAATGAGCATAAGGATCAAGCAAAATTTTATTAGGGTTGAAACGGTGAAATTCAGGGGGCGTGTCAGGTCCATTTATTTTGTAGCCATATTCATAACCCTTAGTTAACCCTTTGACAAAGATGTGCCAAACATTACCAGTACGGTGCTCTTGTGAATCTAATTTTATTTCGAGGATAGGTTCGATTTGATGGGAAGTAAAAAGACATAAGGTTACTTCCGTCGCATGCTTAGAAAAAATAGCAAAGTTAACGCCGGTTGTAGTACATAATGCCCCATAGGGTGCTGGTTTTCCTGGAAATAACTGAATATGGGGGGCATTAGATGTAAAATGTGGGTTTCTTGTAATCATTAGTTCTAGTAACCTTTTATTTAAATTAACTTTATTTCTGAGCGATCACATTTAAGCTTATGTAAGAACCATTTGCCAGCTTGACACCACTAGTATCATTAAATAGCTCGAAACGATCCTTAATTTGTGCTTTAGTAAATCCAACGCTAGCTAAGCATCCAATTAAAATTTCAAGGGTAAAGCCTATCTTGTGAAAATCATAAGATGTGGTCTGAGCTCCATAAATCATATTAAGAACATGCATACGCTGATGAATATCTAATTTTGGGTCTATAAATAACTGACACAATAAATCTAAGCGCGGAACACTAATATAAAGGAATCCTTCTGGCTGGAGGACACGACGCCATTCAGATAGAACAATAGGAACCTCGTCTATTCCAAAGTGTTCTAAAATATGAGAGGCATAAATTTCGGCAAATGTATTGTCTGCGAATCGGGATAAATCAATGGCATCGCCTTGATGCTGCACATGCTCACCAGGTAAGGCATCAAAAATTTCCCAGTCTGCATGATATTGTTGTCCACCTAAATGCAGTTTTCTGACTTTTTTGCTGTCAATTGTCATTGGCTAACGAAAGGGGTTACAGTTCTTTTGTTTAAAACTAGCAACATCAATGCCAATAGATCTCTATAAAATTATATTTATAAGGCTCTAAAGTTCGAAACACAGGAAAAATTAGGAGAAAAGGGTCTTAATTATCAGACGTTAATGTAAAATAATAGAAATAAACTAAACAAAAAAAGATTGATATTGAGAAAAAAAAAGGTAGTTCGTATGCTTAAAAATACTTTCAAGGAGTAACCTATATTATTTGTTCTCGTAGCTCAGCAGGATAGAGCGGTTGCCTCCTAAGCAACAGGCCGCGCGTTCAAATCGCGCCGAGGACGTTATCTAAATCTAGATTATTTCTCAAAATAATTGCTTATCCCTTCTGCTATACCAATTGCAAGCAGATTCAAATAAGTAGGGTTCTTTAATTTAGCCATCTCTTTTGGATTTGTCATAAATCCACCTTCGATTAATACCGCGGGCATATGTGTATTGCGAATCACAAAAAAGCTAGCTTCTTTTACCCCTCGATTAAGAGCATGTGTCTTTTGTTTAATCGTTTTTACAAGGATATCAGCCAATTTTTTAGAATTTTGTGTTCTAGAATGATTGTGTTTAGATGGGTAGTAAAAAACTTCTATTCCCTCAGCTTTCTTATTAGAGGAGGAGTTAAAATGTATACTCACAAAAAGTGACGCTTTAGCCCTATTAGCTTGCATAACACGACCTTCCAGTGTAATAAAACGATCACGTTGTCTTGTAAGAGTCGTACGAAAACCCTTATGCTTTAAATGATTACATACTAAAAGAGCTGTTGTTAAATTAAGAGATTTTTCATGGTGACGTTTGTCAGAAGAGCTAGTACCTAAATCGTGTGCGCCATGTCCAGCATCAATTAAGATGAGTGGCTTTTCTATCTTTTTATGTGTAGGCTGCGATACACGTGCGACCGGTAGCTGTCTTGTACTTTTAATGGAAGGACTACAGGAAATTATATTTAATATAAAGAGCCCAGCAATAAAATATTTGATCAAATTGCGCATGAAATAGCCATTGTTAACTTAAAGTTTTGCTAAGCTGTGTAGTTTACCTGAATCTCTTTTTTTGTTGTATTCGGCTAAGGTTTTGATGCAAGAGGCCTGAATATTGGCGTTAAAACGAGCTTGCATTTCTGATAGAAGTTGTGAAACCTGAGAGACTAATTGCATGGAACTAATTGTAATCTCGTTTTGATCAATTTTTTCATCAAAGTTAGCTGTAATGACTCGTTGTAATTCACCAAAATTAACAATCAGTGCTCGTAAATCTCCGTGACTACAATTTTTTAAGATACGTCTTTTTAGTTCTAGTGATACTGTTTTGATTTGTCGGAGTTCCGGAGTGTGCACAAAGGTGGTTGCATTATCAAATAGTTCGCTATGATTATACTTAAAATTATCCTTGAGCATTTTTTTTCTTAAATTTAATTTGCTTATCTAGGGATTAGAGGCGTATTACGGCAGATTTGCTGAGCTATAAGGCGATCATCGAAATCAATAGTTTTATTAGCGAAAATTTGGTAGGTTTCATGCCCTTTGCCTGCAATCAGAATAATATCATCAGGATGAGCTAACTGTATAGCTTTTTCTATAGCTTTATAACGGTCAAGCTCAACTATGTAATTTGCTGAATCACTAAATCCCGTAATAATCTGGTTAATAATATCTTCAGGATTTTCTTGCCGCGGGTTATCAGAAGTTACAATGGTTATATCTGAAAATTTTTCACTAATGGCTGCCATTTGAGGGCGTTTAATTTTATCTCGGTTACCCCCACATCCAAAAATGGTAATAACTCTTCCTGTCTTTAGAATAGCAAAGTTTTCTAAAACCTTTTTCAAAGCGTCAGGTTTATGTGCGTAATCCACATAGATATGTAATCCTAGACTATTATCTACTTTCTCCAAACGTCCTTCTATAGGAAGAAAATTACCTATGAGCTTTGCTAGTTGTTCTAAAGATAGGCCAAGAGTTATCCCCAATGCAGCTACAGCTAAACAATTGTATACGTTAAATTCGCCTACAAGGTTTGTCCTTACAGCGATTTCGAACTCTTTAAAGCAAAGTAAAAAATTAGATCCTGCTGCTGTTAATTTAAGTTGTTTGGCATAAACATCAGCTTCATCTGACAATCCATATGTGACTATAGGAACTTTACAAGCCTGAATCATTTTTTCTGAGATAGGATCATCTCTATTAATAATAGCCTTTTTTGGCCATTTTTTCTTTTGAAATGAGCCTAATAATGCAAATAATTTTGCTTTGGCAGTAGCATAAGCCTCCATAGATAAGTGGTAATCTAGGTGATCTTGTGACAAATTTGTAAAGATAGCAATATCGAATTCGATCCCTTCAACTCTCTTTTGATCAAGCCCATGTGAAGAAACTTCCATACTTACTGCTTGGCAACCATGATCTAACATCTCTTTTAACAGACGTTGATTGGTAACTATATCGGGCGTTGTATGCGATGCTGGGTACTGGACCTTCCCTAGATGATATTTAATTGTTCCTATAACACCACAGGGGAGTGCTATTTGATCTAATAACTGTTTTACAAGAAAAGAAATAGTTGTTTTGCCACTTGTCCCTGTAATACCTACAACTAGTAGATCTTTTGATGGGTACTGATAATACTTAGTAGCTAGAAGCGGTTCTAAAAGGTTGGGCTCAGGGGTTATAATCTGTACAACCTCTTTAATAAAGGGGTCATACATATCTATAACAATCGCGCTTGCTCCTGCTCTAATAGCTTCAGTTAAATACTGTTGCTGATTAACACATCTTTTAGAGATAAATAAATTTCCTGGAGTTACCGTCTTTGAATTAGAAGAAATTCCTGTAATCTCAGTTTCCTTTGATCCTTTTACTTCTTGATAGGTTAAATCTTTGAGTAGAGCTTTCAGTTTCATATACACCTATAAGGACAAAAATGACAAAGTCGGAATAGAATCAAATTGTAGCTTCCCTTATAAATAAGGCCTGTAGAGGTTTTCTAGGAGGGAATCTGCATATTTTGAAAGTATAATGCCATGTTTAGGTGCGTAAGTCAAGGCTTTTGGTGATCTGTACATTTTAGACTAAAGCCTTAGTATTGTTATGAACTATGCGAATTAAGATGAGTAGCTGTGTTAAAATTATTGATGATAAGTAAAAGCATACCTGAGCATATAGCCGAATCTGCTACATTAAATACTGGAAAATGGTAGCCCCAAAAAATGAAATGGAACATATCGATAACGTGGCCGTATATAAATACATCTAGCACGTTTCCAATGGCCCCAGTTATAACTAATATTAAAGGTAAAATATGCTTTCGCTCAACCTGAGCATAGCGTAAGTAGAGAAGTAAGCCAATGATACAAATGATACGAATGATCAATATTTCCTTCTGAAAATCGGCAAACATTCCCCAAGCGGCACCAGTGTTAGTTGTATGGTTTAGCGCAAAGCTGATTCCTAAACAATCTTTAAAAATGTTAATTCCTCCATAAGGATAGTAAGGGAATAAACCATCCATTAGGGGAAGATAACTTTGTGTAGCCCATTTACTAAGATGGTCCGCTAGCAACACTATAGTGCTCAACGATAAAAGCTTAGCTTTACTGAAATATGGAAATTCCATTAAATCAAGCCTTTTTCGAGTTTTGCTTGTGCATCAACAGTCATATTCGCATAAGGGATTGCTTCAAGTCGTTTAAGAGGAATTTCTTTTTCAGACACATCACAAATTCCGTACGTATTTTCTTCAATTTTTTGCAAAGCTCGGTCAATTTTTTTTAAAAGATCATATTCTTGAGTTGTAAGTTGTAAGTTTAGATCTTGGTCAAAATCATGAGCATCTTGGTCTCTTTGTACTTGGGTATAAGCAGCAGCGTCTTCATGACTTTTCCTAATATCAGCCGGAGTTCCTTTTAAAACTTTTGTAATTTCATCTCGCAACTGAAGCAATTTTTCTTTAAAATCTTCAATTTGTGCTTTAGTTAATGGCATATTATCCTCCGTTAAGCATTATTAATCTGATTCTCTACTAAATTTCTTCGGTTTTATGCAACATAAACCTGTTAAAATGTGATAATAGGCTAATAAATTAGCATAGCTAGCCATAACAAGCAAGCATTAAATACAGTTAGTAGCAAGGGAAAGAAAATAGGATTTTTTAGGAAGCAGATTATAGGTTAGAAGATGGCAATAAACAATTATTAAGAAAGAGACTTACATGTCTCTTTCTTAATAATTGCATAGCGGAATTTAAACTTTAGGTCCTTTGCAGACAAAGAAAGTAGTGCTATTTTGATTATATTTTACTTCATAAGGGAAAGGTTGTTTTTCTTTCAGCTCAACTTGAGTAAAAATTTGTTTAGCATAGTTCTCGGTTTTCTTTATGGCAAACACCCAAGCATTTTTCTCAAAATCTTTTTCCTCTTTATCCAAATTTGAGTGTGTAGCAATGATCCATTTCTTATAAAGAGTTTGTTCCTCAACATCTAAAACTGTAGCATCTTCTTCAAACTTTCTTAGCCTTGCCATCTTCTCTTGACAATAGTCAGAGGCTAGAAAAACAGCATAATCAAGTTTCTTTTCTTCTTCATTCTTCGCTTCTAGATACTTTTCAACAAATTCCAGCCTCTTTTCATTCATTGCAAATACCCAACTTCCGGGGATAGAAAGCATTGTGTAATCAAATTCGACTTCAGATATTCCAAAATTCACGTTTAGTAAATTGCTGTCTACAGAGAAAATTGCAATACTATCACTCTTATTCTTTAACAAAAGAGCAATGCGATCGAGGGGATTAGAATCCTCGGTTGTTTGAAAACCTTTCCATACAGATTGATCCACAACAACTTTGTCGAAAAGCCTTGCCATCTTTTTTACAGTATCTAAATCATTGAAATCAACCTGAAAATGAGTACTATTGTTAGAGTAACTAGAATCAATATCCAAGGAAAACCATTGGGTATCTGGTTCTTTTGGAAGAATTTCTGTTGGATTTCTACCAATAAATAAACCTGTTTTATTATTATTAGAAAATCCTTTAACTGTTTCAACTACATCTTCAAATCTACAATCAAAAATTGCGTTATTTATCATAAAACCCCCATTTTTTAATTTGCTTCATTAAATAATAAATAAAATATAATTAAAAAACAATTTAAATAATTAAAACTATTGAATTGTCTAGTCGGTACGCACACAAATTTAAGCTTTGGGTCCTTTGCATACAAGAAAACTAGCATCGTTTTAATTGTATCTGAGGTTAGAGGAAGTAGGGGGCTATATATATAATTTAGGCATAAGGTCTGATAATAAATGTTATGTTAATCTTAATGTTCCTTTCCAAACTTTATTTTTTTGTTTGACGTTAAATCACTAAAAATTCATAGCTACAGAAGTACTCAACAAATAAAAGTCTATGCAAGTTTGGAGGAAAAGCGTGATTAAAGGAAAGCGTTTGTTTATTTCTTTAGGAGCTATACTAGCCCCTATTACATTATATGCAGCTCAAGTTAATGTGGGTCTAGATGCTGGTTATAGATCAGATCGTATCTCTATGAGCTATGCAAAAGAAGGAATGTATACAGATACAACAGCTACTCCTGCGACATCTATACCAATCAAGGACAGGCAAAGAAATAAGATAACTTCGCTAAAAACTTTTTTCATGGAAGCTAAGTCTGAACTTCTATTGGATAAGCTCGTACTTCGTGCCAATTTACAGCATGGATGGATTCTCAAAGGATATAGAGAGAAGTTCAGCAAAGAAATACTACCTTCTGGAGGGTCTACAATACTCTCTAATGCACAACGTAAACAAAAATCTTCTGGGCATATTTGGGAAGGAAAAGTTGCAGTTGGTCACTTAGTAGATGTTACTCCTACAATTGTTTTAGAACCTCAAATTGGTTTTTTTATCGACCAAATGAAATTAAATAAGGAAAAACTATCTGATCATAAAGTGCGGCATTATAGCCCGTTCGTAGGTGCCTTACTTAAATTTAATGTAGATTCAAAAATAAATGTACACCTGGGAACTGAAGTTCATCTTTTTAGTAATTACCGTGAAAATTTTACTGAAATGGACGTAAGTGGGATTAAAGAAAAATATAGCATTAAGTCCAAGAAGTCTAATATTATATGGAATAATAACCTCACTGTCTATTATGCCATCACCGATAAATGCTCTCTAAATTTAGGTCTTAACTATCGATATAGCCGTGATAAACCGACAAATTTCTCTTCTAGCAGCAACACAAACGGACAAGTTTTAAGTTACAATAAAGCTATTGGTAAGCGTTATCAGCGAACAGCAGCAGCTATGCTTGGCGTAAACTATCGTTTCTAATCTCCATTACTAATTATACTAAAATTTTAGGAATATAAAGATATGACAATTTCTCTAGGACAGGCATTATCTAGCGGTATTATTAAAACATTAGCGGCGGCATACACGGCTCAAAACTCAAAAGACTCTAACGTTCTTACCAATCTTTATGAAAGATTATTTGTTTTACAGAAGAATGCGAATCCTCTAAAGGACACAATCAGCATGGGAACAGAGCTTAAAGCTTTGGAAGATAATCGAATTAACTACCCTTCCCAAGCGAATACAATGACCAACTTCCTAGTTAAGGTTGTATTTGATCGCTGCAAAGCTGATATTGCAAATATAGCAGATGTTAATAAGACAAACTCAGAGTCTGGCAATAAAAGACGATACTTATTAGCTGCACTACAAGCACTTTTCCCAGAAATTGCCCTATACAAAGGAGCTGGAAAGCCTTCAGCAGAAGTAGCATCTGGAAATGATTATAATCAGGGTGGAGATATTGAAAAAAGCAGAACGCAAGCTTCCCTTCTTTTCTTTACTTACGTAATGTCTGGTGACTACGCAGCTTTAGAGAATAGTATCAAGGATAAAGCCACATTTAATACTTTACGCGATCTATTTTACGATCATATTAAAACTGCTCAAGATTATAATTCTTTTGCCACCACAATGGGCATTCACGATCTTGGCAAAATAGAAGCTATTTTTAAGCCCGTCATAGCTAAAATGGGTAAGGATACAAATGATCACGATGCAATTTTATCTTTCGCTTTAAATGATCCTGAACTCATCAAAGATTTAGGCTTAACCAGCTTTAATGCATTACCTGATAGCGAAAAAGATATGATTCGTGCAGGATGGGCAACAGAATTTTTAGGAATGCAAGCTTTACAAGGTGAGAACAATGCTTATACTTGGGTTAAAGCAATGACATTATACAGAGATAATAAAAGAGCTTTTATGCACTTTTACTTACATGATATTGCTGACCTAGCTGGAGCTGCTTCAGGAAAATCAAGTTTTATTAATCCGAATCAACCTGTAAATTTCCCTCCAGTTTCAGCAGATACATTAAAGGCTTTCTTCAATGTAAAAGATTCTATAGCTGATTCTTTAGACAAAGGAAAAGATGCTTTACATGCTTATCAATCCTACCTGGAATACCGTGCAAGCAAAGATCGTCTTAATGAGACAGAAGCAGATAAGCCTACATTGTACGCAAAAATGCGTTTAGCTGCGATGCTAAGAATTTATGTACCTACTGAAAGTAGTATGGCTAGTAGCAATCCAGACATTAAAGCCAATCAGAAAAATGACTATGCTTTACTCGGTGATGCTATAAATAAAGTTAAAGGAGAATTCCCAAATTCTTATCAAACTCTTATCACTGAGCTGAACAGACACGGTATGGATGATACAACTGGTATCTTTGCCTATTATGCGCCATCTGTATTTCAAAATTTAAAAGGTGCTCCATTTTTTATGAATGCACCTGATAGTTCTGATGATCCTAGTAATCAAGACACTCGTACTTACTACCTGGCTTACCTGATTAAGACTGTTGCTGATATATTACAAGCGACAAGAGATCATATAGTGTCTAAAGGTATTAAAGGTAAGGGGAATTTTACTGTTAATATGTCTGACTTTGGCATCAAGTACAATGCTAATTTCCCTTCATCACCGACTGAAAGACAAGCTAATTTCAAAAAGTTGATTGATGGTTCTGCTAACAGATGGAAACTCGAAGCCCTTGAAGGAAACAAACAAGAAGTTAATGTAATTGTAGACCTAAGCTACTAAATTATAAAAGAATACCTAGAGTAGTCCATAAATTACTCTGGGTATTTTCTCACAACTTCATGTTACTTTAGAACTCATACAAAGGATCGTAAAATTGTATGATCTGCCGTTTCTGTTTGAAGATGGTTGTTTTTTTTCAAGCTTGCTGTATCGCTTTTCCTGCCTATTCTATTCCATTAAAATCACCTGCTGATTTACAGGAACTTATATCAGCTATACACGTAACGTTAAACCAAGCACAAGATATTAGCCAAATAGCAAAGCCAAATAATCACTACTTGCTGACTCAATATTTCGAATTGTTAATATGGGAATTAAATCAACGAGCTGAACGGTGGATAAATATAGAGCAGTTTAATAACGCATATTCATTGGAAGAGGCTTCTTTAAAGTCCCTAGAGCAAAAAGATATAGTTACATTTATTATTCACCAGCAAACTCTATTGGATTTGCTTTTACAACAATTATCATCAGTACAACCACCTATTTTGCTTAACAATTCTACTGTTAATAATCCCCCCCCCTCATTCCCCTCTACATTGCCTGAAATTTTTGATCTACTCATAGCTTTTGATGAAAATGACCAAAAATTGAAAAAATAAAGTATTGATCCCTTTGTATCAAATTAGGGAGCTACAATGATCTATAAGCTCCCCCCTAGTTCAGCTGTATCAACTTCTTTCATGAAAGCCAATTGTGGAAGACGTAAATCGATAATTATTGTTTTTCCTTCAATAACTACTTGTCCTTTTTCTTGTTCATTGTCCTCTTCTATATTAACTTCTTGATCAGCTTTATTGCGTAAGTGATTTCGAATTTGTAAATATCGTTTAATGTCAGAAATGTAATTTTTAGGGCTTAAACGTAAAGTACGAGGATAAACATATAAAATAGGACCCTCTTTTGATTCTTTAATAAGCTGCTCTTCAATGGTTACTACAATTTGTTTTTGCCCATAATGTTTATCAAACGCTTTTGAAACATCGATATAGCGGACATTCCACAGTGAGCTATATGCTGGCAAACTTAAAAATTCTAGAATAGCAAAAGCTAAGTCAACCTTTTCCCCTTCTAGAACTTTCCCCCAAATTTCTGCACTATCCTCCCGCTCGTTTACATTTTTTAAGTCATTTTCAGATAGACCTAAATATAGTTGTGGTAAAATTTTAGGTGTAAAATAAGGTAAAATAGGAAAAAGTTTTTTTTGTTTATCGATAGCAGTATTGGTGTATTCATAAATATAAGCTATGGGAGTGCGTACAGTGTAATCGATATAAACCTTATCTGGAAATTTTTTCTTTATTACGGCACTTTTTATAATAGGTGTACTTAATAATTGTTGTGTTGCTATTTCTGTATCGAAAGCGTAAAAACTTGTCAAAATATCGTCTGATAATCCCAAGATTTCAGCAAGGTATACTGTTTTTAAGGCTTCTTTCTGTGGTCCAGTTTGTTCTATGATATGTAAAGCATATTGAGGATCTTGTAAACGTTTATGTAGGAGATGTCGATAGTAAAAAAAGCCCAGCAAACCTGGCCCTGATATGAAAAAGGTTATACATAGGATTAATAAGAGGATCTGCTTGCGCCCAAGCAGCTGCTCTTTATAGGGGTAATGGGGTTGGAAATTTTTAAATTCTTCCATAATTATTCAATCATATACGCTTTTTTAGAAAATCTAAAATTTTTTCACCATATTCAGTGATATCACCAGCCCCCATGGTTATAATTACACACTCCCCCTTTATACATGTTCCTAAGCGACTAACTAATTCATTTTTCGGACAATAAATAGCTTTGGTTTGAGATTTTAAATTGATTGTATCAACTAATTGCTGTGGGGTTACCTTTTCTAATTCTGCCTTTTCTCCAGCCGTATAAGTATCAATAATCCAAGCTTGATTTGCGTCATCAAAAGCTTCTATAAATTCCTTAAAACAAGCATTAAAACGAGTATATCTATGAGGTTGAAATGCGACGATAAGTTGCTTGCCTTTTATACTGTTTTTTACTGCTTTTAAAGTTGCCTTGACTTCATCTGGGTGGTGTCCATAATCATCTATAATTAGTATTCCTTCATGTTCCCCTTTTTGCTCACATCGTCGTTTAATCCCTTTAAAATTTTGCAAGCAACGTCTGATAACTTCTTCTGTTATTTCAATTGAAAGCGCCATTCCAAATACAGCCGCTGCATTGAGCGCATTGTGAAGTCCTGTTAATTTAATTTCAATTTGAGGGTAAACTTTACCTTTCCAAGTAAGGTCAAATGATGAACTCCAACCTAAAACCTCATAATTACTTAACTGTAATTGAGCATCTTTATGCTGCCCATAACTTACCCCTTTAGGTTTTAACTCTGCTAATACTGGATCATCAATACACCAAAAAAGTAAATCAGGTACTTGTGTGGAGGAAATAAACCGTAAAAAACACTCTTTTAAATTTTCAAATGAACCATAATGGTCTAAGTGTTCTGCTGCGATATTTGTAACTATAGCCCCATTTGGCTTAACTCGTAAGAATGAGCCATCACTTTCATCAGATTCTGCAACAAAAAATTCCCCTACCCCATAGCCTCCATTTAATCCGTTTTCAAGTAGAACCCCACCAATAGCATAAGAAGGCTTATAATCTGATTCTAATAAAACAGAGCTTAAAAGTGATGTGGTTGTCGTCTTACCGTGGGAACCTGCTACAGCTAATACTCGAAATCCCTCGGTCAGTTGAGCGAGCAATTCTGACCGATGCAACAGGCTACACCCTTTTTGCTTAGCTTCAAGCCATTCAGGATTATCTGATTTGATAGCTGAACTAAATACCACTTTGACTGAACTATCTAACTCCCCTGCTTTATGCCCTATAGAGATAGAAGCCCCTTTATTCTTTAGAAATAAAGTCTGATAATTTTCTTTTTGATCGCTGCCTGTAACTTTAGCCCCTTTATCTAAAAGGATATTCGCTAAGGCACTCATACCAATTCCGCCAACTCCTATAAAGTGGTACTTGTCCGATTGATGATTCATAGATAAGTCTCGTTTAAATCTTTTAAGGTGATTCATATACATTACCAAAAGGGCGCTAATTACTCTAGCGCGATCATATGACAAATAAGATTTAAGTTAGGAGAGAAAAATGATTAAGGGAATAAATGCAAATTATTGCCCCTATTTTGCACAAGTAATTTATTTTTAAATACTTTTAAAGAAAATAGGGGAAATTTTCAGTTTACGAAACTTTTTTGAAGTGTATTTTAAAAGAGTAATTTTATGTAATTACAGCTATCGTTGGAAGATAGAATTCACAAGGCCTTTTGGCCAGTCATTCGTAAGAAATTGATAGCCTACAGCTGGACCAATAGATACTTTTTTCTTTTTGATTGATTTATCTATTTCTTGAATACGTTTACAATATGTAAGATATTCATAATTTTTATTGAGGAGAGGTATTGCTGCGACTCGAACCTTTTTATTTACTTGTGAGAACCTTGAAAGATCTTTTAAATCTAATGGCTTTCCAATCTGTTGTATAATCGCATTTGGTATATCTGTAAACGACACTACTAAATTAGTGTTATCCATACTATGCCCTTGCTAATAAATTTATAATTGTATGCATAAACGATATTAACAAATTAGCTGAAAAACAATCCATAAAAAAACCTATGTAAAAACTTGTAACCTTTAATCATCAGTTGCATAAAAAATCTATTTGAAAAAATAACTGTTAAAACAGAATTTACTGCTTCCCGTGTATAAAGCGAATAGATATAATAGCTTTAGTTTATTCTATAGTGTAAATTTAGGAGTTAAAATGCAAATTGGCGATATTCATTTTAAATTAAGCCATCTTATATTGGGTATCCTAGGGGGGACTTTGGGTTTCTTTGTACTAGGTCCTGTCGGTGCTGTGGGTGGATTTATAATTGGTGAAGTTGCAGGCCTTTTACTTTCAGGAGCAATCACTGTTGGCAAGTGGACTGGTATTGTTGTTGCAGCCGTTATTTTAGGGGTAGTGATTTATCTTAAATCGCTATAAAGATGGTATCAAGAAGATTTTGGACAAGGCAGTTATTTAATATACAGCGCGTGGCATAGACCACGCTATTGTAAAGTTAACGTTCAATTGCCGGTTCAGCCATGATTTTATTAAATACATCCGTTCCAACAAGCGATTTGATGCGCTCTTTATTTTTAATTTCCATTTCTTTTGAATTTGCAAAAATTTTATCTCGGACAGAACGAAAAAGAAGCAACTTTTTTAATAGCTCTACACCCTTTTCAATATACGCAATTCCGACCTCTAAATCTATTTTGGAAATTTCATAGAAAAGGCTATCTTCATCTTTTTCTAAAGGATTATTCCCCTCCTTTATATCACAGCAATATATGGCTATAAGGTTTAAAACTGGATTATCAACATTATCTTTTACAGGGCTAACTCGAGGATCTTCGAGTAACTCTTCTACCACATCCAGATGCCCTTTAAGAGCTGCTATCTCAATTATCAAAACGGAATTTTGTTGGGTCGAAGGATCAACTCGAGGATCTTTGAGTAACTCTTTTACGACTCCTAAATGTCCTCTACTAGCAGCCCAATAGAGCGCTATATTATCATTATTTGAAGGGTCAACTCGAGGATCTTTAAGCAATTTTTTTACTAATTCTAGATCTCCTCTTTTAGAGGCATCCTGTATGAAACAATTTTCACCTACTGAAGGGTCAAAGCGAGGATCATTTAACAATTCTTCTGCTACTTTCAAGTATGCTGTAGAATAAGCCCTATCGATAAAAAAGCCTGCGTTAATTTGAGGTTTAGTATTGTAAAGTATAATACTACTCTTTAGAGCAAGTTTGTTGTTATCTTTAGCAAATTTCATCATGCCACTTAGAGTTCCATGAGAGCTTTTTGGAAAGAAATATTCTCTTAGTTGCTTTTCAAAATAGGGTGTCACTAGTTCTTTAACCTTCTTATTAACTGGAATTAAATTTAAAAAGCCTTTTAAATCTAAATAACTCAAGATTTTTTCTAAATCTTCATAAGGCAGATCTGTAATATACAAATAATTACTATTTACATTATTCATAAAAACCAAATTTTTAAATCAGGAAAATTTATTTCAAAAAAAAAGACTGCGTTATCAAAATGATATATTAAAAGTATATAAGATTAATCTACAATATCCATAGAAATATTCATATATCGTCTACAGAATATTGCCTTTCTAATTTACTTTTCCCTAACATATTTGAAAAAGTTTTTTTCAACTAATTAGATGTTAAAATTATTTGACTTGCAACAGCTCGAAAGAAATCTTTTGACCAAATGGCAATTTGATCCCCATTCTTTATAAATGGGGAAATATCTTTTAGAGCTGATTCAATATCTAAATTCTCAATTTTCTCCATAAGAAGATTTTGAAAAAGCTCTCTATCCAAGCTTCCTTCTACGTGAAGATGGCCGCTTTGTACCATCCTTTTTTCTAGATGCTGAAGGTGAAGCGGAATTTTTCGACTAACAAACCAAATAAAATCGTACCAATCTCTCCCTTTAACTCGATTTTTCCAGGAACGACAGAGTACAGCGTGCATTTTTCCAGCGAACAAGTCTGCATCAGAAAAAGTTTTTACTGCAAATGGAATAGGTTGTAGAAGGTACTTCATTTGTGTCGAAAAACCTAATGGCGGTTCAGTATCGACCTCTAGCTTTATTTTTAGGATCTCTTCCTTATGTAAAGGAGCTCTACGATGATTTGGCATCTGAATTGTCAACATTGTTTCCTGCGTATTTGCCTTTAGAAATGCGGAAAGTATTGCTGTATCATTCGTTTTTTCCTTTTTCTCAACGGAAACTTGAAACCCAAAACTTTGAATTTCAGTTTGAATCGCTTTTAAATAAAGACTTAGGTCGAAATTCGGGTTCACTTCTAACAACGAAAAATCTAAATCCTCGCTGAATCGATCTAAACCATATAAGATACGTAGAGCTGTTCCTCCATAAAATGCAGCTTTTTCAAAAAATTTAGCACGCCATAACCCTAATAAAGCGATCTCTTGCAAGATCTCCTTCGTTGCATGGGAGTAATCTTGTACTGTTTGACAATTGTATTTTTGCAACATCTGTAAAATAGCTTCATTCATAGTTCACCTTTAAATTGAGTATTAATTGATACAGCTGAGCCACCGTTTTATTTTTATAGCTACTTTGAATTAATTCTAGCTCTTGTATGCTTAGATTTTTAAGGTCTGATAATTCTATGCGCATACTTTCTATAAGATAGCCTAAAAGTTGCTCCCAATTTTCAAAAGATACTCTGTGTACATATAAATAGTCTGATAAGGCTTTTTCACGATTTGCTATAAAAAAAGCTGACGTATCATCCCCTAACGTTTCCCTTGTGATTCCGACTTGGTATTTTTCTAATTGTAAATATTGATACGAAAAACAACCCAATTGAGTCTGATAATCTTTATTTTTTTGAGGTGTGACACATGTAATAGTTTCTACTTTTTCAGGAATCAATCCCCAATACGATAAAGCATACTCTAGCGAGATATAAGAGGGACCGTAGATGAGATTAGCTAAGACTTCTTTAGAGATAGGTTGCTTTCTATAGAAATCGCCAACAACATATAACCCCTTTTTGATCCGAATGAGATCTTTATTTTGCATTAAAAGGGTGAGCTTATCTCGTGGCTTTTTATAATCCTTTAGCAAGACCATCAAAGTGCTGTAATCGAATATTCCCGTAGGATGATTAAATAAAATTTTCTCCACTACCATCTCCTCTATGTCCATTATTATTGGACATACGGGATTTTATTTCCAGTCTTGAATATTGAGAGTTAAGAATTAGACGCTTGTATTATGATGAGGAATATCTTTTCTGCTAAGATTTGAAGACTAATCTGTGTAATTCCCTTCAACTGCTTTCTATATTATTAAGCATGAATATTTTTAAAAATTTACTAATATATCCGTTATTATTGGACTTGTTTAATGTGCTGCCACTAAAAATTTTTATTAGAAGATATTGTATTATGCATTCAATATATTAGTTACAATTAATTTTACGTGTTTCTTTGTTGCTAAAGAAAAGATATATACTGAGCGCGGGCTATTTGACTGTTTTCTTCTACTGGTGAAAAAAAGGTAAACCTAGCCGCGCATTGTATATCTAGTTGTGCGTCATATAGATTCACAAGATAAAGCTTAGCACGAAAAATTGAATACTAAAATCGATTAACAATAGCTCTAAAGGGCAACTTTATATATGATCATGCTATATTATTTTAACGGTATTATGCAATGTCCCAATTCCCTAGTGCTATCCCTCTTTCTGAAAACATTTTACAAGCGCGTTCCCAACGTAGTCGCCAGCTGATTATCTCCTCTTTAACAGGGGTCTCTATAAGACTTGTCATCATTGTTGCAGAACTCTGCGGCTATATTTGGTTTAATAGTTCAGCTTTACTTCTAGATGCCATCTCCAGCTCTGCTGATGTAGTCTCTAGCCTTTTCATCATTTTATGCATCAAATTAGCTGAACGCCCTCCAGATACGAATCACCCTTTTGGTCATGGTCGCTATGAACCTCTAGCTGGATTACAATTAGGGATTTTCATTGCTTTAATTGGATTAGGAATGTTTATTCAGCAATCAACTGAGTTATCTACAGCGCAAACAAAAGAGATCATGCATCCTATGGCATGGATTATTCCCTGTGGAGCGGTAATTTTACTAGAGCTTTGCTATAGAATTATTAACAAAGTTGCTAAAAACATGAACAGTGCGGCTTTGGCAGCAGATGCTATCCATTATCGAATAGATGGAATTAATAGTCTCTTCGCAACCATCGCTCTTTTGTTAGCTCATTATTTTCCTCACTGGGGCTCGATTTTTGATCACATAGGAGCTATGGCTATTGCTGGTTTAATGGTTGGCTTAGGTAGCTTTGCAGCCTATAGTAATTTACAAGAATTACTCGACAGAACACCAGACCAAGATTTTTTTGAAAGAATAAAAAAAGCTGCTTTAGGAACTCAGGGTGTTGCTGATATTGAAAAAATTAGGATTCAACAATACGGACCAGATGCTCATGTTAATATTGATGTTGAAGTTGATCCTATGATGAGTGTTGACGAAGCGCACAAAATTAGTCAACAGGTCCGCGTTGCTATTCAGCACGAGTGGCCGGCAGTGAGAGACGTGGTTGTCCACATTGAACCCTATTACCCAAATGATCACTAATTTTTTGCTAAAATTTTAATGCCTTTTATCTGTTAAGTAACCCTCTAGTAAGGCTAATCATTCCGTTAAGAAAAGATTGAGCACTTACTAAAATGTTTCTTTACATATATAAAAGTTTATACATCCAAAAGCAAGCGCTGAGGATCTTCTAAAATATTTTTCACATGTACTAAGAAAGATACAGCTTCTCTCCCATCTATTAGGCGATGGTCGTAACTAAGAGCTACATACATCATAGGTCTGATAACAATTTGGTCATCAATTACAATTGGTCGTTTTTCGATTTTATGCATCCCTAAAATAGCACTTTGCGGAGGAGTTAGTAAAGGGGTGGAAAGCATAGAACCAAAAACCCCGCCATTTGTTATAGTGAAAGTTCCCCCTTGTAATTCATCAATACTTAAGCTGTTTTCCTTACTTTTCTTAGTGAAATCATCGATCTGCTTTTCCATTTCTGAAAGCGAAAGGTTATCACATTGGCGCATAATAGGAACTACAAGGCCTTTATCAGAACTAATAGCAACACCAATATCGTAATAATTACGATAGACAATGTCTTGTTCGTCTATCATTGCATTGAGAACAGGAAACTCTTTAAGTCCAGCAACAACAGCCTTTATGAAGAAAGACATTAATCCCAATTTGACATTGTATTTTTTTAGAAAAGCTTCTTGATATTGGGTACGTAAAGCCATAATAGCAGACATGTCAACTTCATTAAAAGTTGTTAAAACTGCCATTGAGAGCTGTGCTTCTACTAATTTTTGAGCAATTACCTTGCGCAAAGGGCTCATTTTTTTACGAATCTCTTTACTTGTCTGTGACCCAGTTGCTGATTCCATTTTTTGCTCTTGATTCATTATTTTATTCCGTTGCTTAGAATCTTCATCAAGCGATTTAGGTTTGAATTCTACCGCACCTATTTCTAAGTTTGCAAAGTCTCGATCTAAAACAGATTTAGAGGGTAATTTGGTTGCGAATTCTGCAGGTTGTAGCTTGAGAGTAGAGGCTTCAATGATTTGCTTTTGTTCTTTTGTCTTTTTTGACTTACTTTTCAATTCCTCGATATGCCCTATTACCTGTCCTGTAAATACGATGTCCCCTTCCTTAACCGCCCAATCAATTACTCCTGCCCAAGGGGCATACACCACTTGATTGGCTTTATCAGTATCTAGTTCCAATATTTCCTGATCCATGGAAACTAAGCTACCTGCTGGTACAATGATAGAACCAATACAAGCTGTCTTTATGGATTCCCCTAATTGGGGTACTTTGATTTGCATACGCATTGTCATATTAGCTATTAGATCGGAATTTCATGTTGAATTTGATATAAGTTCACATAGTTACCAGAGAAGGCTTGGGCTATTACTTGACTTTGTTCAGCCTTATGCCTATCGTAAGACCCAACAGCTGTTACATTACTTGCAACACGTCCTACATATTGCAATTTGATTTCAAAAGGTAATAAGCTCTGAATCAAAGGAGCAATAAAACTCCAAGCACCCATATTTTGTGGTTCCTCCTGTACCCATATACATCTTTGCATATTCTTAAATAGAGTTAACATCTCTTTAAGAATATCTCCATTAAACGGGTACAATTGTTCTATTCGGATAATAGCTACTTGTGTTGCTAGTCTCTCCTCTTTCTCTTTAATTAAATCATAATAGATTTTACCACAACAAATGATCACATCCTTAATTATTGATCCATTTGTAGCCTCAACATCGCAAAGGACTTCTTGAAAAACTTCTTCATTTAATTCCTTTAAAGAACTCATACAAGTAGAATCACGTAATAATCCTTTTGGTGTAAATACTACCAATGGTTTTTGATTAGCTGTAAGAGCCTGTCGAATTAATAAGTGAAAATATTGAGCTGGGGTGGTAGGGATCGCAATACACCAATTATCATCAGCTGCAGATTGCAAAAAACGCTCTATTCGTGCTGACGAATGCTCAGCTCCTTGCCCTTCATAACCATGCGGCAAAAGGATGACTAGTTTGCTTAGTAGCCCCCATTTATGTTGAGCGGTGGAAATCCACTGGTCTATGATAATCTGGGCTCCATTACTAAAGTCACCATATTGAGCCTCCCATATAGTAAGAGAATCTGGATTACCTACACTATAACCAAATTCAAAACCTAGTACTGCATATTCAGCTAAAGGAGAATTCCAAACCGTAAAAATCCCTTGCTTTTTTGCTAGATTATTCAGAGGAACATAAGGCAGTCCAGTTTCTTGATCTTTCCATACGGCATGTCGTTGGTTAAAAGTACCAGTCTGAACATCCTGCCCTGAAAGGCGAACTGAGATCCCTTTTAACAGAATACACCCCAATGCTAACTGCTCGGCAAATCCCCAATCTACACCTTTATACGCTATATTGGTATTCAAAGACATCGATCTAGTTTTTAAAAGCTTTTCTAATTTCTCATGAATAATGAAGCTTACTGGACAGTCGATGAGTGTATATCCAATCGACTTCAAAGTATCTAGATTATGATTATGTATGACTTTATTTGTACAAGATGTCAAATTTTTAATTGCTTTCTGATTTCCCTTGCTTCTATAGACTCGTTCTCCAGCTGATTTAAGCTCTTTTATCTCATTAAAGCAGTGCTGTAAATTTCGTTTAAATTCCAGTTCTAATTCTTCTAAATAGTTTACTGATATAATGTTTTTTTCCAGCAAATAGGAGTTATATAACTGCTTTGAACTTAAGCTATTTTTAATTTTTTTGTAATAAAGTGGTTGATTTAATAAAGGATCCTCTAACTCATTATGCCCTCGTTTGCGATAACCATTAAGTTCAATAAATACATCGCATTGGAAGTTTTGCCTAATGTCCATGGCTAGTTGTATAGAGTGAATGCAACTCTCCGGATCATTGCTATTTACATGTAAGATAGGAGCTTGGAATACGCGAGCTATATCAGTACAGTACCTAGTAGACCGAGCTTCAGCTGGTGAAGTTGTGAATCCAATATGATTATTGATCACAATATGAATCGTTCCACCAGTCCCATAGCCATCTAGCCGCTGAAGTTGTAATGTTTCATAGACAACACCCTGTCCAGATAAAGCCGCATCACCATGCACAAGTACAGGTATGATAGACTTTGAAGATTGCTCTTTTCCCGCTAAGTCTTGCAGAGCCCTAGCAAATCCTTCAACAACAGGATAATTCGATTCTAAATGACTAGGATTTGGTAATAGCTGTAGGTCAATTTGCCCACCTTTTTGATTGGTATACTGTACCGAAAAACCCTTATGATATTTGACGTCCCCGACAGTAGCATAAGGCTCTAATAATTCCTTGCCTTCAAATTCCTGGAAAATCTCACTATAATTTTTACCAAATACATGTGCTAACGTATTTAAGCGCCCGCGATGAGCCATACCAAATACAACTTTAGTTATACCATGTTGAATTCCATGTTCAACTAAACTTTGCAACATTGGAATTAAGCTTTCACATCCCTCTAAGGAGAATCTCTTTTGACCCGTGTACTTAGTGTGCAAGAAGTTTTCAAAAAGCTCTGCTCTATTCAATGCCTTCAGAATATCTTTCTTGTAGGAATCGCTAATTTGAGGCTTTCCTTGATAGGGCTCTATTTTTTGTTGCAACCATACTTCTAACTCGGCGCTATGTATACCCATATACTCAAAACCAATCTTATCGCAATAAGTCTGCTGAAGATGCTGCAAAATTATGTTTAAAGTACCTTGTGTCTGTTGCATGCACCCCAAAGTTGGGAATGGCTCTGTAAATTCTGCTTTGATAAAGCTAAACAAATGAGATATATTTTCAAAATTTTGACCTTTATATGTATTAAAAGCTGAAATTTGAGCTTCTAAAAAACCATATCTGCGGTAATGGTCAATAACCTGACTTATTCTTAGCCCTTTATCATCAATTTTAGGTTTTATCTGGTAAGGAGCTTCTTCCTCAGAAGGGGCTGGAGAAAGAGGTCTAATCATTTTTTCTGGATCTAAGGTTTCAGACAAATTAGATGAGATATTCTCAATATTTGAAGATTTAGATGAGATTTCTAAGTTAGAATTATTTTTGCCTTCCGTATCCTTTTCTAAATTGCTAAAAAATGATTGCCACGAAGGCCCTATACTTTTAGGGTCTTTGAGATATTGCTCATATAATTGTTCTAAGAGGGCTAGATTCTCTATCTCATTGTAGCTATATCGCTTTTGAACCATGATGAAGTGCTCAATCTATAATTTTTCCTATTCCTAGCAAATCGTAGTAATAATTGCAAAATCTATTATTTCGATTTTAGGATAATCTATGCAGTTTGTCATGAGTGCTAAACTAATTTTGCTCAAATTAAATTTAAGCTTTAGGTCTGAATATTTCATATAAAAAGATAGAGCCCGCGGCAGCAATATTTAATGAAGTAAATTCCCCTTGTAATGGTATCTTTACAAATGCATCTGCTATTTGTTTGTAACCATGGCTAATACCTGAGGTTTCGTTTCC
The DNA here is from genome assembly GCA_029240075.1 of Chlamydiales bacterium. Lineage (GTDB taxonomy): Bacteria > Chlamydiota > Chlamydiia > Chlamydiales > JARBTQ01 > JARBTQ01. The sequence continues at coordinate 57,032 of JARBTQ010000011.1, forward strand.
TAATACAAGAAAAATAACCTCTTCACTGAGATTCATATTTTGTATATTTACGTTTCCCTTATCACCCGATGCAATAATTTTAACAGACTTGTGGGACTTAATTTGTTCCAATTTCTTAACAAATGATGTAACCCCCTCTGTTCGATAGATAGGTAACGAAAAAAAGGTTCCAACAGAACTTCTAATGCATTTAGGGTCATATTCATCTGCACCATGTCCAGAAATAACTAATCCATCTGCTCCAAATGCCATAGCAGAGCGAATGAGCATCCCCATGTTACCTGCGCTTTTTGGCTCGTCAAGAACTAACATGACTTGTGATATTTTGGAGGGGTGATAATCAGCAAAATTCTTAATTTGTGACTCCCCTATAGCAATAAGCTCTGGACAATCTGATTTATCACAAATTTTGTGCATAAGCTCTTGAGTAACCGCATAAGCTATATCATATTTTTTATTTGCAAGATGTGTTTTGGTCCATTGAGATAATTGAATTTCACGATTGTAAAATAATGATTTGATTTTCCATCCTTTCTTATAAGCTTCGTCAATGGCAATGTTTCCCTCAATGATAAACTCGCGATATTGATGCCGCTTATTTCTTGAATTTCTTAAGGTTACGACTCTTTGAATTTCATTAGTTTCTTTTGATAATTTAGTTGCTTGCATAGAATCCGTAAGACCACAATGTATTTGTGAAAATTATTTTTCTAAAATAGATTCTATAAAATACCCCCTACTTTGATTAAAAGCTACTAGTTTCCTATTCATCCCAAGATGCAGGTTATCTTTTAAGATAGCCTACATCTTTATTTCCAACATTAAGCCTCTTTTAAATCTTTACTTATTGTGAACTAACGGAAAAACCTAAAGAAACTCCTTAAATAACTAGATATCTGCGTAAATGATGTAGCATATTGATTTGCGCTTGCCAAAGTATTATAAACAGAAGTTACTGTTGGGATTACCAAGAGTGGCGATGTTGGAGCTGAAGGAGACACTAGTGTTGTAACACTTACTGTTTTTGTTGCAGAATGAGTAGTCCCAGAATTATCACTATAAGTATAACTCACAACTCTGTTACCTACTGTAGCACTAGTATCACCGTTGTAAAAAGAGATCCTTCGCATAATGGCATTGATCGATGCTTGCGTAGCGTTTTTATTAAGTACTATGCGTAGAGCTGTACCACCAATACTAGCGCCGTTATAAGTACCTATAATAATTGAGCCATATTTCACATAATTACCAACGACATTGATCTGACCCGCTCCTGTACCTAAAGAGCTTATTGTAATCGTGTCCTTAGGATGCGCCCCTGAAGTAACCTGTATAACAATATTAGCACCTGCTACAGTATTAGCACTATCAGTTTCCGCAACACCTGTATCAATAATTACTAGGGGATTTGATAAGACATAAGCTGTTGACCCCGCTGTTGTTGTAAGGGTCCAGGGAGCATGTAAGCCCGTAACAGAGATAGTTGCTGTATCGCCTACTGTACTAAATGCAGTAGTTCCTCCCCTTGTCGTAACATTTGCTGTTGAGCCCGCTGTTCCAGAGGTTTGATCCCATGCATAATAGCTAAAGCTACCGCTTGCTTGGTAAGTCCCATCTGGTAAAAAGCGCACTCGATCAGTATCACGCAGTAAAAGTGCTGTGGTTGTAGACACAGCCGGGTATGCAATCCAAGTTGTTCCTCCGTTCAATGAGTATTGCCATGTTCCAGCTCCTGAAGTTATAGGAGCGGCAGTAATCGCAATTCCCTCGACAGCCCCGAAATCAATATCAGTAACAGAAGTTCCTAAGATAGAAGCTACTGTTTGCCCGATATTTGTTGTATTTGTGGCGGTAATTGTTGTCATAACTGGATTAGCAGCTGTCAATATAGGTGCATCATTAACCGAAGTCGTGACTACAGTAGTAATGCTATCTGCTACAGAACCATCCGTGCATGCTACTGTAAAAGTAGTTGTTTCTGTTGTCGTCGCTGGTATGGCATTGGTCCTTGGAGTAAATACAATACTCCGTATATCAGCTTCTGCTACCGATGCTGAGACATTAGTTAGGGTATAAATTCCAGTCCCAGAGTTATAAGTTCCTACTGTTCCACTTAGTGTACCATGAGTAGCATCATCCAAAGTAATGGTGTAGGTCCATTTTTGACTCAGGTCAACTTTAGACAGCTTAAATCCTGTAAATAATGACACTGTTGCATTATCATTTACGGCTTGGTTGGCTACTGTCCCAGAAATAGATACTGGGGGAACAAGGTTAATGTGGACTCTGCTAGAACTAGTTTCCTCTGAGCCACCCTTTGTTGTATAATCAAAATAAACTGTGTCATAGCTGCTCGCACCTGTCATATTAGGATAATAAACTAGTCGAAAACTAGCATCTGTCAGAGTAGTATTAGCTGCTGTGATTTGTGTCCCACAATTATTAGCCTGTGTATCATCATACTGGTATAGGAATCCTTGCAATGGTAAACTTTTAATAATAGTACTGTAAGTATTACCAGCGGGATCATAAGTACATAGTGATAAAACAGTATATTTATTACTGGTTATAGAATCGTGAATACGATTACGTGGTAAAGATACGATATACTGCGGATCATCTGTGGCTACGCTATTTGTAGCTCCCAATGTAGCATGATAACCATTACCTGAACTATCACAAACACTCTGTCCAGCAGCTTCAGCCATTTTATATTCCGCAACTATATTCCAGTTTTCTTTTGGTGGAATCTTGTGCATATAAGTTTGTATTTGCTGTTGTGTTAAAGCGACTTTCCAGATTCTTAAATCTTTGAATACCCCTCTGAAGAAAGTATTTGTAATACTACTAGTTCCTATATAAGAAGTTGTTCGGCTGACATTCGTTGGGGCTGTAATAGTTCCTGTAGCATCAAGCTTTCCATTTATATAAATACAGGCTGTTCCTGTGCTGCTAATTGTAGCTGCAACGTGGGACCACTGGTTTTCACTGACAGTTGCTACACCATTAAGGGTTGAACTTGTTGCACCACCGTAACTCAGCAATGAAATCCTTTTCGTATTTGAGTTAAATCTTAAACAAATATTATCACTAGCTGCTCCATTACCTAAATCGACAATAGGACCATTCGCATAGGTAGTCAAATCATAAGGATTGACCCATGTTTCTAGTGTAATGCTATTGGAGCTAAAAGTGTTTAAGGGTAGTGTCGGTAGTTTGACGCAATCATTGGTTCCATCAAAGTAGAGTCCTCTGTTTTGTGCTGAAAAAACTGGGGCCGATCTTTGCCAAACAGGGGTATTGTTGAGTGTGCCATTATAACCATTTCCTGTTAAATCATAGAGATTGGTACCTGTTCCCTCATCAAAAAGAAAATAAGCTAAAAGGTTAGATTCATTTGCTTGTAGCCTAGAAAGCATGCTCGACCTAATCTGAGCTGGCGTTCTAGCCGTATTCCAGACGCGAACTTCTGAAATTTGCCCTCCATAATTATTATCTACACAACCTATATAATCAACCGTTGCAGATGAACTTCCACTAGCACTCACACTATCGATTTGTATACCGTTAATATAGGCGATATACGTAGAACCATTATATGTTACAGCCACATGATTCCAAGATTGGTAATTCAATACAGCTGCTGTAACGCTACCGTAAACAGTTGAAGTTTGAATAGAGTAGTGCAGTTTAGTGCCTGTCAACCATAGTGAAGGAGCTCGTACAGGACTATTCTTCCCTAAAAAACCGTGATAGGAAGCATCATTTCTGGCATAAGGAGCTGTGATCTAAGCTTCTTGAGTAAAAGTAGTTCCTAACGTGATTCCAGGACTTAAAGTTACGTTGTTATCAACGCCGTTAAATTTTAATGAGTATTTAGCTACGTATGGGTCATTTATGAATATACGTCGAGGGTTCCCTGTTGTCGTACTTGCACTTAAGCCAAGTACACCATTTCTCTTCTGTTGCGACATATCATAGACAATTTCACCACTTTCTTCACTAAAAGGATAGTAGACAATGAGGTTGTTCTCATTGCCAACTAAAGAACCTCGCATATTTGTTATGATTTGTCTTTGAGTTCGTGTGCCACTCCAGATACGAGCTTCTTTTATGATTCCACCAAAGAAAGGGTTTCCGCCCCAGTTGCTTCCTGCTATATAATTCGCCGTGCGAGTTACATTATTTGGTATTGATACAGTACCTGTCTTATCTAGTACTCCATTAATGTACATCGATACATTGCCTGAGGCATCTACCATAGCAGCAATATGATACCAAGTATACAAAGCTATAGTGGCATTACCTGTAATATAGGTACTGGTTCCCCCTTGAAAAACTCTTAATTCTAATTTTCTTACAGTTGGAATATATAAAAATATATTGTCACTACTGGCGCCATTACCTAAATCGAATATAGGGGTATTTCCCCAAGGTGAAAAGGTCATGTAGATGCGAGCTTCCAAAGTAATCGCATTTGATGAAAGAGTAAAACTAGGAATTGTTACACGCTGATCAGAACCGTTAAATCTTAGCCCCCTGGTTATAGTATTTTTTGTAGGGACGTGTAGCTTGAAAATACTTAAAGCATTGCTGGTACTATCCGCTGTATAAAGGAAATTATTGCTGACAAAAATTCCTTTAACACCGTTCAAAGCTGTAATACCATTAGAATTATAGACAAACTCTTTAACAACGCAAGCATTTGGTGGGTCGAATATATCGATTACTGAAATAGCATTACTTGATGTACTACTTACATAAGCGTATTGTCCTTCTATTGAGATTGAGGTCAGACCTGATAAATAACTTCCGTCTATTGAATTAGTTAATGTGTTGATTAAAACAGGAGTGGATGAGCTAAACACATTATAGATCTCAATAGAATTGCCCGTATTGCCTAAGACATAGAGGTAATTATCTTTGGCAGCAAGGGCTTGTGGTGTCGCTGTTACAGCGGTAATTTCAGTAACATAGGTGGGTGGCGAATTGTTGATATTAAGGATCGTGATTTTATTACTAGAATTAGTGATATATAAATAGTACCCTTCAATATACATCCCGTTAGGAGCTGTGACAGCAGCTAAATGTGTTGCATCTGTTAAGATTGAAGATTGCACAGGTGAACTTGGCGTACCTAAAGTGTATACCCTTAAAGAAGTATCCCCTGCACTGTGCACGTAAAGTTTACTATTAGTCACTTTAAGCATTCTAGGAGTTGTAAGCATCAACGTATTTGCTAGTGTAGGCGATGCAGGATTTGTTACATCTATGATTCTAACCCAATTGCTTGCTGGGACGCAGACATAAACATAATTTTCATAAACATCAAATGCTGTAGGAGCTCCCCCTAGACTTATATGCCCCTTCCAATTAGGATTGAATGGGTTTGAAGTATCAAAGATAGTTAAAGATTGATCCGTCGTGGAAATTGCATAAGTGTATTTCCCCGAAACTTTAACATCGCAAATCCCGGCGAGTAAAGTAGCACTCCCAGTTCCATCTGTAATGGAAGAAACTTGATCTACATCAAAACTTATGTCATCATAGTGTTCAAGCGCTGTTGCTGTATCTTTAATACGATATACCAATGCTTTACCACCACTAGCTGATGTTGTATCATCTCCAGGTACACCAATTAAGGCGTATTGTTGGTTCAAGGCGACTGAATTACCTGTATTGATATTACTATCAACTGAAGAAGACAGATTAGGTTTAGTTATTGTATTGATTAAACCCCAACCATTACTTTTTTTTTCAAAAAGATAAACTTGACCAGCACCTGAAACAATAGTTCCTGTTGAATCGTTGACTGATTTCTGTGGACTACTTACAATTAAAGTATTACCTTTAAGGTCCAAAGCATTACCAAAAATATCTCCACCAGCTCCATCGGCCGGAATTATTTTAGAGGACTGCACCCATGGAGTACTACCTGTCTGTTTCTCAAATATATAAACAGTTCCTGTATTACCACTATCTCCATATGCTCCAACTGCTATTCGATCTCCACTGACTGCAACACTACAGCCAAAATATTTACTAGCAGCTGGGTCACTAGGTTCAATCCTTTGTGTCTGAACCCAACTTATACCGTTGTAATCAAAAATATAAACACAACCCTGGCTAGTTGTACCATTAGAACCAATCACTAGTCTTGTATCCTCGATAGCTACAGCTACCCCAAAACTAGATTCACCGCTAGTTCCTGCAATTAATTTTGTCCAAACTGTAGACCCAATATCATAGACATACACAGCTCCTTTAAAAGAAGAATCCCCATAAGCGCCTACAGCTAAGAAGTTACGACTTGAAGCAATCGCACTTCCAAATAAATTTCCACTGCTTACAGTAGGCATAGTCCCTGAGAGGGTAAATGAAGACCAAGTCGCGGCTGTACTATTGTATTGGTAACAACTAATGCTCCCAGCATTACTACTTGCAACCCAATAGCCAATCACGGCCAAATTTTGAGCCTCCCACATCGTAGCCACTAAGGGATTCGCTGAATCAGCTGTGGTAAAACTACTCGTACGAGCCCAACCACTACCTGCAAAATCAAAAAACTCAATAAGCCCTCTTCCAACAGCAACCATGTGGTTAGTTCCTAAGGAGACAGAATAACCTAAAGAGCCACGAGAGGTCGTTGTACTATACAAATCCTGTGGAGTAGAAATATAGCCAAGTAAAGGTTCATCTGTTAAACTATTATCAGAATAACGATCACTTACACCAATATTAATTGTTTGTCCAAAGATACCAGACCAGTTATGCAAAAGTTTGCTATTGAAATAGAGCTCAGCGAGGTCAATATCTTGTTTATATATTTGACCATCTTTAAAAACTTCATTTAAAACCCAATTGCCATCTTGATCTTCACTCCCAATTTTATGATCCGCAAAAGCAATTGCTCGACCTGTTAATCTTTGTAAACGTTCCAATAGAATTAGGAGTTACGCAGTTGATTGACAAAATTTTGAAAATTTATTTTTATAGTAGGTATGAATAAGCCAAAATGTACAGAATTAGACTATATAAACTTCCTTATTGCAAGCCAAAGACTTTACAGCTGTACAGAAGCTGAAAGGGTTCTTTATTTTTCACAAAATCCAGCCTCTCATGATGCTTTTAATAGAGTTTTATATCGAACAGATGATAGCTCCAACTCTTTATGGAATGAAGCAAAGGAACATATTTCTTTAAAGAAAGGAATATTAGTTTACGATGACTCAACCCTAGATAAGCTTTATGCTCAAAAAATAGAACTAGTAGGCTACCATTGGTCGGGTAAGCACCATGCTGTAGTTAAAGGAATAAATTTAGGGACGCTTATCTGGACAGATGGCGATCGAATTGTACCTTGTGACTATGCTATTTACGATAAAACAGATGAAACAAATCCTACCAAGCATCATCTATTTAGGTCAGCTTTAAAGAAAGCTAAAGAACGTGGTTTCGAACCTGAATGTGTAGGATTTGACTCCTGGTATGCCTCTTTGGATAATCTTAAATACATTAGAAGCCTAAATTGGATATGGCTAACCCGCCTTCATTCAAATCGCTTGGTAAGTCTTAACTTTCAGGGAAATCAGCCATTAGAGCTACTTGATATTGATCCTGAAGGTACTATCGTACATTTAAAAGGTTATGGAATGATCAAAGTATTTAAGACAGTTTCCAAAAAAGGGGACGTTGAGTACTGGGCTACAAATGATCTTGAAATGAACGAGCTAGATAGACTTTCAAAAGCTGAAAAGACTTGGGGGATAGAAATGTACCACAGAGGTTTAAAGCAGTGTTGTGGCGTTGAAAAATGCCAGTCAAGAAAAGCAAAAGCACAAAGAACTCATATTTTGCTTTCGATTAGAGCATTTTTACGTCTTGAAAGCTATAGCTGGAATACAGGAATTGGCTGGATTTGCGCTAAATCCCAATTGATAAGAAATGCTGTTGCAAGCTTTTTAGATAACCCTACTTATGACAAATATCTTAATTCAACTGCGTAACTCCTAAGAATTTCTTTACTGTTGAATTTTCCTATATCACATCCTAAAAGATCAATTCTTCCATCTTTTCTTATAAAACTTCCAATGGTTTTCCAAAATATCGCTTGCTGTTTGTCACATGCTAGAGACTTTAAAGTAACAATATGCTTTTTTGTTAATTGCAACTTACCCTCTTCTGAACCATGGGCTGCAAAACCAATACTTTCTAATCTTTGACCTCGCAAAAGAGAGCTTATTTTTTTGGTAAGATTTACTAAATCTGCTTTATGAGAGTTATAGCTCAAAGCTACTGTTTGTTTATTACACGATTCTTTTAAGGTCTGATAATCCTCTACATCTGATGGAATAAGTATTAGGCACTTTGCTTTTAAGCCCTCTTCTCTATAAGTATTATAGGATAAAGTGAAGGTTTGGCATTCTTGAACCTGATTGGCATACAAAATAGGCACAGTTAATCCGGAGTCTACCATGCTTAGCATAATAAATTTCCCCTGGTTGTAGATTACATAGTTTCTTAGCTATAAAGCTCTACTTAATATGAAAACTAATATTCTTGAAGGATTTTTTGGAATTTGAGTGGTCCTATCTTATTAAATTTCTTACCTAATCTGAATTTCAGCTAGTTCGCTAAATTTGCACATTTTTGAGAGATGATTTGTAAGAAAGCAGAATTTGCGAGGGCGATCAAGAAATCCCCCTCCATACTTCAAAGCACTCTCTAATCATTTTTATAGATTTATAATCGCTTAAGCATGTGTTTTGTCAAAAATTTGGTTTATCTAAAAGAAAAGAAGCTCCTTATATATTTGTTTATTAATACAAATGATCTAGGATATTGCAGCGCCGTTGCTAACTTGTTATAGATATAAGTTATGGTCGGTATCGCAACCACAGCAGACGCTGGAGGGGCGGAAGCAGAGGCGCTGATAACGTTTACTATTTTTGTTGCTGCATGTGTTGTCGAAGCATTGTCACTATAAGTGTAGGTTACTGTTCTATCCTCTATAGGGGCTGTTACATCTTCGTTGCTAAAACTGATCCTTTGCATGGCAGCGTTAATAGCTGCTTGCGTGGCATTGCTGTTAAGTCTAATACACAAATTTGAGGCTCCCTTAACTGCCCCACTATAGGTCCCAATAGCAATAGAGCCATATTTTATATAATTGCCAACTACATTAATTTGCCCAGGTCCTGTTCCTAAAGGGTCAATTGTGATCATATCATTTTCATGTGCCCCTGCGGTAATTTGAATGATAATGATAGCCCCC
>JARBTQ010000038.1 GCA_029240075.1 Chlamydiales bacterium
CCTTTTTTCTATTTAGGTTGTGTTGGAACTCCTATAATAGAGTCTAGGCCCTTCTTTTTTCATCTAAAAAAGGTCAAATCGACCGCGCTTTGTATAATATAATCAATTTGATGAGCGTGTGGATTAAAGACGAATTTGAGTCACCATTAGGCTATGCTTGGGCTGCTAAGCAAATTCGCATACAGACCAAGAGCTAATATTAATATGCTTGTAGCCTATACAGCTTTGCCCATCTTTACATAAATTTAAAAAATAAATAATAAAACCAAAGGTTTTCACATGGATATTAGAACAAACCCTATACATAATTCACTATTATACCCACAACATTCTGAGTGGAATAAAGAGGATCAATCGGTTTTAGACACTCTTAAAGGGCGCAACTATATAATAGGGGATGTTACCAAGTACAAAGCAATTATCCCAACAAATGGGACTGCAAGTAAGGCGTGTAAAATCCTGTTTTTAAAAACATTTGACTCAGTCAATCATAAGACACATTCTTATGTGATCAAAGAAATGCCTGAAATGCATACATATGAGTTTAATCGAGAAGAAGGGATAGTTAAAAATAAAAGCATAGAAAAATTTAGAGATTTGGTTAATGAATATCGTACAAAATACCATGTAAAGCTGCCAGAGCTGGTTGCTTATCATGGAGCCACTAAAGTAAAAGTAAAGAGTGGGACTATTTTAGTCACGGTCATGTCAAAAGCAAAGGGTCAGTCCTTAGCTGAAATTCGAAAAATATTGCGTGAACCTACTACTTCTATAGATCTGAAAACAAGGGAATCTCAAACCATAGAGATGGCTACAGAAATTGGGAAACAAATGGGGGCTTTATCACGTGTGTTCTTTGAAGAAAGAAAAACTCTCCTAGTCCATGGAGATATTGGAGCTCAAAATTACCTCTATGACCCTAAAGAAGGACAAGTGTATTGGATAGACTTGGGAGGAACTAAGGAACTTCCTTATGTCAAACTTCCCGGGTCTTATGAATCTTATTTTGATACAGAAACCGATATTTTTAAAACCATGTGGTGGAGCTTTTTCCCATTTCAAGACCGCCATGAGTTTAGTAGCATGTGGGATGCTACTACACAGAAGAAAACTAGCTTAAAGGAAGAAGTAGAAAAGCATGGGCTCAGTGTGCTTAATATTCATAGGACTGGTATACGTGCTGGTACAGCATTTTATGAATCCTATTTTGAGCAAGTTAAAGACTTAGAACTAGCTAAAGGATGGGGAAAAGAGAAAGACTCATTTGTCTCCTCAATAAAAACGTTTATTAATTTGTATAAAGAAGAAATTCATAAAGCTTTTGGAAAAGATAGTCAGACTGTTATTGATTATCTCTTTGCCCCTATAGAAATAAATCCTTCTTCTGAAATTTCTATGAAGCCTGAACATACTGGAGTTAACTCTGCTTCAGAACAATCAAATGAAGCAAAACTTAGTACTCGCTCTATGATTGAAATTCTAGGGCACAACATTGCAGAAGTTTTACATGCAGAAATCATTCAGGAAACAAAGGGGAGTATTGAAAGTCCATTATATCTAGCTTTAAGAGATTCCACTGCTTATCAATATAATTCTGATTTTCTCTATAGACCAAGAAATTACCAACAGAATCTTGAGTTCCTTCAAAGAGAAAAGGTACAAAAAGCGATTAGAAATGTAACAGATGTTAAAGTAGCTAACTCATCACATATGATTGAACATAGGACTTGGAAGCTCACCTCCAGATGCAATTCAGAGGATACAGCGAATTTTGTCAGTTTTTTTACAGGAGCTGTAAAAGAATTACTATTTATCAAAATTTACTCTAATTTGGTTGAAGGGCAACAATCATGCTTAAAAATGGCCTTAAACAATCGAATCTTAAAACTTGAATAAAACTACATAGATTCTAGTTAACCCAGTGTCCTCTTTATAAGGTAGTAAAAATTATAATTAAAGCATAAAAAAACCAATTCTTTAAAAAAAGCAAGTAATATGTTTAATATAGTTTCTCATAACCAGGGTTATGTTCTCCAAGATACACACAATACAGCTTTGCATGGAGCAATTCAAACCGATATCTACATCAGAAGAAAGGAGGATTGTCAACAAATCCATGCTGGCAATGGGGAATATGTATATGAACTTATAGGTAAGCACAGTGGTAATAGTCAGCAACATAGCCTTGCTCAAGTAGAGATCTTTAAAAATGGTTTTTCACAAGCTCATTACGATCCGAAAGCTGAAGAGAGCTACATTATCACAGAGGGGAGTGGGCGATTAACTATTAGTAATCAGACAAGAGCTGTGACAATAGGCGATGTGGTAAAAATCCCTGTAGGGAAAATTCACCAAATTTTTAATGACAATATTGAAACGTTAAAATTCTATTGTATTTGTGCTCCAGCCTGGACTCCAGAAGGGTTTATCCCAGCAGGGCAGCAACTGCACAACCAGAAAGTTAATTCAGAAAGTGACGAGATTTATATTAAAAGAAAGGAAGATTGTCAGGAGATTAATGCTGGTAATGGAGAGCACATCTATGAACTGCTTGGTTTGCACAATGGTAATAGTCAACAACACAGCGTTGCGCAAGTAGAGATTATGCAGAATGGCCACTCTCAAGCTCATTATCATCCGAAGGCTGAGGAGAGCTATATTATCACAGAAGGAAGCGGAAGCTTAACGATTGGAGACCAGACAAGAGCTGTGGCAAAGGGCGATATAGTAAAAATTCCTATGGGTAAAATTCACCAAATTTTTAATGATAATACCGAGGCATTAAAATTCTATTGTATCCGTGCTCCTGCATGGACCCTAGAAGGCATTGTCTACGTATAAAGCAAATCTTTTTAAATGGCTATAACTTTGTTTAAGACAGCTGTAGCCAGCTTATCCCTGAAAATAAAAAGTAGGAAAATGAAAAACATTTATGACCAAATAGGACCTCCTTCAGTTAAGCACCACAGAACTATCCTTAAACTACTTGAACCTCTGCGTCTATTGTGTGGAATCGACAGGTTTTGGCGTAATTCCCATAGCAATGATCGCTCGTACTCATTAATTGGAAATTACCCACCTACAGCAGAGGCATTTTTTGGTCAGCATCTATACTTAGGACATCCCTACTTTCGCAAACCAACTTTTTTTCAAACTGGCTATGTCATTCCTGAGATTTTGAAATGTGAAGATTACGAAAGAACACAAGGAAAACTAAGAGAGAAAGGTGATTGTTATCATGTCCTGATACATATTCGAAAAGATAAAAATGGTTTTGTAGAGTATGGATTTGCTACTAGCAATCAGTACCCTGGCTTCGAAATGGTATACTTAAATCACCTAGAAATGATCAATAAATTCATCGACTATTTTGAAGAAGAAGCATCGAAAATCACCTTAGAAGCTCATGAATACAGCATCAATATTTCACAAATTATCGGTAGTCAATATAATGAAAAACCAGATATTTGTAGCAATATTTTAGTCCCACAAAAACAGCTTAACTTCCTTGCTGCCATTCAAAACACAGATCAAATAGCTAGTCTTCTCATTACTTTGACAAATAGTGAAAAAGCCTGCTTAAAGCAATATTTAACGGGTAAGACAACAAAAGAAATTGCAGGAATCATGTATCGTTCACCTAGAACCATTGAAAGCCATTTAGAGAAAGCCAAAGCAAAATTATATGTTAATAGCCGTTCTGCACTATTTGAACTTCTTATGCCCTATTGCGACTTATTATAGGGGCAATAAAACTCAAATATTTGGAGAGAGAATTCAGAATAAACTTAATAAAATTAGAGACTCATGTTAGATAAAGATTACACAAAAATTATCACAGAAGCTATTTCTTTATCTTGTATACAAGATAAAGAAATCCAGTTTATCGAATCTCTTGTTGGTGGACTATCCAGCTCTTGGTTGTATAAGGTAAGGTGCAATAGCCATACTGTAGTGGCTCGTATAACACCCCCTCTTCCTGCAGAGGAACAAGAGGATCATCAACTTATATGTTCTGAGTTAGCCGCAGGAATAGGACTATCCCCTGCCATCTATTTTTCTGGCGAAATAAACGGTTTTGAAATCATTATTATGGATTTTGTTAAGCAGATCTCTCTATCTTTTGCAGACTGGCAAGAAGATGACATGCTGACAATGCTGGCTAATTCTTTAAGGAGCCTACATCAGGGGCCTAAATTTCCTACAGGCTTTGATGTTTTCGTTCAAATTAAGAACAATCTTTTCCAGATTTCGCAGTATACGATCCCATTGTTTTCTCATAGCCTTTTATTGGATAACTTTAATGAGCTTAAAGAACAGCTACAACCACAATTACTTGAGGCTCCATGCCACCAAGATCTAAACTTGCAAAATTTTCTATATGATGGGAAGAAAGTTTGGATGATTGATTGGGAGGCTGCTGCACAAGCTGATCCCTTTATTGACTTAGCAACCATTTGTAATTTTGTTCTTTTTGATCCGTATGCACAAAGCCGATTTCTATCCAAATATTTTGGCCGTTTGCCTACGCAACCAGAGCTTTCCAAACTGATCTTAATGCGAAAAGTCTCCTTTTATTTTTACGGGACAGAATTTCTGAAAAGCGCTTTACTAGAAGAATGTCATTTGTCCATTAATGAACTTCCCGTATTTAAGGAGTTATATCAACAGTTTCTAGCAAACTTAAGCATAAGGGATGCTTCTGACCAATGGTTCATCCTAGGCTTAACTATGTTACAGTGCGCATTAGGTAAACAAATTAATATGAATGCTGGACAGCTCTAAGATTAGTCCCAGCATAATTAGATAGGATATAAAATATGAATGATGGAAGCCCTAGATTGTTAGCATGCTTAAGCAGACTCCAAGCAATAGCACAAAATGGAATTACTTATACAAAAGATCCTTATGATTTAGAACGTTTTCAGGAGCTACGGTTAATCATAGCAGAACTACTATCATATCATAGTAATTTTTCTTTAGAGGAATCCTTGAGCTTATTGAACTCAGAGATAGGAGCTTTAACACCAAAGATTGATGTAAGAGGAGCTATATTTCAGGGTAGCTCCATTTTATTAGTTAAAGAAAAAAGTAATGGCCTATGGTCATTACCTGGTGGATGGGCAGAAGTTAATGAAACCGCATCAGAGTCGGTATGTCGCGAAATATGGGAAGAATCGGGATTTAGAGCAAAGGTTACAAAGCCTATAGCCATACTCTGCCGTAATAAATATGTCCCTAAACCAAGATTACCCCATGTCTACAAAATATTGTTTCTTTGTGAGATCTTAGAGGGTTCCCCTCGACCAAGTTTAGAGACTTCTGAAGTCGCTTTCTTTAATAAAGATGCCCTTCCCGAACTTTCAGAATATCGGGTTACGCGTCAGCAAGTATTACGCTGTTTTCAACATTTTGAAAATCTTCTATTACCAACAGATTTTGACTAGGAGTGGCACTCCATTTAATAAACCTTAGGGACTTAAAAGATACAATGCAAACTATGCGTCAACTAGAAACAGCAAGAATGAAACTAATTGAAATGACCACTGAGCAAAGTCCAGCTCTATATGAGTTTGAAAGCGAAAATAAGGCTCATTTTGCCCTATGGCGTTCGAATATGGATAATAATTTAATCGACTATTTAGAAATCGAACAAGTTTTAAAGAATTGGCAAGCTGAACATGAAAAAGGGGATGCCTTACGACTTGGTCTTTATTTAAATCAAGATCCTCAAAAAATTATTGGGCTATGTAATTTCACCCATATTGTGAGAGGGGCTTTCCAGTCGTGTTATCTAGGTTATCGAATAGGAAAAGGTTATGAAGGAAAAAGCCTTATGTATGAGGCTTTGCAAGCGGCCATCCCCTATATATTCAACACACTAAACTTACATCGTATAATGGCAAACTATATGCCAACAAACCAACGTAGTGGCAAGTTATTGCGCCGTTTAGGGTTTAAAGTCGAAGGCTATGCCCAAGACTATCTATTCATTAATGGGAAATGGGAAGATCATATATTGACATCCATAACTAATCCTGCGTATAGGGCATAAAGTTTTCATTCAGAAAATGAAAAAGCTTGGATACGTTACTTTAGGGTTATATGCTTGAAAAATTATTCAAAAGAAGTTTTCAAGGATAGCATAGAAAGAAATTCCTAAAACCCATAGTGAGTTTTAATGGATATAAGCGTCTAAGGAGAGGCGAATTAAATATGTTAAAAAAAATTGTGATAATTACAATTATTGTATTGATAAGTGGCGCTATTTTCTATCGAGATCTATTTATTAGGTTATATCAAGCCTATCAAGCAGAGCAAATCTCTTATGAAAGAGCTAAATATTATCAATTAGAAAGCAACCTGCAGATTCAAGATATTACACAAAAGTTAATCGCCGAGACCTTTATCCCTTTACATTTAAAAAAGCCCCTTATTGATAATGAACGACGTATAGTCATTTTCAAATACCAAAGCGGAGCTGAATATGTAGGAGGCTATTTTAGCTATTTAACTACTGGTTTAAATCCGACTATAATTTTTCTTCGAGGAGGGAATGAATATTTTGGAATTATGCGTCCTAACAATCAATTCTCTTTCATAAAAGGGTACAACGTTGTTGGCACACTGTATAGGGGAAATATCTATGGTGGCGTAGATCAATTTGGCGGGGATGATATCGATGATATTGAAAATTTAATTCGATTCTTCCCTCAGTTAGAAGATTTTACACAAGTCAAATTAAAAGCCCCTTATGCAATGGTAGGAGTTAGTCGAGGAGCAATGGAAATGTTCATTGCACTTAGTCGACTAGAATATCTAAAAGACAAGGTAAGCCATGCTATTTCTATTTCTGGAAACGTCGATTTAAATGTGAGTATACTCAAACGTTTTGAAGTGCTGTATGGACTCAAGAACAAATTCAAAAAATGTCAGGAATCTAATTTTGAAAACTGGCTCAAGCAGCGGAATCCTATTTGCAATGTAGAAAACCTTCCTAAGAGCTTAAAAGTTTTGTTGATCTATGGACTTTTAGATAATAGGGTCTTTTTGGAAGAACAACAAAATCTGCACAGTGCCTTAGAAAAAAACGGTATAGCCTCAACATTAGAAATTCTTCCAGAAGGAAATCATAACATGCATGGCCTCTTTAAAGAGGTAGAGGATAATATTATACGTTTTCTATCTTCATCCAAAGACTAACACTTCTTATAGATCATGCTAATCCAATTAATAGACCTATCCTATTATAATAGCGCCTAGGGAACAAAACGTGAAAAAATTAGCTCGAATATTCCTATTACTTATTTTATTTCAGGAAGAGCTTCCTTTGCAGAAATCGTACAAACATCCTCTTTAGAAGAGGCCTCAAGAGAAATAGAAAAAGCAGATACTCATACTTTAGTCATCTTTGACGTAGATGATGTCTTGATCGCTCCTACGGATGAGTTCATTTTACAAGACTCTATTAGAAAGACATTAAGCAGGGAGCTAAGAGCAAAATATTCTAAAAATGACATTAAACTAATATTTAGTGATTTTTTTAGGAAAAGGACTGTTAGATTAGTTAACCCTGAAGTCCGGAGTTTAATTAGGAAACTTGCTCAAAGGGATATTCCTGTAACAGCTCTGACTGCTTGGTGGACTGGTCATTTCGGTACTATTCCTAAAATGGAGGAGTTAAGGCTTCAAGGGCTAGCAGAGGTTAATATTTCTTTTATGGATATATCACCATTTAAGGAAGACTGCTCTTTCCCTGATCTAAAAGCTGATGATGGAGTGCCTATGATAACAAATGGAATTATTTTGACTGCTTTGGTAGATAAAGGGATCGTTTTGAAGGCTGCTTTAAATAAGGCAAACTTCAAACCAAATAAGATTATTTTCATAGATGATAATCTATCTTACGTGAAATCCGTAGAAAAAATATGTGAAGAATTGAATATTGAATTTATTGGTATTCACTACACAGAAGCAAGCTTTATACCATTACCGCAGCTTGATGAATCAAAAGAGCTATTGCGTTTTGAAGTGCTTGAGCAAGAGCATATTTGGCTTCTAGATGTGGAATTAGAAGAAAGATTAAGACTAAAAGATAAATAGCTGTTATCAAATCTGATTGTGATACGTACCCTAGTATTTTTTAACAGCCCTTCAATAGCTTAAAGAATAATACATTTGCATTTATTAACTTTTTTAGCTGTTCTGTCTTGATCCAGTGTTGAGCCACTCATAGTAATTGAGGGTAAAGATACTGGCTTCTTTATGGGTTTTATTTTAGAAGCACCTTTTAAGCCATTATGCTCCTGATATGCATATAGATTTTGACATGCGGTATCTGTCATTGTGATAGTTGTTGTCATAACTTTCTCCTTTTTGAGCTTATTTTCAACTTTACTCAACAAAATCGCTATTATATTAAAAGATTTTTTTAACATTAGCTACAGCAGGGAATCTCCGCTAAAGAAAAGAAATTAAGACTTAAAACTGAATAAGTTTGGTTCGAATTAATTACTTAAAGAGATTAGAAAAACGCCTTATTACATAAAGAGGCTTCCAGAAGTTGTGAATGTTATAAGAGATATAAAAAGACCCTTTTAGAGTCAGGTTTTATCAGAAGGCTACCTGTGCAATGTCATGGTTTGCTTGTTCATGCCTATAAGCGATCCACTATGGCATAAAATAACTTGGAGAAATGTATGTTTATTCAAGAACTTATACCAGAGTTTCATGATGAATTTAATCTTAAAAATTCCTTTGAGCAATGGTTGATTCTAGAACTAGTCATGTTGCAATTTGCTTCAGACAAACTGCTTAAAATTGAGTGGTAGATAACTTCAAGGCTTATCTAGTATTTATTAAATATAACTAAGCCCTACTAGGATTTGAGATAAATAAGAGTTCTTTTAACATTGCTAGCAGCCAATCCCGTGAGATGATTGTCTTCTTTCCTAAGATTTCCTACAGGGTATTTTTTACGGTATTTTAGATTGGGTATATTCATGTAAAATATCAAGGAAGATTAGTGTAGGCGATAGATGTATCAATGACCCTACTTAGCTGATGAATAGTAGAAAACGTATATTATATAGGAGCATTTATGTTTATTAGTTATATGATCCATGTCATACAAACTTTTGAAAATGAGCCTTTCAAAGAAGCTAAAGGCTTTTTAGGCCAAATTTCTAGAATCGATATAATTCTCCCTAGTCTTTTTCAAGCTCAAGCTATTGGTGGACTTTTAAAAGAGGCTACACCCTCTGATAGCCAATATAACTTTTTCTGTTTTCGGCCTGAATCAAATCAGGATCTTAGTATTATAAGTTTATGTGCGAATGTCAATCAAACAGGAAAAAAGGTTGATGCTGTATTTACAAAGACTTTCAAGCAGAACTTATCCAATTTCTTGAGCTCCCTTTCTTCTAACTGGGTTCAAAGATCCAAAGAAGAACCTGAACTTAGTGACGACTCTTTCTTGCTTATAAACTTAGATAGCGAAAAAATTATGTCTACAAAACTTATAGAAGGTAATGATGCTCTCTACGAATGCTTAATAGAAGAAAGTAAAGCTAAAATTGAATTAGGCTCAGGATTTGATAACGCCTATATAGCAGGCTCAGCAGAAGAAATAAATAAGTTTTTAAGCTATCTACACTCATTGGGAGAAGACTTTCAGAAAAAAATAAAAATACGTAGCGAATGAAAAACCCTCGATATAAGCAAATAGGGGATTGACACATCATATGAACAATAAATTAAAAAACTCTGCTCAACGTATTCAAGATATTTTATATGGTTATAACTTATCTTTAGAGGTCGTGGAATTTGATGAGCTTACTAGAACTTCTCAGGAAGCCGCAAATACTATTGGATGTGAAATAGGACAAATTGCAAAAACTTTAATATTCAAAGGTAAAACCACTGGTAAGCCATTTTGCATTATTGCAAGTGGGAAAAATAAAGTTGATGAAAAGAAGATTGCCCAGATAATTGGTGAATATATAGAAAAACCCGATGCTGAATATGTCTTACAGTATACAACGTTTGCTATTGGTGGCGTTCCCCCTATAGGATACGAGTTTGAGATCCGTCCCCTAATTGATGAAGATTTGATGAGTTATTCAGACGTGTGGGCTGCCGCAGGTACTCCTAATTCTGTCTTTCGAATTTCCCCACAGAACTTATTAGAAATTACCAAAGGGAAAGTTGTGAATATAAAAAAATGAATATTTATTAAAGATTTTGCAGTGCAGCCTTGAACATCTGCAGATTAACCCAGCGATAGTAATATCAAATTTAAAGGAGCAACACATAATGGCAGTATCCCCTAAACCCAACCTTCAGCTTGTTTACGTATCCAATATCGAACATTCAACTAACTTTTATAAGACTCTTTTTAATTGCGAACCAGCATTTTCAAGTCCCCGCTATGTAGCATTTGCTGCTGGCGGTGAAGCTCTATTTGCTATCTGGACAGGTGGAGTAAAACCAGATCTTGCAGCTCCAAGATACTCTGAAATTGGGATCATGCTGCCAACTGGCAAAGATGTAGATAATCTTTTCGAGGAATGGCGAAAGAACCCCCACATCAATATCGTACAAGAACCTTACGATGAAGTTTTTGGCCGTACCTTCCTTGCTAAAGACCCCGATGGCCATATTATTCGAGTGTCCCCTGTGGATTAAGATGATTGTATACTCTCTCAAGAGAATTGTTTATTAAACAGAGTAGGCCTTTTCGAAACTTTTGTTTCGAGGGTTTATTAAAACTTCTTAAACTAAGTTAGACAAGAAATTTAATATGCACCGTAGACTTCTAACAAGCTAGTTTAAGTCTATATGTACCAAATAATAGAGTAAGGTGCTTAACTGAAAGCATGGAATTTTATGAGAAAGATGTTTTTCTCAAAAAAAAATTAAGACTAAAAATAGCTCTATATCTACTCTATAAGACAAATAATTATGTCCTATCACCAAATGCCTATTTCCTTTCAGCAGAAAGAACTAGACGAATACTTAATAACTGCAGAAAAGAATGATAAGTTTAGTGGAACAGTCCTTGTTGCCAAACAAGGTCATATACTTTTGCATAAAGGATACGGGAAAGCAAATTATGAATTGAATGTTGCTAATACCACTCAAACAGTCCATCGAATAGGTTCTTTAACAAAGCAATTTACCGCGGCTGCGATCTTGCAATTACAAGAATGTGGCCTTTTATCTGTGAACAATTCTATTGGGCACTATTTGCCGAATTATCCTCAGGAAATAGCCAATAAAGTAATTATCCATCATCTTCTCATACATGACTCCGGTATACCTGAACACACTAATTTACCTGAAATAATGGATACACGCTCTTGTAAGCTATCTATTCAAGATATTGTAAGCACATTCTGTAATGAGCCCCTACTTTTTCAGCCAGGGGAAGGCCACTCATATAGCAACTCTAATTACATTTTACTAGGACTAATCATTGAGAAAGTATCCAATCTCCCCTATGATCTATATATAAAAGAAAATATATTCAAACCTTTAGGTATGAAAGCCTCTAACTACGATTGTTCCCAAAAAATCATCTCTAATCGTGCATCGGGATATTCATTAGATGATAGTAACGAAAGAATTAATGCAAAGTTTATCGATATGTCCTTACCTTATGCTGCAGGCGGGATATTATCTACAGCTGAAGATTTATATAAATGGGACCAAGCATTGTATGGAGAAACGATTCTGCAGAAAGGCTCCATTGATATGATGTTCTTCCCACATACGCCTACGGATGAACCTAACTTAGCATATGGATATGGATGGTGCGTTAGTTTTCTAACGGAAAAAAATCCTACAAATAACCCGCCATTCAACCAAAGATGTTATCATACGGGCTGTATAGATGGTTTCCGTTCCATTATGGCAAGGTATTTAAGCAAAAAAATATGCATTATTATCCTAAGTAACAATCAGCAAGCCCCTATAAAACAACTAGAGAATGAATTAGCTACTATCCTCTTCGGATATTCCCGATGACTTATAAAATTTATTTACTCTCGAGTAAGTAAGAGTGGCAACAAGTTGTAAAATAAGAGGCAAGCCATTGATTATAGACAACATATTAATAAAAATTTTGGTGGCGACTCAATTTCCTCAGTGGAAAAATCTTCCTATCAAGCCCGTTGCAAATAGTGGATGGGATAATAGAACGTTCCTTCTAGGAGAACATATGCTTATACGCATGCCTAGTGCCGCGGAATATACTGAACAGGTAAAGAAAGAGCAGCAATGGTTACCTAGGCTGGCCTCTTTGCTACCTCTTCCAATTCCAGAGCCCTTGGCAATGGGAGAGCCTGCATATGGTTATCCTTGGCATTGGTCCATTTATCGTTGGATAGAAGGCGATTCTGCCGCATCTGCACAGATAATTGACTTGTATGATTTTGCTTCTTCTCTAGCTCAATTTCTTAATACTCTACAAAGTATCGATCCTACTGAAAGGCCTTCTCCAGACTTGCAGAATTTTTATCGAGGAGGATTGCTTGTAGTCTATGATCCCGAAGTTCGGCAAGCACTTACTATTCTAAAAGACAAGATCGATACTTATGCCGCAACCAAGCTTTGGGAAGCTGCGCTCGCAACCACTTGGTCGAAACCGCCAGTATGGGTGCATGGAGATATAAGCGCTGGCAATTTATTAGTAAAAGATGGTCACTTAAGTGCTGTTATTGATTTCGGACAGTTAGCTGTTGGTGACCCAGCTTGTGATCTAGTTATAGCATGGACTCTGTTCAAAGGAAAAAGCAGAAAAATCTTTCGAGGAAATCTCCAACTTGATCCTGATACATGGACTCGGGCTGGAGCCTGGGGCTTATGGAAGGCTTTAATTGTAGCAGCAGGACTGACAAATCCTAATAATGCTGAGGCAAAGCAATGTTGGCGCATCATCGATGAAGTACTTATAGATAGTAGACGGTGAGAATTCATGACAGAAACACTCAATATTTCCCTGCGTGATATTAGGAAAGAGATGGAATCAAAGATATGCCAATTAACACCTGCCGATGACTATAGTCAGGTCTGTAAGAAGCTGAAGTTTCATAATCTTGCAAAAAACCAGCTGAGTTTGCCAAACTTATATATAGGCAGTACGACACTAGACGTCGTATACAAGGAAAAGAATACTCCGGTACAACGGCTTAAAACAAGTACTTTGTATATGCTTCCATAAGATCATCTGAATACACTATTTGCCTACGTATAAAATATACTGCTAAAATAGAATAACTTCAAGCGCCTTTATGCAATAGTCTCAGCATGTTTTTTATTTTCCTATACAAAATTTAGTTGCACTATTGTCCTTTAAACTAGTTTTATGCTAGGTTCTCATATATGATTTTCAACTGTCTATAACTAAAATAGTACCATAGTGCAAAAAAAAGGAGCTTTCTATGAAGTTGCAAGAATTAAGTTTGGCCATGGATGATCAATACAATAGCTTACACCAATACACGAATGAAACTAACGAATCTAAACAGCTATGTGTAGTACATGAAATAGAAAAATTAGCTAATTCCATTATTAAAGTTTCAGTAGTGTTAGAACACATTAAAACGGAGGTACCTAAAGGGGTTCAATTTTGCGGGGGTAAAATGTGTATCGATAAAGCAAGGATTACAATAGAGCCACAACACAACGAAATTGAAGCTTTTGTTAAGAACTATCTTCTCAAGAAACAGCGTCCTGCTATGTTTTTTGCTCCCGCAATTGACATATTCGATACAATAGTGATCAATGGTATAGAAGTAGAAAGAGATGAATTTAAAATATAGGCCTTTTCCTAAAAATTTATGTTATACGCAGAGAGCTTTAAATTAAATCTTTTTGGATAGGATTAGATCTTTATAATAAATCCTTATCGGTTGCTTGAAAGACCTCTACAAAAAGATTTTTGCAAGAGATCTATTCATCTGTTTCGCCACGAAGTCGGAATCTTTGTCAAAATTAGTTGATATTCTTTACCAGAACCATTGCTTTGTTAGGCTTTGTGCATACAATGCATCTCTTTCAAAACTTGTTTTGCAGAGATTTATTGCATAACTGACAGTAATGGTTTGAAAGAGGCTTGATGATCGATACAAGTCTTTAATTGAGTATATTAGCTTTTGTTGAAGTATTACTAAAAAGACCTTAAACTAGCTTTGCATATCTTGCAAGCAACTCAAACAAAATTTTCTTTAAGAATAAAAATGAAAAAAATATTCATTATTTTAATACTTGGGTTATTATTAAAATGGTCTAGCACCATTGCGAAAGAGGCATGCTTCATAGTCAAAGAAAATGACAATTTCTTAGTATGTGAAGGAGATCTTAAAAAGAAACATTCTCCCTGTTCTACTTTCAAGATTGCAATCAGCTTGATGGGATATAACGAGGGGTTACTTATCAATGAAACCGATCCACAGTGGTCATTCGAAAAAGGTTATGTAAATTATAACAAGAATTGGAAGCAATCTCATAATCCTTCCCTTTGGATGAAGCACAGCTGTGTCTGGTATTCGCAAAAGTTGACACAAATGCTTGGCATGAAAAAATTTCAGGAATATGTGCGGAAATTCAGTTATGGAAATCAAGATACCTCTGGCGATACTGGGAAAAATAATGGATTGACACAAGCTTGGCTTTCTAGTTCTCTTGAAATTTCTCCTGAAGAACAGCTGCAATTTTTACAAAGCCTTATTGACAATAAACTGCCTGTAAGTCTTAAAGCCCACGAGATGACCAGAAATATTTTATTTGTCGAAGAACTATCTGAAGGTTGGCAATTATATGGTAAGACAGGTAATGGGTCTCAGCTCAACAGGGATAAGACTCAAAAATTGAACCTTCAAATAGGTTGGTTTATCGGTTGGGTGCAAAAAGGGGATCGTAAGATTGTCTTTGTAAAATGTATCAAAGATATTGAAAAGCAAGATACTTATGCTAGTTTACGAGCTAAGGATGCAGTAAAAGAAAGGATGTTAGAACTCTTAAAAAAGATAAATTAATAACAGCAACTTTTAAAAGAGGCCTTATTGCTCAAAAGATTGCTGTAAACTTGGCAAAAATAACACAAGAAAGTAAGGAGCTAATATGAAATGGGTATATATACACAAACAAACTCAAGAATTGGCAAAAGCATTGCTAACAATTTTAAAATTGTCCGTGATACGCTTGTCTAGGCAACCTTTAATATCTTCTG